>CAISJD010000008.1 GCA_903885605.1 uncultured Chthonomonas sp. | reverse complement strand
GTAGGCCACATACTTCGCGCCGCCGGCAGATGCCAGGCAACGCGTGATCGCCGCCGTCAGCGTCGTCTTGCCGTGATCCACGTGACCGATCGTACCGATGTTCACGTGCGGCTTGTTGCGCTCAAATCGCTGCTTACCCATCCAATTCCTCCGGCTTGAGACATACCGTGCTCAGACAGCACACGACGCGGTGGCAACTGGCTCTGGGGGCTTGGCCCCCCTGCGCCGAACTACCGTATCACTACCTGCCAGGGCACCCGGTTTGACGACTCAGGGTGTGGAGCCCACTATGGGAATCGGACCCATGACCTCTTCTTTACCAAAGAAGTGCTCTGCCGCTGAGCTAAGTGGGCACAACCTCCGCCCCTGCGAGCGGTCCGACTAGGTCCAAGTCTGGTCTATTGCGTGAGTGAGAGTGCCGGGTAATGGATTCGAACCACTGAAGCGTTCCGCAGCTGATTTACAGTCAGCCCCCTTTGGCCACTCGGGTAACCCGGCACGATCGCGCATAGACCACCGCACAAACAACAACCCGGCGAACCAGTGGCTCACCGAGTGTGCTGGACACTATAGCACAGCCTCTGCCGCAGTGTCAACAGCGACGAGCAATACAGTACACTGCCACTGCCACTCAGGCGCTCGAGCATCCGTGAGGCGGGCGAGCAGCCTGTCCAGCGCCTGTATCCAGTCTCATTTTACCGCCAACTGAGGGGTTTGCACTCGTGAAGGCTGAACGGCTACGGTCCGATTACCTGTCCCGCTGGGGCTTTGACCTCACGCTCCCCTTCTGCCGTCTTCTCTGCGAGGAGCGGAGCCTTGGCCCGGTCGCTCCGCATGATCCTGAGGAGGCCCTCGACGGCTGGTCGACCTGGTGCGGTATGTTCCCGGCCTTCCACCCGATCGCCGAGGATGACCACGCGGTCTACGGCCTGTACCGCCCGGAGGCCGACCAGCCGGGCGCGCCGGTAGTCCTGCGGTATGACGTAGCGCTGTGCCACCTTCATCCGGTTGCCAGGGGCCTTGCGGGCCTGGGAGCCTGGGCGGCATATGCGGCTCTCCTGGACGAGGACCCAGATGAAGCTGCGACCGTCGTGCAGGACCTCGGCGCCGCCGGCCTGGAGATGCCGCAAGGGTGGCCTCCGCCTGCTTCAGCCGACGCGTGCTCGATGGACGATGCCGAGCGTGCCGCGACCGGTTGTGGAGCCGGCGCCCTCCTGCGGATCGCGTGGCGGCGTCATGCTGCTGCCGACAAAGCTGGGGCGCTCTGTGCGGCAGAGGACGCGTGCCGGGAGGCGCCCTGGTTCGTCGACGCGTGGTACACGGCGGCATGCCTGGCGCCATCAATGGAGCGCCGGATGGAAGCGCTCCGAACGGCCATCAGGCAACCGGCCGCCCTCTCCACTCGGATTGAGGGGTACGACCTCGGGCCCGACCGGCCAGAGGGTCACGTCCTGGTCGCCTGTATCGCCGAGTACCGTGCCCTGGCTCCGCCGTCCAATGACGGTGACCCGCTGCACGCGATCATCTCAGCCGGCCGCGGCCTCTCTTCGGGAGCGCGCATTGAAGCGGCAGAGCGGTTCGTGGAGCTTGGCTCCGATGCCGACGCAGAGCGCGAGATGCTCGCAGCCGTGGCCGTGGCGACATCCGAGCAAGAGGCTACAGCGGCATCGCAGGCGCTGGCGGCCCTCTACAAGCGGCAGCGCCGCGATGGAGAGGCAGCCTGGTGTACCATGCTGGCCGACACGGAATGAGACTGGTCAGCCCCGAGCGCGGCACCGAGGGCGGTCACGGCGACTGCGCCGTCGAGTTCATCGACGCGGGCGTGGAGGTCCACGCGCCGGCGGGCTACACACTTCTGGACGCTGCAGGACTGGCAGGGGTCAGCCTGCCGCACGCCTGTCTCGGCAACTGCGCCTGCCTGTCGTGCTGCGTTGAGGTCGTCTCAGGACGAGGACACCTGAGCCTGATGGAACCACCCGAGCACGATCGGCTCCAGACGGCTCCTGGGTTGCCCGGCGGGGCGCGGCTTGCTTGCCAGGCGTTGCTCAGGCCAGGACGAGTAGTCGTGCGGCGCCTCAAGCAACCCGTCCGCGAATGGTGAGGGGCAGCCTTCGCCCCCGAGTCCGCCAGAACCCATGAAACGGCTCTCCCGAAGAGCCGTCTAGGTGTATGCTTCAAAGAGCTGCCCAAACCGAGAAGGAGACCCTCGCCCGCCATGGTGTACCGTCATCTGTGTCTGCCGTCCCGGCGCCTCGTCGCCCTGGCGCCGGCGATCTTAGCGACCGCCACCGCGCCGGCCTGGGCCATGTCCCAGCAACCGCCTCAAGCCAGACCCGACCTTTCCAAGCCCCTCAACCTGAGCCAGTGCATCAGCATCGCGCTCAAGAGCCAGCCGTCGTTGGCCATTGCGCGAAGTCGACAGGACTCATCCGAAGCCCGGGTCACATCAGCCCTGTCAGCCTACTTCCCGCAGGTCGGGCCCAAGGTTCAGTACTCGTTCGACCGATCCCGCTCTGAGACCGATGGCGGCTCCATGACCGTTCGGTCTGAGACCACGGCCTCGTCGCTCACCGTTCGCCAGCTTGTCTACGATACCGGCCGTCGCGAAGCCAATGTGGCCGCAGCGAAGGCCGGCGCGCTGGCCTCGCGCTACGCGTTGGCCGATACGCGGCTCGGCGTAATCCTCGACGTCACGTCCAGCTACTACGAAGTGCTTCGAAGCCGCGAGTTGGTGCGGGTTCAGGTCACGAACGCTGAGCGGGCTCGAACGACCCTTGAGTCGGTCCGGGCGGCCGTTGAGGCCCAGACGGTCCGGAAGATCGATACCCTCCAGGCCGACGCCGACTACGCCAACGTCATGGTGCAGGTGAGCATCGCGAAGAACAACGCGCGGCTTGCTGAGATCACCCTCCGCAAGGCGATGGGGATCTCAACGCCGGTGGCGATCGTCCTTGCGGAGACGCCGACGCCGGCGCCTTCGGCCGAACCGGACCCGCGTACCGGGGCGTCCTACCTCGAGGCCGCCATGAGCCATCGCCCGGACCTCAAGGAGCTGGATGCGGGCATCGAGTCGAGCCGCCAGAGCACGCGGCTGGCGAGGATCGACTCGGGCGTTGTCCTGGAGGCCAACGCGAGCGCTTCCTACTGGCTGAACCCCGACGCCGGCGACAGCCAGTCTGTGGTCGCGGCGGTCACCTACCCGCTCTTCGACGCCGGGCTGGCGCGGTCGCAGGTCCGTGCCGCGGCGGCGGCCGAAGAGCAGGCCCGACAGCAGATGGAGATCCAGAAGCAGGCCGTTCAACTCGAGGTGGAGCAGGCCTATCTGCTGAAGGAAGAGGCCAGGGCCCGTTCGGTGGCGGCGGAAGCGGCGGCGGCATCGGCCAAGGCCAACTTCGACGCGGCATCCGAAAGCTACACCAGCGGCGCGGGGACGGTCGTCGATGTGATCACCGCACGATCGCAACTGGTCACCGCGGAGACTAACGCCGTGCAGGCGATCTACGATTACCACGTTGCCGAGGCTCGCCTGGCCCGAGCGACGGGAGCGGCCGACCAGGCCGCTGCTGGAGGCAAAGGATGAAGCGAGCTGCAATCGTCGCCGTCGTTGTCATGACCGTGTGCGGCATCGGCTACTTCGCGATGACCCGGCTTCGTGCACCAAGCACCGAAGATGAGGTGAAGTACCGGATCAGCAAGGTCACCTTCGGCACCGTTAAGAAGACTGTCTCGGCCACCGGCGTACTGATGCCATGGACTACCGTCGATATCAAGTCGAAGGCCGGTGGACGGGTCGATGCCCTGCTGGTTGACGAAGGCTCGCTGGTCACGAAGGACCAGATTCTAGCCAAGATCGACCCATCGGACACGCAGCTCAACGTGAACACCGCACAGGCCGATATCGACTCGGCGGCGGCACGCGTAGCGCAGAACCGCAAGACGCACGAGCTGCAGGTCAAGCAGTCGACCACGTCCATCGAGACCGCCGAAGCTCAGGCCGCCAGCGCCGCCGCGTCGTTGCGAGCGTCGGAGGCGAGGCTTCGCAGTGCAGAGCTGGCGGCCCGCACCCAGCCGGCCCTGACCGAGGCGGCCATCTCCCAAGCGAAAGCCAACCTGAACTCAGCGGAACAGCAGCGCGCCCAGCTCGACGCGACGAACCCGCAGGAGCAGGCGGCGACGCGCGCGGCGGTGGATCAGGCCAACGCCAACGTCCACAACGCGCGGCTCAACCTCGACCGCCAGAAGAGCCTCGTTGCCAAAGGCTTCGTGGCGCAGTCGGCCGTCGATGCCGCACAAGCGACCTACGATGTCGCCGCCGCCACGCTCAGTTCGGCACAGGAGAAGCTCCGCACGCTGGCCGCCGCCCAGAAGGCCGGCGTGGAGCAGGCCGAGGCCCGGGTTCGGCAAGCGCAGGCGCAGCTCGACAACGCCGTCGCCCAGCGCGTGGACATCGAGACCCGCAAGCAGTCGCTGGAAGAGGCGCGCGCCGTGCTCAAGCAGTCGCAGGCCGCGCTGGATCAGGCGGAGGCGAACATGCGGCAAGCACGCTCCAACAAAGCCAATGACGCCATTAAGGCGCTGGACATCGCCACCGCGAAGGCCTCGATGCAGCGCGCCAGCGCCACTATGGTCAACGCCAGAAACACCCTGGAACAGACCACGGTCCGCGCCCCGGCCGACGGCGTGATCCTCAAGAAGTACGTTGAGCAGGGCACGATCATCAGCTCGGCCCTCTCGTTCGCTGCCACGGGAAACAACATCCTGCAGCTCG
Organism: uncultured Chthonomonas sp.; assembly: GCA_903885605.1. Taxonomy (GTDB): domain Bacteria; phylum Armatimonadota; class Chthonomonadetes; order Chthonomonadales; family CAJBBX01; genus CAJBBX01. Next base: position 18,760 of record CAISJD010000008.1, on the reverse strand, counting down.
GCGACATCACGCGAATGTACGTCGACGTCACGGTCGATGAGACGGACATCGCCAACGTCGATGACGGCGGCAAGGTCGAGGTCAGTATCGACGCCTACCCCGGCCTGCCGTTCGAGGGCACGGTGACCCGCATCAGCCCGCAGGCCGTGGTGGAGCAGAATGTGACCAACGTCCACGTCCGAGTGGAGATCGACAACTCCGCTCCTTCGTTCCGGCTACTCAAGCCCGGCATGAACTCCACATGCGAGTTCGTGAAGGAGGAGAAGGACAACTGCGTCATCGTTCCGCTCGACGCCATCCGATCCGACGACGACGGCAAGTTCATCGAGGTGACCAACGGCACCGGCAAGGTGGCGCCCGTCGATCCCAAGGTGGGCGGCGAAGCCGATCCCAACCTGCTCGTGGGCGTGAAGGTGGATAAGCGCCGCGTGGAGCCCGGCATCGAGGGCAACGACGGCGTGGAGCTCCCCAGCGGGGCCAAGGAGGGCGAGATCGTCGTCATCCAGAGGATCGAACCCGGCCCGAAGCAGGCCGGCAGCCCGTTCGGCGGCGGCGGCCCCGGCGGCATGGGCCGCGGACGCGGGCGATGAGCAGACGCCCGTATAGGCCGACCTCGGGATCGCGCACATGATCATGGTCCTCATGGCGCTGCGCGGCCTGAGCGCCAACAAGCTTCGATCATTCCTGACGATGCTGGGGGTGATCATCGGCGTGGCGGCCGTGATCACCGCCGTAGCCATCGGCGAGGGGTCGAAGCAGGCCGTGGCGGAGAGCATGCAGCGGCTGGGCACCAACGTGCTGACCGCCTTCCCGGGCCAGCAGCGCCGCGGCGGCGCCAGCTTCGGCTTCGGCAGCATCAACACGATGCGGCTGGAAGACGCGGCGGCGATCATCCGCGAGTGCCCCTCTGCGTTACGCGTATCGGCGTCTGTGGGACGCTCTGCCCAGATCAAGTACCAGAACCGGAACACGACGACCACGGTGAATGGGACCGGCGAGCTCTATCCCGATATCAGCAACCACGAGATGGAGATCGGCAAGTACTTCACCCAAAAGGATGTGAAGTCGCTTCGGCGTGTCGCGGTGCTGGGCTCAACCACGGCCAAGGACCTCTTTGACCAGCAGAACCCCATCGGCAAGACCATCAAGGTGAAGGGCACCTCGTTCCAGGTGATCGGGCGCCTGAAGCAGAAGGGCGGGATGGGTTTCCGCAATCCTGACGATGCGCTCTACGTGCCCGTCACCACGGCGATGCGGCGGCTCTTCGGCATGGACAATATCCAGAACATCACCGTGCAAGCCCGCAGCACCGAGATGATGGATAAGGCTCAGGAGGAGATGGAGGCCGTGCTGCGTCGCCGCCACAAGATCCCGCAGGGCGGCAGCTCCGACTTCATCATCTTCAACCAGGCCGACATGGCGCAGACGCAGAGCGACCAACAGGGCACGTTCTCGCTCCTCATCACCTGCCTGGCCATCGTCTCGCTTATTGTGGGCGGCATCGGCATCATGAACATCATGCTCGTCTCGGTGACCGAGCGGACCCGGGAGATCGGCGTCCGCAAGGCGCTCGGCGCCAAGCGCAAGGACATCCTTGGCCAGTTCCTGCTGGAGGCCCTGTTCCTGTCGGTGGCGGGAGGGTTGCTGGGCGTCTACGTCGGCGTGACCGGCTCACGCCTCATCGGCGAGAACAACGGCTGGACGGTGGTCATCACGCCGCAGACCGTGGCAATGGCCTTCAGCTTCTCGGTGCTGGTAGGCATCTTCTTTGGCTTCTATCCGGCGCTCAAGGCGAGCAAGATGAACCCGATAGAGGCCCTTCGATACGAGTAGCCGTGCAGGGCGCGGCACTGGGGAGGTAGTAACCATGACGAGACGCATCGCTCTGGCCGCCTGCGCGGCGACTCTTGCTTGGGCGGCATCAGGCGCCACGGCTCAGGGGCCCATGGGCAACCTGACACCCGCACAGCAGCAGGTCCTCCAGGGCAAGGTGAAGGCCTGGCAGACCTTCATGAAGAACAACAAGCACGTCATGACGGTGACGCAGACGCTCCGCGCCATCGGCGAGATGAACAAGAAGCCCGCCACGGCGCTCGACAAGAGCCAGGCCAAGACGATCCTGGCTGCGCTCAAGCCCTGGACCGCCAAGAAGGTCATGACCAACGATGCGGCGCTGGAGCTGAGCAAGGCCATCACCAGGCCGCTGACCGAGCGCCAGCTCAAGGTCCTTGCCTCGGAGCTCAGTGGCGGACAGGGCGGAGGCGCCGGCTCAGGCGGCGGCGGAATGATGGGTGGGCGCAGCACGGCAGGCGCAGGGCGCTCGTTCGACCCGGCCTCCATACCCGACCCCAAGCCGTTCAACCCGCTGAACCCGGACAGCATGCCGAAGAGCCCCTTCACGGGCCGCGCCAAGCAGATGCTGAGCGAGTTAATGGGCCAGTTGGAGAGCCGCGCCAAGTAATCCGCGAACCGGGGCCGAACCAGACGGATCGGCACCAAGGCGTCGCAGGTGAGGACACAATGAGCCAACAACCGCAGCCGTTGATCGAAGTGCAGGGCCTGAGCAAGACGTACAAGATGGGCAAGATGGAGGTGCGTGCGCTCCGGCACGTCTCCCTCACGGTTGCAGCCGGCGAGTTCGTTGCCATAATGGGCCCCTCCGGCTCCGGCAAGTCCACGTTCATGAACCTGATCGGTTGCCTGGACCGGCCGACCGCGGGCTCCTACACGCTGGCCAGCGTTGAGGTAGCCAAGCTGAATGACAACCAGCTTGCCGAAATCCGCAACAAGAAGATCGGCTTCGTCTTCCAGACCTTCAACCTGCTACCCCGAACCTCGGCGCTACGCAACGTGGAGCTACCCATGCTCTACAACAACACGCGCCACCGCGAGCAGGTCGCCCGTAAGTGCCTTGACATCGTGGGCCTCGGCGACCGGGTGAACCACAAGCCCAATGAGCTCTCCGGCGGACAGCAGCAGCGCGTCGCCATCGCGCGCGCACTGGTGAACGACCCACCCATCATCTTCGGCGACGAGCCAACAGGGAACCTGGACACACGCACGGGCCAGGAGATCATGTCGATCTTCCAGGGCCTGAACCGCCAGGGAAAGACCGTGGTGATCGTCACGCACGAGCAGGATATCGCGGAGCACGCCAAGCGGATCATCCGGTTCAAAGACGGCCACGTGGTTCAGGACACGCCGGTGGCCAACCCGATCAGCGCAGACGAGGTGCTTGCACAGATGGCTCCCGAAGAGGACGACGACTGACCGCGTCCAGCCGTATCGCTCCCATGGTGACCGCGCCGCCTGCCACATAGAACGGCTCGCGGACATCCCAGGCGGCGGCGACCCGCCAGGCCGGAGCCGCGCTATCGGCCGCATCAGCCGGCCATCGGATGAGTAGCCTGTACTCGCCGGGGGTCACGCCCTTGAGGGTAAAACGGCCCTGCGCCGAGACGTGCGTAGTGGCCGCTACGCCCCTGAGCCAGCCCGCCGGACGCTCGGCACCGGCCGCGCGCTCCCGCGGGCTGAGCCATGCCGACCGAGCGTCGGTGAGGCCCACTACCGCACCCACCAGGGGCCGTCCAGCCAGCGTCAAGGTGCCGTCGACCTGAGACGGCTTGACTGCCGGCACGCGCTCCAGCCGATCCATTACACGCGACGTCGGCACTCCGGCGCGCGCATAGAGAACCCGAGCCCGATCGGCCATGCCCGTGCGTGCTAGAAGGTCGCCCACCAGCAGCGATGCGCGCGGATCGACGCACTTGAAAAGGCGGCCGTCGGCGAGCGCGAGGGCAGCCCTCCGGGCCGTGGCCGATGCGGGCCAGCGTCGTGCGCGGTCCATCAGCATCGCCGAGAACGCTGCATCGCCTGCCCGCGTGGCGCCGAGTAGCTCAAGGCGCGTCGCCTCGGGTGCATCCATGGCGATCTGGGCGGCGCGGTGCAGATGCCAGAGGGCGGGCGCCACCAGGGCCGAGCGATACCCGCGCTGCTCCAGCAGAGCTTCAAGGCGCCGAGCGGCCCCGGCGTCCTGCACAGGCGCTGGGCCGCCGTCGCCGCCAATGCGGACGCGGACGGCCGTCTCGCCGGCGATGAGGAGCAGGCCGGGGGCAGGACGCCCTGAGGCTGCTATGGGTAGCCCCAACGACGCAAGCCGCGCCGGCGCCGGGCCGGCCGCGGACACGCTGTAGTCGAACCTCCCGAACGCCGCCGCGGGCCAAACGAACGCGGCCGAGCCACCCATCAGCGCCAGCATGGCCGCGGGCGGCGCCCAACGCCGCCACTGCCGCCGCAGGCAAGCACCGGGCCCCAGGGCCACTGCGAGCCACACAGTGCCGAAGGCCCCGGCTCCGACCACAGCGGCGCCCAGCGCGGCCAGCAGCGTCCACGCGCGTGACCCGACGCCGCCGACGGTAGTCCAGAAGGAGAGCCAGGGAGCAGGCGCCACGGCCTGGAACGCAGGCAGGGAGACATGAACGGCCAGGCCGAAGAGCGCTCCCGATGCAAGAAGGGAGCGCCGCACCCCGCGATCCGACGGGAAGAGGTAGTTGCCGTCTTCCAGGTCGCCGGCGATGCCGGCCCGGCTCAGCGAGAGCCATGCCAATGCGCCGGCGGCCATTGCCTTCAGGACGCCCGTCACGACCTCGGGCAGGGGCAACCAGGCCAGAACGCCAAACGCCGCCGCCAGGACCGGCGCCGCGCTGACGATCACAAGGACGGTCTTGGTGATCGGCCATGCGTGGAGGTATGTACGAAACAGCAGTCCGCTGTCCCAGTCCACGCCGGTGGTGAGCCGGAAGCTGCCGTTGACGGATCGCAGGAAGCAGTAGCCGAGGGGTAGCGCCAACGAAACCAGCACCAGGAGGACCATGGACGGATTGAGGCCGCCCAGGGCCATGACGAACGAGAAGACCGCGCGGCTCCACCAGAGCGACGCAGGCATGGGCTCGGTCTCCGGCGGCAGCGGCGGAGCGTCGCCCCTGCCGTCGGCGGACAGCAGTCCCCGCACCGTGAGCTCACAGAGCGGTAGCAGCCAGAGGGCCACCGCGCTGAGCGCACAGGCGAGGCCGTAGGCCACAACCTTACGTCGAACCATAGGCGGCCGGCCTCCCATTCCGGGGCCGGCGGGCCCTGTCAAACCGGCGCCGGCAAATGTCGAGTGATCTCCTGCTTGTCGGGGTCGAACAGGATGGCGCGCCCGCTCCGATAGGAGAGAACGCTCAGGGCGATGGGCACCATCACTCTGTACGCACGATCCGCGTTCAGTGTTGGCTGCTGGCGGCTGCGAAGGCAGTCCGCCCAGTTGCCGATGTGATCCCAGTTGTACTTCGAGGCGACCCGGATCTCATCCAGAACGGTGCGGTCGCCCTCCTTGTGCGTGACCAGTTCGGCGCCGCGGTAGCAGTCGAGCGACCGGGCCAGGCTCATCATCTCGTCTCGGAACGGCGCCTGCGGACGGACGATGACGCCAGGCCCGCCCGTGGAGAGGACCGCCTTCTGGCCGCGCACCAACTCGGCGACGCCCTCCTCGCACTCCTGTGTGCCCACCAGCACGCACTGCCGCTGGCTGGCGTAGTCCGTGGTCACCGTGAAGAGCGTCGGCACCTCGCGGTTGTCGTTCTTCAGGTTGTGGACAGGCTGGCCGCCGGCCGCGACTACGCGCGTGGGTAGTTCGTGGTCCAGCGCGATGGCGAGGTGAGCGTAGGTGTGGTAGAGCAGGTCCGTGGCGAGGCCGCCGCTATAGTCCCAGTACTTGCGGAACCGGCTGTATCGCTCCGCATCGTAGGGCCGCTTCGCCGCCAAGCCGTACTTCCAACCCAGCCAGAGGTCCCAGTCCAGGTCGACGCCCGGCTTGCAGGGCTGGATGCCCCAGTTCCAGTCGCCGGAGGGATCGTTGCGGAACGCGCCGCCCTGGATCCAGATGACCGGTCCGATGCCGCCCTGCTTGATCACATCCCGGGCTGTCCACCAGGCGCCGTCAGAGCCTGAGCCGGCGCCGCACTGGACGACCTTTCCCGTCTCGTTGCTCACGCGGGCAACGTCCTTGGCCTGCTCCCAGTAGAGCGTCAACGGCTTCTCGCAGTAGACGTCGCGGCCGGACTTCATGGCCTCTATGGTGATCTTCGAATGCCAGTGGTCGGGCGTCGCCACCACGACGGCGTCCACGCCCTTCATGGCCAGTAGCTCACGGTAGTCGCGGAAGACCTTGGGCTTGCCGCCGGCAGAACGTGCCATCTCCTGCGCGCGGCGGTCCCAGACGTCGCAGACGGCCACTATGTCGAGTCCAGCGGCTGGATCGGCCGACCGACGGAGGAAATCGTTGAAGAGCCAGCCCCCGCGGCCACCCACGCCGATGAACCCCAGCCCGATCCGCGAGTTCGCCTGCGCCCTGGCGACACCGCCTGCGGCGCCGGTGACGCCTACGGCTGCGGCAGCCCGCAGCAAGTCCCTGCGCCCGATGGCGCCCGGCCGCTCCACGTCACTAGCCATGTCACACTCCTTCGGTCCTGCAGTGTACGCTCGACCCTTAACTACGCCGCAGACGGCCCCGGCTCCTGCTCGCATTCGCCGCAGATGATGGCTGTCAGGCTTCCCTGCAGTCGGGTGGCCACCACCACGGCCGGTACGCCTCCCGAGCGAGGCAACTCACGCATCAACTGCTCCGGCTCCACCGGCGCTCCGCGGCGCTTTACCGCCACGGCGTGGAGGCCCAGTCGAGCCAGTTCCCGGGCGATCTTCCTCGGCCGCAGGGCCGACTGCCCAAGCACGCGGTACCAGCGCCCAAACGGCGTCGCGACGGGCGCATCGGCGGTGACGTAGGCGATCTCATGGTCGACCATGGCGCCTGAGGCCAACGCGCAGAGCTCCGGCAGCAGGCCGGCGCGGATCACGGCGGGATCGGGCTCCATCAGCCAGCCCCGCAGGTCGGAGACATCGGCCGGGCCGATCGCTGGGTCACGGTTCAGCCGAACCCCGGCGGGCAGCACTACGGCTGAACGCAGAGCCGCTGGCCCGACGGCGCCGAACCAGACCACGGCCTCCTTGCACTCCCGCGCATCGGCAACGAACTCGACACGGCCGCCCAGAGCCTCGAGGACGTCGTCGCGGATCGCCGGGGAGGCCTTCACGACGCCCGACGGCCACCGCGCGATGAGATCGTGCACGAAGCTCAGCGGCGGGGACCACTCCTCGGGGTCGCGCAGGCGCAGGCCGTCGCGGCGCCGCGCCGGGTCCAGCACAAAGGCGTCCGGTGAGCCGCGCAGGCGGGTGACGTCGGCCACCACCACCGGTGCGGGCCGTCCGGGCGACGAGAGGGCCAGGTTGTGCGCGGTGCAGTATGCAGCGTCAGGATCGCGATCGACGGCCACCACGGGTCCGCGCCGCGCGAGCGCCATGGCGTCGCCGCCGATGCCGCAGCAGAGATCATACACGAGGGCGCCATGGGGCATCTGCGCGGCGCGCCACACGGCCGTAGCCGCACCGGAAGCCTGCTCCAACGCCTGGCGGGTGAAGAGCATGGCATCGGCATGCTCAAACCGGGCCGCCGCGCGCCGCTCCAGGTCGACGATCTCCACCACCGCGGCCGCCTGCCATGGATGCAACCGTCGCCGCAGGTTGAGCAACAACTGGTGATGAGGCACACTGTCCGCAACGGCCTTGCAGCGCACGGCGGCGCCCTCCGGCGAGGCCAGCCACCTCAGTTGGTCGATCGTCAGCATGGCCCGCTCCCCGCTCCCGCCCGAATTCAGCGCCCAGACCGTCGCCAGTCCACAGTGCTATAATCCGAGATAGTATGACCCCATCTCGCTGGAGGCTTCCATGCTCCCCCCTTACGCGAACGAGCCCTACCCTGACTTCACGCAACCTGGACCTGCCGCCGCCATGCGCACCGCGCTGGATCTCGTGGCATCGCAGGCTGACCGATACTATCCGCTGATCATCGGCGGCGAGCGGATCACCACCGACGCCGCCATCGTCTCGGCGAACCCCGTCGCGCCCGACCGCATCGTCGGGCGCACTGGTAGCGCCACGCCTGAGCTTGCGGACCGCGCCGTCCGCTGCGCTGCCGCCACGTATGAGGAGTGGCGCGCCGTGGCTCCGGTGGTGCGCGCTCGCATCATCCTGAAGGCCGCTGCGATCCTGCGACGGCGCATCTACGAGTTCTCGGCCTGGCTGGTCGTCGAAGTGAGCAAGTCGTGGATCGAGGCCTACGCCGACGCAGCCGAGGCCGTGGACTTCCTTGAGCTCTACGCCCGCGAGATGATGCGGCTGGCCGCTCCCTTGCCCTCGACGCCCAGTCCCGGCGAAGAGAACGAGGTCCGCTACGTGCCGCTGGGCGTGGGTGTAGTGATCTCGCCATGGAACTTCCCGCTAGCCATCATGGCCGGGATGACCGCCGCCGCCGCCGCGGCAGGCAACACGGTAGTGGTAAAACCCGCCTCGCAGGCACCCATTGTGGCCGCCAAGTTCATGGAGGTCCTTGAGGAGGCGGGCCTGCCGGCGGGGGTCGTCAACTACGTGCCCGGCCCCGGCAGCTCGGTCGGCGATGTACTGGTGGACCACCCGCTCACCCGCTTCATCTCCTTCACCGGCTCACGCGAGGTGGGCGTCCGCATCCACGAGCGAGCCGCCAAGGTGCATCCCTGCCAGAAGTGGCTGAAGCGAACCATCCTGGAGATGGGCGGCAAGGACGCCATCATCGTCGACGAGACCGCCGACATCGATGCCGCAGCGGCAGGCGCCGTGGCTTCGGCCTTCGGCTATCAGGGCCAGAAGTGCTCGGCCTGCTCGCGGCTCATCGTGGTCGACGAAGTCCACGACGCCCTCATGGAGCGCGTCCTGGCCCTGGCCCCGAGGCTCACCATGGGCGACCCGGCCTGCGCCGGCATCGACCTGGGCGCGGTCGTCGATCCCGGCGCCGTGCGCAAGATCCACGAGTACATCGAGATCGGCCGGCAGGAGGGCGACCTGGTCTACCAGAGCGGCGTCCCCGAGGGCGACGGCCAGTTCGTGCCGGTCACCATCATCGACAACGTGGCGCCCGACGCCCGCATCGCCCAGGAGGAGATCTTCGGACCGGTGCTGGCAGTCATACGCGCCCGCGACTTCGACCACGCGCTGGAGATAGCCAACGGGACGGACTACGGCCTCACCGGTGCGCTCTTCTCGGGCATTCGTGCCCGGCTTGAGCGTGCGCGGGCCGACTTCCACGTGGGTAACCTCTACCTGAACCGCAAGTGCACGGGCGCGCTGGTGGATGTGCAGCCCTTCGGCGGCTTCAATATGAGCGGTACCGACAGCAAAGCCGGCGGCCGCGATTACCTGCAGCTCTTCATGCAGGGCAAGTCGGTAGCCGAGAAGCTGTAGCCAGAACCACCGAGGGCGCGCCGCGTGGCGCGCCCTCGGTGCGTCTGCCTGCTGCAGCACAACGGCGGCTACGGCGTTCCCACCGTCCCCGGCGCGGGCGCCAGGTTGCCCTTCCCCGCCTCAAGGCTGCGGCGGACCGTCGACAACAGAGAGCCGATCCCCATCAGGATCACACCGAGCCAGACCAGGTTCACAGCCGGCTTGTTGGTGATTGCGACAGGCACTGCCCATCGGGCGGGCGCATCGGGCAGTTCGAATGCCACCGTGGCCTGTTGGGTCGACGGATCGATGCCGCCCTCCAGGATCACCGCGCCGTTCAGGTCGGGCACTTCAGTGTTGACCTGCGATGCGCCGCCCTCGGCTGAGCCGATGCGGATGCCCGGACGGATCGGGATCGATTTGCCGTCGGGTGTCTTCAACTCCATCTCGGCGCCGATGACGCCGCCTGAGGCCATTTCGCCCTCGGTGTAGATCTTCTTGTACCGAACCGAGTACTGGGTCATCTCCAGACCCGGCGTCCCGATCGAGGCGGTCTCCCCGGGCCGCAGCGTTGCGGTCGGCCGGACGAGCTTGGGATCGCTGGCGATGGCGATGTAGAAATCGCGGTGCAGCTCCCGGTGGATGTGCGGCCACCGCATGGTCTGCGGGGCGCCCTCCTCCTGGTTCATCACCAACTGCCGGTGGTAGAAGACCGGCGCCTGCGCCAGGAACCCCTTGCCACGGCCCTCCGATGGCGTGACATTGATCTTCACGGCGTGCTCGAAACTCCACCAGGCTTTCTGGACCTCATCGCGGCTCAGGCCGTCGTGGGTCCAGCCCTCGAACTGAAGGGCATAGCCGTATGGGGTCTTGACCGGGTCGGCGCCCTCAATCAGCATCATATCGGTCGATTTCTCGTATGCGTTCGAGATAATCGTGCCGACCATTAGCAGGCCGATGCCGACGTGGGCCAGCCAACCTCCGGTGACGAGCAGGCCGCCCCGGATCGACTTGATCAGCGCTATCACATTGACGAATGTAGCAAAGAGGCTGAGGGTGCTGACGATCACGACCACCAGGCGCGGCGTGTCGGCCTTGAAGCCGATGGCCGCTTCGTGCTGCACGAACCAAGCAACCCCGAAGCCCAGTGCGATGGCGGTGAACCAGGGCCCCATGAGGCGCCACATGGCCTGTTCGGAGTTAGCTTTGCGCCAGGCAAGAACCGGCACGATCGCCATGGCCAGCAGCGCCGGGATCAGCAGAACCACGCCGGAGACGTTGTAGAAGATGGGCTCCACCCGCACACCGGTTTCGGCGGTGAGGCCGGCCAGGAAGGGAACCTTGTGCAGCAGCGGCCAGCGCGACATCAGCGGCCACGAGGTGCCGCCCGCCACGACGATCGATGAGACCAGCGCAAGCGTAACGCAGACCGACAGCGCGGTGTCACGCGAGAAGGGCGCTGCATCGGCCGCTGGGCGTGGTATGGACTTCCAACGCCAGGCCAGCAGCACCAGGCTCGCCAGCGCCGAGAGCGCTACCATGGCGATGAGCAACCAGAGCGCGCCCTTCTCCAGCGAACTGAAGGCATGCACCGAGAAGCTCGACAGGACACCTGACCGCGTCAGGAACGTCCCGTAGATGAACATCACCCAGCCCAGCATGGCCATCACCATATTGGTGCGCGCCATGCCGCCCCGGTACCGTTGCACAAGGAGGCCGTGGAGCAGGCCCAGCGACGCGAGCCAAGGGAAGAGGGAGGCGTTCTCCACCGGATCCCATGCCCAGAAACCATGCCAGCCCTGCGTCTCATAGGCCCAGTAGCCGCCCATGAAGAGGCCGATACCCAGGAAGGCTACGGCCAGGCCGGTCCACGGAAGCGATCGTGCGGCGTAGTCCGAGTGGTCCTTCCAGGTCAGTGCGGCAAGCGCATAGGCAAAGGGCACCGCGAGACCCACAAAGCCCAGGAAGATCGTCGGCGGATGGATCGCCATCCAGTAGTTCTGCAGCGACGGATTGAGGCCGTTGCCGTCGATGGGCGGCCAGGCCATATCCAGAGGATAGCCGTTGGCACCGCCTCGCGTGAGCATCACATAGGGGCTCAGCCACGTCAGGATGCCAAACAGGAAGGCCAGCGACGCCACGTAGAAGGGCATCACGCGGGCTTCCCATCGTCCGGACTTCAAGATCACGAAGAGGCCGAGGATGCCCGTCCATACCGCCCAGAGCAGGAAGCTGCCCTCCTGCCCGGCCCAGGTGGCCGAGTAGAGGAACTTGCCCTGCAGGTCGGCGGAGACATAGTCGTACACGTACTGGTACTGGAACCGGTAGTGCGAGACGAGGAACATGAGCCGCCAGAAGCCGCCCACCGCGCATACGGTGGCAACCACGAACGCCCAGCGCGCCCATACCGTGGCCCGCACCTGCCGCGAGGCGACGGCGTAGAGCACGACGCAAAGGACCGAGGACACGAGCCCCAGCACCATCAGCCAACGACCGATCTCCATGTGGCCCCCTTCAGGCTCCCCCGGTTTCGCCTACTTCGCGGCGCTTGTCTGGTCGTTGTACTTGGAGGGGCACTTAACCAGCAGGTTATGCGCCTCGAACACGCCCTCGCGGTACTCGCCGATGGCCTCAACGCTGACCGCGGCGTCGAAGTTCTCCGGTTTGGGCTTCGCATAGACGACCTCGATCGACTTGGAGGGGTCCACGAAGTCCTCAATGACGAAGCGTAGCGTGCCCCGGCCGTCGGCAATCTCGTACTTCACCGTGTCCTTCCGGATGCGACCAGGTATCTGGAGGGTTTTCCCGGGTTGGCTGATCGCCGTGGAGATGTCGGCATGCTGGGCCACGACGCCGCTGAAGCTGTAGATGGCGCCGCCCATGGCCACGACCAGGATGATCAGCGCCACGACGTAGCCCCGCCTCACAGGTCCGCTTCCTGCGAGGAGGCCTCGAGGCTTGAGAGCTTGAGGTCGATCTTGATCAGGTAGGCAACCGTACCGATCCAGACCAGCAGCGGTACGACGACGAGTGACCACATGGACATGCGCGGCTTACCCTTCCCTATCGGCGCCGGCAGCGGCTACTCGGCCGCATGCCGCGCCGCGAGGCGCTTGGCCCTGACGCCCAGCTGGAACATCCAGCCGAACAGGCCGAGGAACGCCGGTAGCGCCAGATAGCGCAGCACCGGCCGATACATGCCGCCAAGGTTGTTGCCCATCACAGCCTGGTTCGCGTCACCGTGCAGCGTGGCCACCATCCTCGGCAGCACCCAGATCAGGAACATGCCGGGCACCACTGAGACCAGGGCATAGGCCGCGGCAAGGCGGGCGCGGCGGGTCGGATTGTCGACGGCCTGGCGCAGCACCAGATAGGCGGCGAAAATCAGCAGGATGACGAAGATGGATACCATGCGCGGCTCGCGCCAGTTCCAGAACGTGAGCCACTCGTTGTGCGAGAAGATGCTCCCGGTCACCGTAGCCAGGAACGCGAACACAAGACCCAGCTCCATGGCGGTGCAGGCCTTGATGTCCAGGTCGGCCTGGACCTCAGGCGACTTGCCGCCGGAGAGCAGCACTCGCACGGCGTAGATGGCCCCTACGATGTAGGCCAGGCTGGCAAGCCAGGCGCAGGGCACATGGAAGAAGATGAGCTTGGCCCCGTGGCCACCCATGGTAAACATCGCGACACCGTCCGGCGTTCTCACCGGGCCCGCGATTGCGAGGCCGACCACGATGGTGGCGACCATGAAGAGAGCCGAGCCTAGTTTCCACCAGGCCCCGCAGATTCGTGCTGGAGTGGTTTGTGGTTTCATGGGTACACCGTAGCCATACGCATCACAGCGGGTCACTCCTCCCATACGGCGGGGAAAACAAGCCACGATGCCGCAATGACCATGACGGCAAAGGCGCAGAGGCCCACGATCTCGCGCATGGCGAGCCCCGGGATCATCTCGGGCTCCAGTGTGTTCTTCGTGGCGTCGACGGCGATGAGCAGCACGGGAAGGAGGAGCGGCAGGCCCACGGCGCCGAACAGCGCGCCGCGGCCCTGTGCCCGCGCGATGATGGCGGCCACGACCGTTGCCGAGGTCGCCAGGGCCAGGACGCCGGACAGCGCCACCGCGGCGAACACCCACGGACGGTCCGGCGAGGCCGACACGGCGACCAGGCCGGCAGGCACGGTGATCAGCGCGATCAGCACCGTGAGCAGCAGGTTGAAGAGCAGCTTGCCGAGGTAGACCGCATGGGCGTCCGCCGTGAGGCGAAGCAAGGAAGACGTGCCGGCCTCCTCCTCATGTGTGAAGACGTGGGCGAGGCCGCTGAAAGCTGCGAAGAAGAGGACCACCCAGAGCAGCGCGGACTGCACCACCGCGGGCAACACCGCGGGCCCCACGCCGTAGGCCACGATCGCCAGCCCGGCCACCGAGAAAAGGAGCGTGGCGTTGAGGGCGGCCCGGTCGCGCAGCTCGGTCTGCAGCTCCTTGCGCAGCACGGCAAAGGCGCCGGCGAGCAGGCCCACGGGCTTCCTATCCTGGATCACGAGCGCGCGGAGCCCAGAACGCAGACATGGTCCGCCCACGAGGTCTCGGACGCCTCATTGGTGGCCATCAGCACCGCGCCGTGGCCGCGTTGGCGCTCCACGATGGACTTGACGACCGTAGCGCCCTCGGCGTCGAGGTTGGCGGTGGGCTCATCGAGAACCAGGAGCGCGGGCTCGTGGATCAGCGCCAGGGCGTAGCGGAGGCGATGCCGCATCCCGGTGGAGTAGGAGCCCACCGCGTCGCGGCCGCGGCCGCGAAGGCCGACGAGGGTCAGCAGGTCGCGCATTCGATCAATCGAGCCGTCTACGCCGTGCATCTGCGCAGCGAACTGCAGGTGCTCGGAGGCGGTCAGGGAGCGGTAGAGGCCCAGGTCAGGCGCGGAGAGGCCGATATGCCGCCTAACCTCATGCTGGGGCACTTGCCGGTCGGCCACAGAGAGGCAGACCGTGCCGCCAGACGGGCTAAGCAGGCCGCAAACGGCGCGCAGGAGGGTGCTCTTGCCGGAGCCGTTGGGCCCCGACACTGCCACAACGCCTCCAGACGCCACAGTGAGGCTGACGCTGCCGAAGACATCCCGGCGCCCAAACCGGACGCAGACATCCTGCACTGCCAGCTTCACCGCCACCGTGCCCATCGCCATCAATCCGCGCCCTCGCCAGTTCGCCACCGGCCATTATACCAGTGGGGTCGTCCCGCGGGCAGGAGTCGCGGCTCCGACGGCGAACCGTATAGGCGCACATCAGCGGGAGGTACAGACATGAGCGAGCGCCTGGCGATCGATGGCGGAAGTCCGATCATCTCCGATCCCCTGCCCTCCACGGGCGGCGGTCCGGGTGTCAGTTGCATCGGCGACGAGGAAGTCCAGGCTGTTGAGGCGGTGCTCCGGACCGGCAAGCTGTTCAGGTTCGTCGACGATAGCCGCGTCCGCGCCTTCGAGGCAGCGGCCTGTGCGCGGCTTGGCCGCAAGCACGGACTGATGGTCAACTCCGGGACCAGCGCCCTGGTATGCGCGCTGCAGGGCGTGGGCGTCGGGCCGGGCGACGAGGTCATCGTACCCGGGTACACCTACATCGCCACGGCGGCGGCGGTGGTGGCCTGCGGGGCGGTGCCGGTCATCGCCGAGATCGACGAGTCGCTGGGACTGGATCCGCGCGACGTCGAGGCGAAGGTCACACCGCAGACCAGGGCCGTCGTGCCCGTCTACATGCAGGGCGTCCCGGCGCGCATCAGCGACCTGATGGCCGTCTGTCGCCGCCACGGGCTGGCCGTGGTGGAGGATTGCTGCCAGTGCATCGGCGGCGAGTACTTCGGCAAGCCGGTGGGCAGCATCGGCGACGCGGGAGCCTGGAGCCTCAACTACTTCAAGATCATCACCTGCGGTGAGGGTGGCCTGGTCGTGACGGACGACTACGGCGTCCACGAGCGCGCCTGTTTCGCCTCCGACCCGGCGCTTCCCATGTGGATGAAGGAGACCATCGCAACCGATGGCTGGGGCGAGCCACCCTTTTCCGCCAACTGCTTCCGCCCCAGCGAGTTGCTCGGAGCCCTGGCACTGGTTCAGTTGGGCCGCCTGGATGCCATCCTGGCTCACACCCGGGCCATGAAGCGCACCTTCCTATCCGGCCTCGCCGAGCCGCGGCACTACGTCCGCCAGCATGTGGACGATCCCGACGGCGACTGCGGCATCAGCGCGGCCATCATTGTGAGTGACCCGGACCTGGTGGGACGCTTTGCCGACGCCCTCACCGCCGAGGGGCTGCCCTGCGGCGCGGCGCACTCCGATAGCTTCCCGGACAGGCACATCTACCGGTACTGGGACTCCATCCTCCAGAAGCGAAGCCACCATGCCGCCGCATCGCCCTGGACCCACCCGGCCTATGCGGGTAGCGTAACGTACAGTCAGGATATGTGCCCGAAGACGCTGGACCTGCTCGGCCGGGCCCTGCGGTTCGGCTTCAACATGAAGACGCAGACGCACCATGCCGAGGCCATGGCGGCGGCCGTCAACAAGGTAGACCGCTGCCTCTAGCCAAGGCCCATTCACTACACACACAACCCCTGGAGCAGACGCTCTAGAAAGGACAGCCATGGCAGCACCGCTCAAGGTAGGCGTGATCGGCGTTCGCGGCATCGCACGGACGCACTTCCCCGGTTGGAAAGAGAGCCCGCACACCGAGATGGTGGCGTTCGCGGACATCAACGCAGACGTGCTCAAGGCGCAGGGCGAGGCACAGGGCGTGACCCGGCTCTACGAAAGCCCTGAGGAGCTGATCGCGGCTCCGGACATCGACATCATCGACATCTGCACGCCCAACGCCTACCACGCTCCGCTCAGCATCGCGGCGCTCAAGGCCGGCAAGCACGTCATCTGCGAAAAGCCGCTGGCGCCGACGCCGGCCGACATCATGCAGATGATCGAGGCCCGCAACGCGTCGGGCAAGCTCCTGATGACGGCCCAGCACTTCCGCTTCGACGGCGCGGCCAAGGCCCTGAAGGCTGAGATCGACGGCGGAGCCCTGGGAGACATCTACCACGCGCGAAGCTGGATGCTGCGGCGAAGCGGCGCACCCACCTCGCCGGGCTTTGTGACCAAACAGCACGCGGGCGGCGGGCCCTGTATCGACATCGGCGTCCACATCCTGGACCTGACGCTCTGGATGATGGGCAATCCCAAGCCGGTCACCGTGACGGGCATCACGCAGGACAAGCTGAGCAAGCTGCCCGGCGCCTTCAGTAACTGGGGCGGCCCGATCCCCGACTTCTGGGATGTCGAGGAGTTCGCGGCGGCCTTCGTCCGGTTCGCCAACGGAGCCACGCTGGTCCTCGAGGTCTCCTGGCTGCTGAACCACCCGAAGACCCACGGCGAGGATATGCAGATGTGGCTCTACGGCGACAAGGGCGGCGCGCACTGGCCGGACAACGTGCTGCTGACCACGAACAACGCCACCAAGCAGCATCTCGACACGCAACTGCAGATGAAGGAAGGGGGCGAGCCGCACGCCAAGGAGTGCATGGCCTTCGCCGAGGCGATTGTGAACGGCGCCTCCAGCCCGGTTCCGCCGGAGCAGTCGCTGGATGTCATCACGATCCTGGAGGGGCTCTATCGGAGCGGCGCGACGGGACGCGAAGTCGTCCTGTAGTCAGGGCCCTGCCGGCCCGGAGCGCAGGCTTCGGGCCGGCCCTACGGCAGCTGGATCTTGGGAGCGTGCGGCAGCGAGTCCGGCGAGAAGAGCGCGGGGTCGGGCTTGGCGCTGTAATCGATCTGAGTGTAATAGCTGGTGGTCTGCGTGGCTCCAAGGCTGTCCAGCGTATCGACCCGCAGGCGCACACCGGTCGCCCGGTCGATCCAGAGGCGCCGCACCGCACGCCCCGGCAGGCCGCCGATCTCCACAATGTCCGCCGAGCGGTCGGCCACCTCGTCCGTGCCCACAGCCCGAAGCCTCAGCCTTCCAGCCGCAGTCGCTCGCAGGGCCAAAAGCGTCCGCCTGCGCCCGGCCTCGATCTGCGCGGCGCCGACACGCACCCCGGGTGTAGGTTTGGCCCGGTAGTGATAGGTGGCGCCGGCAGTGAGCAACAGGATGTCGCCGCGCATCCGGGCCGGATAGGTGTACTCCCGCCGCTCCATGCCGGCGCCGCCATGCAGCACGACCTGCCGCGACTCGCGGACGCGACCGGCCAGGACGCGGGTCGTCTCGATGGCTGTGTACCGACACGCCATGCCCGGACCGAGGTACCGTTGCAGTATCTGGCGGCCCAGCGCGGCCGCGTGGGCATCCTGCGCCGCGGCGCGTAGCGGCAGTCGAAGCGGACGCACGTAATCCTCCGGCGCCGCTGACGAGCCCTGGGGGACCAGCGCGCAGGCTACGAGCAGCGCAAGGACGAGCGGCCTAGAGGTCAGCATCCCGGTTCGCACCGACGGTTTCGCCGGTCCGCTCCACCAGGTTCGCCGCCGCCAGGTCCGCCAGTGGATCGGAGGCGGCAAGCGCCAGGAGGCTCGGTTGCGCAGGCGCCGACACAACCGGAGTGTGGGTGGCGACCCGTGCCGGACGGCCCGGCGCATCAAGAAGCGGCACAAGGGCGCCCAGCGTCAGCGCAGCCGCTGCGGGAGCCGCCAGAACAGCCCAGCTCAGCCGCCTGAAGGGCGCGAGGCGCCTGCCCTGCGATGCGACGCGACGCATGACGGCATCCTCGAAACCGGCCGGCGGAGCCTCGGGCTCCAGCGCAGACGCGGCAGACCGCAACACGCTGAAGTCGTTGAGCGTCTGCGCGCAAGCCGAACAGGAGGCCAGGTGCTGCTGTACGATCCAGGCCTCGCCGGCAGGCAGCGATCCCGCGGCGAACTCGTCCAAGAGGCGCTGCACCCGATGGCACGAAGGTTGGCTGATCATTGGCTTCCCCCTCCGCGACGGCCGGCCTCGGTGTGGGTAGCCAGCGCCAGGTCCCCCATATAGGGGCCGAGGGCGGTGCGCAGGGCGGCGCGCGCACTGAAGAGGCGCGACTTCACCGTGCCCATGGGGCAACCCACCACATGACTTATCTCGTCGTATGTGAGGCCTTCGATATCGTACAACAGCACCACCATGCGCAGCTTGTTGGGCAGGGCATCGATCGCCGCGTGCACCTGGCCCTGGAGCTCGATCCGAAGCGCCTCGGCCTCGGGGCCGCGGTGCGGATCAGGTGGCTCGGGGGCTCCGTCGCGCTCTGCGTCTGAAAAGAGCGCCGACGAGAGGGAGACCGCCCGTGCCGGGGCATGCTTACGCCTCCGCCGGTAGTCAATGCAGAGGTTGCCGGCGATGCGGAGCAGCCAGGTGGTCAGCGACGCGGAGCCACGAAAGCCGGGCAGGCTGGTGTAGGCCTTGACGAAGGTCTCCT
>CAISJD010000007.1 GCA_903885605.1 uncultured Chthonomonas sp. | reverse complement strand
GCCGGCAACGTGCCACAGGCGCCCCTCGGCGCCGAACCGGGCGTAGAGCAAGAGCGCGAGAGCCACCAGCGCCGCGAAGAGCGTCTCCGACATGAGCAGGCCGGCGTAGACGACAGCCAGGGGCTCCACGGCGTAGAGGAGGGCCGAGGCCAGCGCCGCCCGATCAGACCCCGTGGCCAGCCGCGCCAGCCGCCATACGGCCCAGACTGTCCATGTGCCCAGGACGGCCTGGAGCAGGACCGTCACGATGCCGGGTGCGCCGATCAGGACCCCGGGCACCAGGAAGGCCGGGTAGAGCAGCGGCCGGAACAGAAGCCAGTAGCTTTCGGTGAACAGGCCCTGCCCCACCAGCGCCCGGGCAGCCTCGAGGTAGGATCGCGTGTCCGGCAAGGCAAGGATGGCAGGATCGCCGGCGGCGACCAGCGCGGCCGCCGCAAAGCCAACCCTCAGCGCCAGAGCCAGGGCCAGGACGGCGGCCAACAGGCGCGAGACCCGAGGAGTCGATGCACTGGAGCGCGCCATGGCCTACACTACCCCTCCATGACCGACCAAGAGGTCGTCATACACATCGGCCAGACGGCCGGCAAGCCGGTCGATGCTGAACTCGGCGACGACACGCTCACGGCCGGCCAGCCCCATGGCCTCGGCGCGTCCAGGGTCAGTGAGCAGGGCGACCAGGGCCTCGGCGAGGGCGCGGGCATCGGCAGGCGGGACAAGCAACCCCGTGACGCCATGGTCCACGACCTCAGGCGTGCCTCCTCCTGTGGTCGAGACGACGGGGCGAGAGGCCGCCATGGCCTCCAGGATGGCGTAGGACTGGTTCTCATGCAGCGACGGTAGCACGAAGAGGTCGCACGCCGCAAGCAGCGACGCGATATCGTCACGCCAGCCGAGCAGCCGCACCGCGCCGCCGGGGCCCATCTCCGCCACCCGCTTCGCCATCAGTTCCCGGTGCGGTCCATCGCCGGCAACCAGAAGCAGGCACCGAGAGCGAAGGTCCTCGGGCAGCCGCCTCCAGGCCTGCACCAACTCCAGTATGCCCTTGTCCAGCGCGAGGCGAGCTGAGAAGAGCGCGACCGCGGCATCGTCGGGCAGTCCTAGCGCCGCCCGAGCCGCCTGACGGCTGACCGTGCAGTCGTGGACGGGGATGCCGTTGCGTATGCATCCCAGGAAGCGGCTGCCGCCCCTGCCGATGAAGGGCTTGGCCGCTGAGAACTGGGAGACGCAGTAGGTGGCGGTCACCAGCCGCAACGTGAGCGGCTCTGCAACGTGCCTGACGAGGGCGCGCCGCCGGGCCGTCGTGTGGACGTTATCCTCTTCGGACGCGTGCACCGCCATCACCGTGCGGCGGATGCCGGCCAGCCTGGCAGCCAGTACAGCGTAGAGCCCGCCGACCTGCAGCCCATGGAGGTGTGCCGCCCTGGCTCCCGTGGCGCGCATATCCTGCGCCAGCCGCTGGAGCGCCGCGGGGTTCAGTCCCATGGCGCCGGACGGGTGGACGGTCACGGGCATCTGGTACCGGCAGGCCAGGCTGGAGCCGCGAAGCAGGCCGATGTAGGTCCAGATGCCCCCCGCCCGCGTCGTCGTGCTGCAATCCTGTAGCACGCTCGGCAGTGTCATCGGTTCCGAAGCCAGCCTCGCGGATAGCTGGCGAAGACGTAGCCAAGGAGCAGCCAGTACCCCTTACCCGCGTCGATGTTGAAGCCGAGGCCCGTGCCGAACAGCAGGGCGATGTACATGAATGGGACGATGCCGCGGGGTCCGTGGCGGCACCGCCAGGCAGTAAGCCACGCCAGGCCGCACCCCAGGATATAGGGGGTGCCTCCGAGCAGGCCTGCCTCGAGCAGCGGAGCCAGGAAGATGTTGTGCGTAGCCCTCAACGCCAGGCTGGTGCGGCCGGTCTCGCGGCGGCGAAGCTCGCGCATAGCGTCCATCGTGCCCCACCCCCAGAGCGGCTCCTGGCGGAACATGGCGAGGGCAGCGGGTATGAACTTCTCGCGCATGCCCAGCTTGCCCTTCAGGGCCGACTGGAAGCGCGCCCTCGTCACCGGCAGGGCTGTGATCGCGAAGACGAAGGTCGCACACGCCGCCACGATCACCGCCAGCCTGCGCAGCCTTGCCATGGGCTTCCCGGGCTGGAGGGCCAGGAGCGGCAGGGCGGCCGCCAGACCCAGGATGGCGCTCCTGGAGCCCGTCTGCAGGACGACCGAGGCCGATCCGAGCAATCCGAGCAGCCAGGCGCCGGTCTGGATCAACCTGCGCTTCATGCCCAGGATGGGTTGCGCCAGGTAGGCCAGCACCCCCATGGCCACCAGGGAGGCCAGGAAGTTGGGGTCCTCGGAGAAGACAGTCAGGCGGTCGTCAGCCACAGTAGCATCGCCCGGGTCGCCGCCGCCGGCCGTATGCACGTAGATGAAGAGCACGGCGCACGAGACGGCGAGCACGGTGAGCATCCGGCGCGCGATCTTCTCGTCCCTGAGGAGGCTTGCCGACATCCAGAGCAGCACGACCATCTGGGTTCGGCGCACGAGGGTAACGTAGACCCTCAGGAGATCGTCCGGCTGCAAGACGAGGCAGTATCCCCAACTGAGGAAGATCCAGACCATGAAGAGGCCGACGCCCCGGACGGGCCTGCGGAAGAACACATGGGACCGGTAGGCGGCGGCCAGGATCAGCACGTAGCCGATGGCCGACGAGATGCTCGCAAGGCCTTCGCCACGTCCCTGATAGGCCAGCGACTCGAACGGCAACGAGGCGACGAACAGCATGAAAATCCAGATCGCAATGTGTGCGGCCCGGTCATACTCGCCTGTCCGACGCGAACGACGCCACGCCCCGCTCTCGGTGACGATGCGGACCGCTTCGCGGCTAAGTAGTTGGCGTCTGGGCAGCATGCTGCAGGATCACCTCGGGTTCAGCGTCACTCAGCCGGCTTGGGCTACCGCGTCATCTAGATGCTTCTTGAGCGCCCCGGCAACCGCCGAGGCGTTGAACTTGCCCGCCGCCTTCAGGGCGGCTGACTGCGCTGCTCGCACCGCTGGACCACCGCGCAACGCCTCCCTGCACGCGTCCAGCAGGCGATCATCGGACCGCTCGGTCACCAGCAGGCCGCAGCCGTGCTCACGGAAGAACCGCGCGAGGTAGTAGCTCTCCGGGCAGTGGACCAGGATCGGCCGACCCGACGCCAGGTACTCGGGCGCCTTGGTTGGGAAGATCGTCGCCAACTCGTCTTCATGCACTGGCGACTCATCGGGCCAGTCCAGCGCCAGCACCAGCAGGCCCTGGTCGCGAAGCAGTCCGAGGTACTCCGCACGATTGCCGACAAACCGCAAATCCGTACTGCCCGACAGAACCCCCATGCGTTCCAAGTCCTCGCGGGAATTCTGCGAGGCAATGGTCAGTTTGGCCTGTGCCGAGCAAACGGCTCCGGCAACGCGTGCGAACGAGCGCCTGTTAATAGTGTAGACGAGCCCGCCCCAGAACGCGCCGGCATTGCCGGGCGTCTCGGGTAGCCGGTCCGGAACTGGCTCCAGGTAGGTGTGCGGGACCGCATGGGCCTCAACCCCGCACTTGCGGGCGTAGAGGTCGCGCATCCCATCGCTCATGACAAGCAGGCGCCTGGCATTCCGGAAGACACGCTCCTGCACCGCCGCCGCGGCGCCTGCCCTGGGCCTGCCGGACATGCCCTCGGCGATGGTGTCGTGCAGGTACGGGAAGAAGGGCAGCCGGGCCAGGCGGGCGGCCCTCTCGGCGATGTCGATGACCTGCACGTAGGGGTAGACGCCCATCACGGCGCAGGCGCGCAGACGCCGGGCGAGAAGGGCGGCGCGAAGCGCGGCCAACGGCACCTGGGCTTCGAGTAGCGCGTTCGTCACCCGCCCGCCTGCCCCCGGAGACGCCGCGATGGGAACGGGCCGCACCCCGGCGAGCCCCTCTATGGGCCGCTCCTCATGTGAACTGACGCCGGCGATCGTGAAGGAGGCCGGGTCGAAGCATGAGAGCAGGTTCCGCATGATGACGCTGCTCCCGCCGGCGCGCGGCGGGAACTCAGAGGTAACGACCAGGACGTGGCCGTGTGCGCAGAGTGGCGGCAGCACAGCCTAGCGTTCCCGCCAGGCGCGGACGATCTGCTCGAAGATCGCATCAAGCGGCACCGTGATGTCCCACCCGGGGTAGTGTGCGCGCATCTTGCCCAGGTCCGAGACGTAGCAGATGTGGTCGCCCTCGCGGTTGGCCTCGACATACTCGTACTGCACAGGTGTGCCGGTGAGCGCGGCCACGCGGTCGAAGGCCTCAAGGATCGAGCAGGAGTTGGCCCGGCCGCCGCCGATGTTGTAGACCTCGCCGCACCGGGGCGCCGCGATGAACTGCTCGGCAAACCGCGCGACATCGGCGGAGTGGATATTGTCGCGCACCTGCTTGCCCTTATAGCCGTAGACCCGGTAGCTCCCGCCCGTCACCGCCACCTTGACCAGATAGCTCAGGAAGCCATGCAACTCCACTCCGGAGTGGTTGGGCCCCGTCAGGCACCCGCCGCGCAGGCAGCAGCTGGGCATGCCGAAGTAGCGGCCGTACTCCTGCACCATGACGTCGGCGGCCACCTTGGAGGCGCCGAAGACCGAGTGCTTGGACTGGTCGATGCTCATGGCCTCGCTGATGCCGTTCCAGTCCGCCGGGTCGGAGTACTCCCACCGCGTCTCAAGCTCCGTCAGCGGCAGCGTGTTTGGGCGGTCGCCGTAGACCTTGTTGGTCGACATGTGCACGAACGGCGCCTCAGGCGCCCACTGGCGCGCGGCTTCCAGCATGTTGAGTGTGCCGACGGCGTTCGTGTCGAAGTCATCGAACGGGCGGGAGGCGGCGAGGTCGTGGCTGGGCTGGGCGGCGGTATGGACGACGGCGTCCGGCCTCACCTCGGCCAACAATCCGGAGATACCGCGCCGGTCGCGGATGTCGCACTCGTGATGGGTGAACGCCGGGTGGTCGGCCAGGAGGCGCCGCTGGTTCCAACGGGTATCGCCCTGCGGCCCGAAGAAGTCGGCGCGCATATTATTGTCGACGCCATGGACGGCCCAGCCCAGCGCGCTGAAGTGCCGCACGATCTCCGAACCGATGAGGCCGCTCGACCCCGTCACCAGCAGCTTCATCCCGCCTCCTCCCTGCACTTAACTCGATCCCAGACGCCCGTCTGCTCGTTCAGCCTGCGCACCACCCGCGCCGGCGCACCCGCCACGCAGCAGTAGTCCGGGACATCGCGGGTGACGACGGCGTTGGCCCCGACCACGCAGTGCCTCCCCACGGAGCAACCGACGACGGCGCTGTGGTTGCCGAGCCAGCACCCTTCGCCGATCGATGTGGGGCGCGTGCGCAACCCCTGCTCCAGCACCGGCAAGCGAGGATCATCATACACGTGAATGCTGTCTGTCACAAGTACCCCCCGCGTGAACAGCACCCTGGCGCCGACGTGTACGTGCTCGGCGCAGGTGATCTGGCAGAAGTCGCCGATCACGGTACCTGCGCCGATGCGCAGGTCGGGGTGATAGGTGCGGCCCGCCGAATCCTCGACCATGGCATAGAGCCAGACGAGACGGCCGATGTTCGCGCCCTCGACGACGATGCATTCCGGGTGATCGATCCGCGCCGAGGGATGCAGCGTCAGCGGGCCGCACTGCCGGAACGAGCGCCGCGCCAGTCGTGAGTAGGCCCGTACCCAGAGGTCTTCCAGCCCGTTGCGGAGGCCGATCATCGCCATGCCCCCGTGACCACGTCCGAGAGGGCCTGGGCCTGCCGCTCCGCGGCTCGGCCGTCGCACGGACCGCACTCGCGCTCGCGGATCCTGGCACGCCCTTCGGCATCTTGGTGCGCGTCGGCCAGGTAGCTGTCGAGCGCACGCTCGAGATCGGCAAAGCTTGACGCGACGCGCACACCGCCCAGGCCCAGCAGCTTCGCCAGGTGGGTGTAGTCGACCACACGCCGCGCCGACTGCCACCAGGGCAGCTCGAGGTCGGCGTCGAAGGCGGTCATGATCACCGGCTTGTCGTGGATGACCGCGTCGATGGTGAAGGTTGACCCGGAGTTGAGCGAGACGGCGCAGCCCGCCAGCAGGTTCGCAAGGTGCGGCAGGTCGGACTCGTCCATGTTCCAGACGAGCGCACCCTCCTTCAGCGTCGGGTAATCGATCCCCACGCGGGCGCTCTTCAGCCGGTCAAGCCGCGGCAACCAGGCCTTGTCGGCGAGGTAGCCCGTCACGTTGAGCGGGTGGGGCCGCACGACGAGCTGGATGTCGGGTCCGAAGCGCCCTTCGGCCACCCGGGCGGCCAGCCACTCGACGATATCGATCTCGTTCGGGCAGAAGAAGGGCGAACTCATGCCGATCAGGAGGTAGGGCTTGCCGGGGTCCAGGCCCAGCGCCGTCAGGTTGGCGGCGATGCGCTCGGGGCTCACCGACCGCACATGGGCGTCGAAGTGCGCTACGCCACAGTCGCGGACGCGCGCGCCGGTGACCCGGTAGTACTCCCGAACCTCCTCCGTCATGATCGGTCCCCAGGAGAGGTACCGGTCGGGCGAAACGGGAAAGCGCCCCTTGCTGGTGATGTTGTCCCAACTCAGGAGCTGCCCGACGGTGGCGATGCCCAGCCTCCGTGCCGCCACAAGCATGCATCCCTCCAACGGCTCGACCGGGTAGGTGGAGACCAGGACGCGGGGGTCGATGCGGCGCAACGCGGTCTCGGCGTCGGGGCTACGCAGCGCGGCGGCCTCCAGGGCGCGGACCAGCGGACGGGCCGTGACCCACGGCCGGAGAAGCCGGTTCGCGACAATGCCGACACGAGCCGTCCATACCTTCCTCAGGCCCACGCCCTCGGCCAGGATGCGCACATGGCGTGCCCAAAGCGCAGGGTTGGAGCGCACATCCTCGGTGAGGTAGCGCCGCAGGAGGTCGCTGAAGTACTCGTGCCGGCCGCCCAGGGGAGGAGCCTCGTGGACGGTGACGCCGAGCCTGGCGGCCGTATCGGCCAGGCTGCCGCCCGCACCATGCGGCACCAGTACGCTGACGGTGTGGCCGCGCTCACGCAGGGCAGGCACGGCGCCGGTATGCAGCACCGTTCGCGCGGCAAAGCCCTGGGCGATGACGTAGCAGACATCGACGCTCATGGGGCGGGCGCCTCGCCGGGCAGGCGCGACCGGAGTACCCGCGCCGGCACGCCAGCGGCGACTGAGTAGGGCGGAATGTCCCCGGTCACCACGGCTCCGGCGCCCAGCACGCTCCCCTTGCCGACGCGCACGCCGGGCAGGATGATGACCCGCGTGGCGATCCAGACGTCGTCCTCGATGACCACAGGCTGGTGCGTGACGCCCTGGTAGGCGATGGTGGTATCCGTGCGCGAGATGTCGTGGTTCATGGTGGTGATGTAGGCGTCCTGGGCGATGCGGACGTGGTTGCCGATCGTCAGTTCGTCGCTGCCGCAGTTGATCGTGCAACGCATCCCGACGGCAACGTCGTCTCCCATGCGGATGAGGCCCGATCGAGCAGTGACGCGGGCGCCCTCCTTGATCTCGACCTTGTCGCCGAGGATGATGCGGGCCCCGGCCTCGTTCCACGGCTTGTGCCGCTGCGCCACCAGCACCGAGTGGGCGGCCAGCACCCCGTTCGCGCCGATCTCGATGGTCGAGTCGCGGCCGCGCAGCACGAGCGACGAGGGAGCGGCGAGCAGGCCCGGGCCGCACCGCGTCATAGCACGCCCGCGCTTGCGGCCCCAAGCCGCGAGCCAGCGGACGCGAGCCATGTTGCAGGCGACGTGCCACCAGCCGAACTCCGGCTCCAGGTCGCGGAGCCGACGGACCCGGCTAATGAGGCCCATGCAGGAACTCCGCCAACCGCCCGGCCATGAATATCTCCGTGTTCGCCATCGATTCCCGCGTGGCGCCGCCGATATGCGGCGTAATGATCAGGTTGTCGTGCGTTCGCGCGTACTCGACCAGCGGGCGCCCGGCCATGCCGCCGCTCCGCTCGTCGGCCAGCACATCCAGCGCGGCGCCGGCGAGCCTGCCCTGCTCCAGGGCCTCCAGTAGCGCCGCCTCATCCAGCAGCTCACCGCGAGCGGTGTTGACCAGCAGCGCGCCCGGCTTCATCCGGCCCATCTGCTCGGCGCCGAAGAAGCCCTCGGTATCGGCGGTAAGGTTCACATGCAGCGTCACCACGTCGGCCTCGGACAGGAGCCGGGCCGGCGGCACGAGCTCGACGCCCGGTTCAGCCTCATCCGGCCGCACGTGCGGGTCGGTCGCCAGCACGCGCATGCCGAACGCACCGAGGTAATCCGCCACGATGCGCCCCAGCCGCCCGTAGCCCACCACCCCGGCGGTCTTGCCGTAGAGCTCGCCGCCACGGAACGCGTCGCGGTTCCAGCCGCCCTCCCGCACATGCTCACAGGCCGCGGGCAGGCGGCGAACCAGCGCCAGCAGCAACGCCACGGTGTGCTCGGCGGTGGCTCGCACGGTCCGCAGGAACTCCGTCTCGCCGCGTAGCGAGAGCACGGCCACGCCGCGCCGCGCCGCCTCGTCAAGGTCAATATGGTTGAGCCCGGTGGTCGGCGACACGATGGCGCGCAGCCTCGGCGCGGCCGCCAGCGCGTCGGCGTCGATCCGGTGGCGCAGGCGCACCCAGAGCACGTCTGCATCGCGCACAAGGGCCGGCAGCTCCGCCCGGTCTGCGTCGGCGAAGACGGCCTCGCCCAGCCCGCGCAGCCGTTCGGCGGCGACGGGGCTGAACCCGTCCGACTCGGCCACGACGATGCGGAGGTCAGACGAGGCCATGGTACCTGAGCAGCTGTTCCACCAGGAACAGGTCGAAGGGCGTGTCGACGTTGCAGGAGCGGTCCTCGGGCATGAGCCAGGCGCGGCAATCGTCGCCCTTGAGCGAGCCGCGCTCCATAAGCACATCGCGGCGCGTGAGGTAGATCGAGCCGTCGCGCAGGAAGAGCTTCGGCAGATCCTGCCGCCGTTGACCCTCGAAGGCCTCGGCGAAGGGCGGGTCGATCACGCGGCCGTCTGGGTCGATGAACTTCATCCGCGCCGGGTGCCGCTCGCCGGTGTCGACGAACGAGATGACGGAGTCGGCGCCGGTCCGCTCCAGCAGGCCGGCGGCGCCGTCGATGTCGGACGGCAGGCGCAGCGGGTTCGTCGGTTGGAGCGTCAGGATCGCGTCGTACCGCTCGCCCTGGGCCTCCAGGCTCCGGACCACGTCCTGCAGCACGGGGATGGTGGGCGTGTCGTCGCGGGCGAGTTCCGGCGGTCGCATGAAGGGCACGTCGAGGCCGCAGGCACGTCCCGCCTCGGCGATGGCCTCGTCGTCGGTGGAGAGGACGGTGCGCGTTAGGGCGCGGGATGCCAGGGCCGCCTGCGCCGTGTAGGCCAGCAGGGGCCTCCCGGCGATGGGCACGATGTTCTTGTGCGGGATGCCCTTGGAGCCGCCCCGGGCGGTGACGATGCCGAGAACCCTCACTCGGGCGCCTCGTCGTGGATGTAGTCGAGGCGCTTCTGCACGTAGGGCTCCAGCTCGGCCAGCTTCCGGGCGATGCGTTCGGCTGCGTAGCCGTCGCCGTAGAGCGTGCTGGGATCGTACCGGCCCGCGGCCAACTGGGCGCGGATGGCCGCCTCGATGTCGTCGGCGACCGGCGCGACGCGCGTGACGTGCTGGTCTGTCTCGCGGCCATGCTGACGGGCGCCCACCAGCGCCACGGGAGTGCCGAAGTAGCCGGCATCGCGCACGAAGCTGCTGGAGTTGCCCACGGCGCAGGCCGTGTTGGCCAGCACCTTCAGGTAGTTCTCCGGCGTCAGGTTCACCAGCGTGCGGAGCCAGGCCGGCTTCTCGCGGTCGCGGAAGACGCGGACGGCCTTGCTCACGTGGTCGGACCCGGCATCGATGTTCGGCCAGAGCAGGGCCGTGGGCATGGCGATGCGCCGCAGGGCCTCCAGCATCTGCTCCATCTGCGCTCGCTCGCCGCCGTACTCCGTGGTGGTCGGGTGGAAGATGACCAGCAGGAAGGGGTCCGCCGGATCGATGGCCGCGCCGCCTCCCCGGGCGTTGAGGACCTCGGCCGGCAGGGAGCGGTCCATTACGCGTGCGATGTCGCTGCTGGGGCAGCCGATGGCCAGGACCGACGAGGGCCGCTCGCCCATCCGCACGATGTAGTCGGCCGAGCGCTGGGTGCTGGGGAAGTGGAACTGCGCGAACTTGGTGATGGCGTGGCGGGCGCTCTCGTCGATGGAGCCCGACACCTCGCCGCCCTGGATATGGGCGACGCAGAGGTTCATGTAGGCCGCCGCGATGGCGGCGGCCAGCGCCTCGTACCGGTCGCCGATGAGCAGCACCACGTCGGGATTGAGCCGCTGGAACTCCCCGGCGAACTCGATGACGCCGAGACCGACGGACTTGGCCATGGTGGCGGGCGTGGAGCCCTCCACCTCGATGTAGGCCTCGCCGTCGATGCGGAAGCCGTCCTGGCGGACCACGTCCACGGGCTGCCCGAACCGCTCCAGCACCATGGTGCCCGCCGCCAGTATCTGCAGCTCCAG
>CAISJD010000006.1 GCA_903885605.1 uncultured Chthonomonas sp. | reverse complement strand
TGGGCAATGCCATCAAGTTCTCGCCGGATGGCGCATGCATCACCGTGGGGCACACGGTGTCCGACGGCATGGTCCGTGTGACGGTGGTCGATGCCGGCCCAGGCATCCCCGCCGAGCACCTTGAGCGCGTCTTCGAGAAGTTCCATCAGGTGAAGCCCAAGGGCGGCAATGGCGGCCCCTCCACAGGCCTGGGGCTTACCTTCTGCCGAATGGCTGTCGAGGCCATGGGCGGCTCTATCGGCGTCACCAGTGAGCTGGGGCAGGGGAGCTGCTTCTGGTTTACCGTGCCGGTCTCGCCTGCGGCCGAGGCGCGGTAGGCCGGCTCTGGGACTGCACACCCTTCATGGGGTATATTAACCCGCGTTCAGCATGGGCAACGCATTCAGGTGCTTCAGGAGAGGACAGCCGTGGCCGACGTCAAGAAGTCTAAGACCAACGTCACCGCGCGTCAGGAAGCCAAGCAGGCTCAGCAGCTCTGCCGCCTCTGTGGTAACCCGATCCAGGTTGTTATGCAGCTCACCCCCTCGGGTCGCAAGCAGATGGTCCGCAAGTGCTGCGGCGCCAACGCTTAGTTTACGGCGCTCGCGTAGATCAGGAGCCCCGGGCTCCGCTCACCCGCTTGTGGTGCGCGGAACCCGGGGCTTCGCCGTCTCTATTGGCCGGGTGAACGCGCAGATCATGGAGTAGTCGGTATGCTGTCGCAGGTGATGTCCAGCGCCGTGCTCGGGATTGACGCTTACGCTGTGGCGGTCGAAGTCGATGTCTCGCCGGGCATGGCCTACTGGGCCATTGTGGGCCTCCCCGATGCGGCTGTGCAGGAGAGCCGTGAGCGCGTGCGGGCGGCCATCAAGAACACCGGCTTCGAGTTCCCCAATAAGCGCTGCACCATCAACCTCGCCCCGGCCGATATCAGGAAAGAGGGCACAGGTTTCGACCTTCCCATTGCCGTAGGCTTGCTGGCCTCCACGGGTCAGGTGGAACGCGACCTGCTGCACGACACGCTGATGACGGGCCAGCTTTCGCTCGACGGCTCCGTCCGGCCCGTGAACGGCATCCTCCCGATGGCGCTGAATGCCAAGAGCGCAGGCTACAAGCGGTTGCTCGTGCCTGCCGCCAACCTGGAAGAGGCCGCCATCGTCGGCGAGATCGACGTCTATCCCGTGGCGACGCTGGCGCAGGTGGTTGATCTGCTCTGCAACCCGGAGCGGCACGAGCCCGTCCGCCGGGATCCCAACGAGATCCTGGCGGCAGGGCCGGAGTACGCCACCGACTTCGCCGACGTGAAGGGCCAGTCCCACGCCAAGCGGGCGCTTGAGGTGGCCGCGGCCGGCGGGCACAACATCATCATGATCGGGCCGCCCGGCAGCGGAAAGACCATGCTGGCGCGGCGCCTCCCAACAATCCTGCCGCCGCTCTCCGTGGATGAGGCGCTGGACACCACGCGCATCTACAGCGTGGCCGGACTGCTCCCGTCTGAGCTCGCCCTCATGCGTACCCGGCCGTTCCGCGCGCCGCACCATACGCTCTCCAACGCCGCGCTGGTGGGCGGCGGCACGGTTCCCCGGCCCGGCGAAGTGAGCCTCTCCCACCATGGCGTGCTCTTCCTCGACGAGTTGCCGGAGTTCAAGCGAGACGCCCTGGAGGTGCTGCGCCAGCCGTTGGAGGATGGGGTCGTGACGATCGCGCGGGTCCAGGCGTCGTTGCAGTATCCTGCCAGCTTCATCCTGGCGGCCGCCATGAACCCCTGCGTCTGCGGCTACCAGGGCGACCTGTTCCGGCAGTGCACCTGTTCGCAGACCATGGTGCGGAAGTACCAACAGCGCATCTCCGGACCGTTGCTTGACCGCATCGACATCCATCTCGAGGTGCCGCGCCTCTCCGAGGATGACATGGTCAACTACCCTCCTGCGGAGAAGTCCATCGACATCCGGAAGCGCGTCGCAGTGGCCCGTGAGCGTCAGCGCGCCCGCCTGAAGGACTCACATATCTACTGCAATGCCCAGATGGGCCAGCGCGAGATACGGGCGCAGTGCGGTGTGGACAACGAGACGCGAAGCGTCCTGAAGGCGGCGATCCAGCAGTTGTCGCTCTCCGCCCGGGCCTATGACCGCATCCTGAAGGTGGCGCGGACCATCGCCGACCTCTCCGGCGTCGATGAGATCCGTGCCCCGCACGTGGTCGAAGCGATCCAGTACCGATCGCTGGATAGGAGGATGTGGATATGAACACCCCATCTGCCGCACCCGGCCAGGTTCCGGCGCTCTTCAGTATCGAGCGCCAGGGCGCCGCGGTCATTGTGCGCAGGCTGGGCTCCGCCTACAAGGGCGCCTATGTCTGGGGCGCGGCCTTCTGCGCCGTATTGCTCATCCTGCTTGCGGTCTACATTCGGGTGGCGCGCACGCATCCGGGCTTCTGGGGACTGGCGGGGTTGGTCTTCATCATCTTCCTCGCGCTGGCGGCCCGTGCGCAGACCATGGCCCGCTCCTTGCCTCAGGATGTGGTGACGGTTGACTCGGATCGCGGCGAGGTGGTTCGTAACGGCGAGGTGCGGGGCGAGCCGCGCGACCTGGAGTCCGTGGTCATCCTGGAGGCCGTCGACGGCACGGTTCGGACCGGTGAGATGGCGCTGCTGCTGCAGTTCAAGGACACCCGCCATGTGCTCGTGGGCCGCACCGTGGGCCTTCCCGGCGAGCAGGAGGCCATCACCGCCGCGGCCCGTGATCTCTCAGTGGCACTCTCGTTGCCCGTCGCAAGGGCGGAGCGCCTGACGTCGGAGTGGTGGCTAGACCAGTAATAAGGAGACAATCAATTTGAGCGAACATTCGGTAAGCCCGGAGGGGCACGCCTACCCATTGCCGCAGCCGGCGGACTATCCGGCGGAACTGGCGCGGCTGCAGCAACGAAGCGCCGCGGCGCGCGAGCAGGGCCAGGAAGTCGTGGTCGTCATGGGTGTCGGGTTCGTCGGCGCCGTCATGGCCGCCATCGTGGCGGATACGGTCGATAAGGGCACAGGCGCGACCAGCAAGTTCGTCATCGGCTGCCAGCGGCCCAGCACGCGGAGCTACTGGAAGATCCCGCGGCTGAACGAGGGCATCTCGCCAGTGAAGGCCGAGGATCCCGAAGTCGAGCCCATGATCAGCCGCTGCGTGCTGGAGAAGAAGTCGCTGACCGCCACATTCAACAGCGACTGCCTCGGCCTGGCGGACTGCGTCGTCGTCGATGTCCAGTGCGACTACCTGAAGAAGAGCCTTGGCGACCTGAAGACAGGCGATGTGGACATGGCGGCGCTGGAAGCCACCCTCCGCACGATCGGCGACCGGATCCAGCCGCACTGCCTGGTGTTGATCGAGACCACCGTGGCGCCCGGAACCACCGAGTTCGTGGCCATGCCGATCCTGAAGAAGGCCTTCGAGGCGCGGGGCATCGACAGCACCCCGCTGCTGGCCCACAGCTTCGAGCGCGTCATGCCCGGCCGTGAATACGTGCGCTCGATCCGCGACTTCTGGCGCGTCTGCTCCGGCTGCACGCCCGAGGCCCGCGAGCGTGTGGTGAAGTTCCTCAGCGAGGTGCTGAACGTCGAGGAGTTCCCGCTGACCGTCATGGACCGCCCCATCGAGTCCGAGACGACCAAGATCGTCGAGAACTCCTACCGCGCCACGATCCTGGCCTTCCTCGACGAGTGGAGCCTCTTCAGCGAGCGCAACGGCGTCGACCTGACCAAGGTGATCAAGGCCATCAAGACGCGGCCCACGCACAGCAATGTGATCTTCCCCGGTCCCGGCATCGGCGGCTACTGCCTGCCGAAGGACGGCGGCCTCGGTCGCTGGGCCTACAAGCACATCCTCGGTTTTGAGGACGACATCTTCAACATCACGACCGCCGCCATCAACATCAATGACACCCGGGGAATCCATGCCGCCGAGTTGGTGCGCGACGCCCTGCGGAACATGGGCAAGGCCGTGGCGCAGTCCACGGTACTCCTCTGCGGCGCCAGCTATCGCGAGGACGTGGGCGACACGCGCTACAGCGGCTCCGAGCTGGTGGTCCGCAAGCTGGCGGAGATGGGCGCCGAGATCCGCGTCCACGACCCCTATGTCGATAAGTGGTTCGAGTTCCTGAACCAGGATTCGTCGCCGGACGGCCACTCGCTTGCCCGCTTCTTCCGCAACCAGGACGCACTGGCCACGCTGGCCGTCGGCAAGGACCTCGATAGGTCGCTGGCGGGCGTGAACGCGCTGGTGCTCGCCGTGCGGCACGAAGCGTACACCAAGCTGAAGCCGGACGACGTGGTGGCGGCCGCAGGCGGCCCCATCGCCGTGATCGACTGCTTCGGCGTGCTGACCGACGAGGCCATCGAGCGTTACTTCGAGCTGGGTTGCGAAGTGAAGGGGCTTGGCCGCGGCCACATCCAGCGCATCAAGGAGACGGTTCGCTCGCGCAAGTAGCCGGTGACCGGGCAGGGACGGAGCGACCGGTACCGTCCCTGCCGTCAGGTCATCGCCAGTTCTCCCACTCCTTCGCCAGCTTGTCCCGGTAGTCCTCGAGCCGCTCACGGTTGCGGGTGAGGTAGAGGATCGCGGCCAGAATCCCCAGACCCACGACCAGCGCCATGAGTCCCGCCCAGACGGCCGACGCCGCCCCGATGCCGATGACGACCGCAAAGGCCGTGGCGTGCATGGCTCCAGTGAGCACGAAGGCCCGGATGCGGCGGGCGATGCCCCACGCGGCTCCTACGGTGCACTCCGCGAGAAGCAGCAGCGCATGGACCGGACTGCCGTCAGGCTGGTTGTTGGCCATGAAGGCCACAAAGGTCGGCGTCAGCACCATCAGGGCTCCCGCCCACCATAGTGTGGCGCACCGATCCTGCCGGCCTTCGTGGGCGGCGACGTGACCCAGGATCGCGAGGTAGATGCCCACCGGGATCAGGTAGAAGTCCACCCAACCGGCTCCTACGCCCGTGTGGTCGTAGAGCATCAGCCAGTAGCCCAGCGCGAAACAACCCACGGATGCGTGCTGGAAGGCCTCCATGGCCAGCGTCACCCTGAGGCCGACGAACACGCTGCCGGCCATGGCGCACGTGACCATCATCCAGACGCCCATGCCGTCCACGGCGGCCTGTAAGCCGACGCCGAGGGCCAGCGCCTCCGCCGCCACGCATCCGGCCAGTGCAGCCGGCAGGGCGAACTCCCAGCTCTCGCCCGCGTTCCGGCACCCGACCGCCGCCGCAGCGAAGAGGGCGCCCGCGCCCGCCAGGAGCACGGCGCGGAGGCCCATGGTGTCGGCGCCCACCTGCACGCCCTTGACCGCAAGCAGCAACCAGGCCGCGGAGGCCAGCCATGGCCAGGCGCCGGCTCGTCGGCGGGCCATGCCCCACGTAGCCGACAGGGCGAACGCCGCTGCCGTCAGAACGTGCGGCGCGCCCGCAGAGTAATCCAGGGCCGACACACCGGCGCAGAGGGCCGCCACGGCGACGCAGAGCGTACGGGCAGGCCGGCATGTCTCGTCGCCCGATCCGACGCGCCACTCCGCCCATGCGTAGGCCATTGCGCACGCGGCGATCACGGCAAGGTAGGACCACGGATGGACGTCCCACGGATGGATGGCGGTCGTCGACCGAGCGAGGACCCACGTCGCCGCCGGCCATAGGGCGGCCCAGCCCACGTAGATGGCCTTCGACGAGTGGCCCCGCGCCGCGCGCCAGAGCCCAAGGGCCGCAAGCGCCGCGCCGACAGAGGCGGTCAGTGTCAGCGCCGGGCCCAACCCTGCGTTGGCTTCGGGCACGCAAGCCGCGAGGCCCGCGGCTACCGCAACGGCGCCCGCCGTATGGGGCACGGACCGAGCGACGGCGGCCAAAATGCCGAAGCCGGAGGCGACGACCGCCAGGACGATCACCGCCTGTTGCGCCCACCCGAGGGTTGGGTAGTAACCTGTGATCGTCGCGCCAAAGGCCACAACCAGTACGCTCACGAGGCCCCCAAGGCAGGCCACGACCATCGTGGGCGCGGGCCATTGCCTCGCACTGTCTCCTGTGGCGCCGAGGTCGGCGGCCAGGAGTAGCGCCGCGCTCGCAACAGCGCCGGCCGCGCAGAGGCCTATGAGCGGGATCATCGAGAACCGGTAGGCCATGCCGCCGGCCATGGCGGATACGATCAGCGCCGAACTGACCGCTACCGCGGAGCCTGCCGCGAAGGGAGCAGCGCTCCGCTGCAGCAGCCATGCGGTCAGGCAGAGCACACCTACGCCGCCTCCCACGTGCGCCCAGGCCTCGGCATGCTGAGAGCCCGCCGCCGGGGCCGCCAGCACTACGCAGAGCCAGGCGGCTGCCGTGCCGGCGGTCAGGTAGGCCTCCGCCGCTTCGGAGACGCGCGGGCGATCTCCAGCGAGCCGAGCCAGAAGGAGCCCCGCCAGCCCCATCAGCGCCGCAGACGGCATGACCCACCGGCCGGGCAGGTAGGCCTCGGTCGGCCATGCACCAGTCGCGTACTGACCGCCGAGGGTCACCACCGCCAGCGTCAGCGCCGTGGCGGCAGCGTAGTGGACCCATTGGCGGCGCGATACCGCCGCGATCGCCGCATAGCCCGCCGCCGCCCAGAGGAGTATCCAGCCGCCCGCGGCCGCGCTGCCGGCCGAGATCTCGAAGGTGGGGTAGATGGTGGCTACAAGCGCGAGGGCGCCCGCCAGACCCGCAGAGAAGCAGCACAGGGCGCCGTAGGTGACCGCCAGTGGCCCCCGATCCTGCTCGTCGTCGGCCGCGCCGTAGGCAAGCGCCGCCAACCCGCACACGGTGCCCACCGCCGCCGCAATGAAGGCGCACCCGTGCCAGGAGGGCCCGGACAGACCAGACATGGCGGTGTAGCCGGCCAACGCCGCCGCCGTGGCCGCCATGGACGCCAAACCGGTGGAACTTGAGCCATGTGCGGCCACGCCGAACACGGCGGCCATTGCGAACACGGCGACGGCGCCCGGCAGGTCGAGTGAGCCGTCGGCGAATAGAGCGCGACCCGGCATCCAGAGCGCGGCCGCGGTCGCGACGGCGCACGACCACGCTACCAGCATGGCTCGGGGCGCCGGGGAGGCCTCATCGGCTTCGGTCCGTGTCGCCAGCCCTGCGTAGCCCGATGCCAGGATCGCCAACGTAACCACGTGCCCCAGGGCTCGGCTCTCCTCGGACCAGAAGGCCTGCACGAGCAAGGCTGCCGAGGTCGGGATGCCGGCCAGTACGTAGTGCCTGAACCGCTCATCGCGGCTGTTGAGCCCGACGAGCGCGGCGGTGGCCGTACTGCATGCGGCGCCTAGCCCGTAGGCCGCAAAGGGCTCCAGCGCGCCGCCCAGCCAGTTCTTGTTCACCGATCCGACCACGAAGAAGGCCAGTACGATGCCGATGGACGGGAAGGCGAAGGCGCCGACCTCCTGGTCGTTGGACGCGCGGCCCGCCCAGAGCGCCGTCGCCATGAGACCGGCGGGCAGCAGGGGCATGAACATGACGGCGATCTGGCTGGCCCATGCCGAACCCAGCACCTGACGCAGCCCGGCGAAGACAAGCAACGCCGCAACCAGCGCGCTCAGCTTGAGCCAATGCGCTTCAAGGAACTCGGTGACCCAGGCGCCTTCGGGCGGCGCCGGCGGTGGAGCCGAAGGCCTGACGATGACCGGTGCGGCAGCGGGCCGCGCGGGACGCGGTGCGACGGGCGGCACGGCGGGGTCGGGCTGTCGTGGATTGGCCATGCCGGCATAGCGCGACCGGATGCGCGCCGCCGTCTCGGCGTCGATGAGCCCCTCATAGGCCCATCGCTCCACCTCATGCACGATCAGTTGAATACCCTCGGGGCCGGGAAGCGCGACGGGGAACCCGCAATGAATGCAGAACGTGGCCCAGTCCGGCGGCAGCGCGCCGCATCTGTCGCAGAGAGGCATCGTTTCCTCCGGCGGGTCCGGCTCGGGCTCCGCAGTGCGGAGCCGGCCGATCCACACTGAGGTTATACAGGGAATCCCGGCTGGCGGTGCAGGACCTTGGACCCATTCGGACGCAACGGCGTCCCGCCGCCGGGAAGCTACCGCACGCCGGTCAGGGCATCGATGCGCCGGAGGAGTGGGTGGCGCTCGATGGCTGCGGAGAGCGACCATCGTTCGGCCGCCACATGGAACGCCAGGAGGCATAGCAGCGCCGCCATGCGGGCCCCTGCGCTTGGTGCGCCGGCCAGCCAGAGCACGGCAAGCATGGCGCCGAGGCTGTTGGAGCCGGTATCGCCCATCATGGCCTGGCCCCGGCTGTCGCGGATCGCCATCACCGCCGCCGGGCCCGCCAGCCACGCGGCGCCCAACTGGGCTGTGCCGCCGATCACTCGGGTCACGTAGAGCATACCGAAGAGGGCCAGCCAGACCGCGCAGGCTCGGCCGGGCCGCAGGTCGAGGAGGTTCACGGCGTTGGCGCCGAGCGCTAGGATCAGGCCGTCGACGGCGCCCATCGGCCAGGGCTGGTGTATGGCGGCGTGGCCGATCACCTGGCCCGCCACCAAGCCGCCTGCGAGCTTCACCAGTCCAGTGGTCACCCGCCGCTCGAGTACCAGAGCCCGGAGGTGGCCGCGAAGGCCCTTGGGTCCGGTATGACCCAGGGCGTCGTCCAGCAGGCCCAGAGCGCCGTAGGCCGTCAGCGCCGCGGCCACGGGCGCAGTGCCGGACGCCCCTGCCATCGAGGCGGCTCCCAGCATCACCAGCCCACTGAGGACGGCCAGCAGGCCGTACGCCAGGGGCACGGTCTGCCCCCTGAAGTTGCTCCGGGCCAGTCCGGCTCGAAGGAGGAGGCCCGGCAACGCGGCTTGGAGGAGGACAGCGCAGAGCAGCCCGGCCAGCCCCGCGCGCCCATCTATCGCAGGCACCGGCGCCGCCTCCAGAGCTCGCGCACCACGGCGGCGAACTGCCTGCCCCGGTGCCGGAACCCCGCCAGGTCACGCCCGGTGGCCCGGTGCGTCATGGTGACAGGCACCTCCAGCACCCGGTGGCCCGCGCGAGCGGCGTCGATGGTGAGGGCCACCTCCACGCCGAAGCCGGTCGCCGTCTGGAGTGCGTCCCAGACCTGCCGCCGCATGGCTCGTTGGCCCGACAGGGGACTGGCCATAGTGAGGCCGGTGGCGCGCAGGATGCCCCATCGGGCTAACCGCACCACGAGCCCGAAACCGGCCCGGGTCCCGCGCTGACCTGCGAACGCGGCGATAGTCATGTCCGCCTCGCCACGGGTCACCGGGGTGATCAGCAGGCCCGCCTGCGAGGCCGTGGCGCCAAGATCGGCGTCCACCATGGCGATGACATCGCCCATGCAGGCGCGAATTCCCTCGGCAAGGGCCGCGGCCTTGCCCCTGTTCTGAGGCATGTCGAGCACCAGAGCTCCTGCAACCGACGCTGCGACAGAGGTGCCGTCGGAGGAGCCGTCGTTCACGACCAGCACCTCGTCAACGCCCTCCAAGGCCACGAGCGCGGCCACGGTCTCGGCGATACGCTGCTCCTCGTTGTAGGCCGGCACAACGATCGAGGTCATCGCTCCGGTGGGAGCGCCGGCAGGAGGCCGCTGGTGGCCGTACGGCGCACTCCGTAGTTGCCGCGGCCCTCGCGCAGCGCCAGGGCAAGGGCCATGGCGCCGATCTCGGTCTCCACATTGTCTACGGTCGTGATCGGTACGCCGGCGAACCGGTCCATGTAGGAGATGGCCGCCGTCGAGGGCTCCACCAGGGCCACATCGACCGGAAAGGTGCGGAGCTGGGTGACCAGCGGCAGGTCCAGCGTGTCCGCCCGGCCGCCCGCGTCCAGCGAGGCGCCGGCTACCACCACCACGGCATCCACGCGCCCGTCGAAGGCGCCAGAGTTCTCCGTCAGGCCGGCATCCCGGAGGACGGATAGGTCGGTCTCTTGCGCGCCGATCGCCAGCGACGCTGCCAGGATGCGGAAGATACCGGCATTGCCCTCGGGAAGGCCGGGGTGCCCGGCGCGCAGGGCCGTAAGCACGTTGCTGTGGACGAGCTCCAGCTTGCGGCTGAAGCCGGCGTCAGTCACCATGGTCCGGACGACTACGGCGCCGGCGTCCAGCAGGGCTGTCTCGACGCGCTGGGTGGCTTCGTCATAGTCGCCGGTCTGCATGATCGCCACGCGCCGCCCAGCCAGGGCATGCCGCAGGACACGCGGCCGCACCGCGGCAATGGCGGCCGAGTAGCGCTGGTTATCCTGTCGTAGCGGCGCGACCTCCTCGGTGAAGCGGCTGTTGAGGCTGCGAAGCTGGCCGTTGAGGCCCGCCACGATGGCGCTGGGGAGGAACGAACCGCCGATGATCATCCCCACGCCGAGGCTGAGGAAAATCGCAACGACGGTGATGAAGTGGTATCGGAAGCCGGGTGACACGGTGTGTCCCTCCGTCAGGGCAGGCCCAGGCTGGATCGCAGCTGGAGCCGGGTCGCGCTGAGCACTGTTCGGATCAGCGGAGATTGCATCGCCAGCACGCAGAGCGGGAAGAGCGCTGCCGCCACGAGGAGTAGAATCTCGCGGGTGGCCGGGCGCGCTCGAGCGGACCAGAGCCGTCCCAGCCCCTTGGCG
Source organism: uncultured Chthonomonas sp. (assembly GCA_903885605.1). Lineage (GTDB taxonomy): Bacteria > Armatimonadota > Chthonomonadetes > Chthonomonadales > CAJBBX01 > CAJBBX01. Next base: position 69,778 of record CAISJD010000006.1, on the reverse strand, counting down.
TCCACGAGCTTGGAGCCGATGCGCAGGCGGACCAGGAAGGTGCTGGCCATGCCGCCGCGGCCCTTGTCCAGGAAGTCCTCCAGCGAGAAGTGAGTTCCAACGGCCACGATCAACGACGCGCCCCTCTGGTCGGCGATGAGCATGGCCGCATCCTCGCTCGTTCCCGGCACCGGGAAGATCCTGGCCGTTAGGCCCAGCCTCTCGATTCGCGCCAGCCCCGGCGCTTCGCGTCCGCCCTTGGCGTAGGCATGTACGATCAGCTCGGCGCCGCTACGCAGGGACGTGTCGGAGACGCTGTCCATGTCGCCCACGATAATGTGCGGGCGCAATCCCACCTCCGCCAGAGCATCGGCGCCGCCGTCCACCCCGATGAGGACGGGCCGCACCTCGCGCAGGTAGTCCTCGATGGCGCGCAGGTCGTCCTTGAAGCCCGGGCCTCGGGTGACGACCAGGACGTGCCTTCCGGCGATCCTGGTGTCGATGGCCGGCGCGGAGACGGGGTCCAGCAGCAGGCCGCGCTCCTCGGAGATGTACTGAAGCGTGTTCCGGGCGAAGGCATCCAGTTCGGCCCCAATGTTGCGGCGGGCGGCCTCCATGCTCTGGCCGATGGATTCGAGGCTCAGCGGGGTCCCGGTAGCTTCAAGATCGCCGACCCGAATCCGGTCGCCGTCCAGCGTGGCCACACGCCCTCGGTGGTGGAGGGCGGCCTCGAAGAACGCATCACCCACGTGGTCGAGGATAGGTATCTGCGCCTCGGCAAGGAGGCTGGGGCCGACGTTGGGATACCTGCCCGAGATGGACGGAGCCGCGTTGACGACTGCCGCCACGCCGGCATCGATCAGTGACTGAGCGGCCACGGCGTCCAGGTCGGTATGGTGGATGAGCGCAATATCGCCCGCCGCCAGGGAACCCACCAGGCGCTTCGTCCGGCGATCAGCCCATATACGGCCCCTTATGGGATGTGTGTTGCCCACAACAGGCCATTATGCCGGAACCGACCGGCTATGTCAACGCGGCGTCAGCCTTGCGCGATCTCGTCGGCGATGCGGGCGGCCGCTTCCGCCGGGTTGGCCGCGCCGGTGATGGGCCGGCCGATCACCAGGTAGTCGGCTCCCATCCGCACGGCTTCCGCGGGAGTGGCGGTGCGGCGCTGGTCGCCTGCGTCAGTCCACGCGGGCCGCACGCCGGGCGTGACGATCAGGAAGTCGGATCCGCAGGCCCAGCGGATCGCCTCAATCTCCCTGGGCGAGGCCACGACGCCCTGTGCGCCTGCGTTCCGCGCCAATCGGGCCATGGCCGGCACGTAGTCGGCAGGGGGCAGGTTGAGCAGCAGCTCCTCGGTAGCCTCCAGCGGCGACAGGCTCGTGAGAAGCGTCACGGCCACCAGCAGCGGGGCATCGCAGCCTGCGTCTGAAGCGCCCTCGGCCAGGGCGTCCGCAGCGGCCTTGATCATCCGGGCGCCGCCGCAGGCGTGGACGTTGGTCATCCAGAGCCCGCGTCGGCCGATGGGGCGGCAAGCCCCGGCCACGGTGTTCGGGATATCGTGCAGCTTGGCGTCGTAGAAGATGCGCCCGCATCCGGCATCCCGGAGGTCGTCCAGCACGCCGAGCCCCGCGGCGTTCACGAGCTCCAGGCCGACCTTTGCCGCCCCAACGGACCCCGCCAGCTGCTCGGCCCAGCGCAGCGCCGTGCCGCGGTCGCTGGTGTCCAGCGCCACGATGATCCTGTCCTTGGGCTCCATACTTCTCTCCCGGTTCCCGAACCGCTCACGAAAGAGGGCGCCCTGCGCCTTGCAGGCCACCCCCTCGCGCGTCTCCTCGTCCTGCCCCGCTCGCCTGCTTCCTAGCCGCAGCCTCCGCTACCGCAGGAGCAACCGCCGCAGTTCGACGAGACGTTGGGGTTGTCGATCTTGAACCCGCTGTTGCCGTCGGCTTCCACGTAGTCGACGGTGCTGCCGTCCATCTGGCCGAGGCTATCGGGGTCCACCACGATGCGGACGCCGAAGTGGACGAACTCGGTATCACCGGGGTTGATCGTGTCCTCAACGGCCAATCCATACTTCAGGCCGGAGCAGGACTGGCCCGCCACGAAGACGCGAAGGGCGGAGCCATCGGCTCCCTGCTCCTTGAAGACGGATGTGACCATCTGCGCGGCGCGCTCGCTGATCGAGATGCCGGCGCTCACGGCTGTTGCTTCCATAGGTTGGCTCTCCAGTCGGCAGGGCCGACGTAGTTTCATTGGTGGGTCATACGCAGCGAGGGGCGCGTTAGTCCCACTTTCGTGCGCGCCTGTGGTTACTCCGGCCGAAGCAGCGGGAAAAGCAGCACGTCGCGGATGGACCTGGCTCCGGCCAGAACCATGGCGAGGCGGTCCATCCCCACGCCCAGGCCGCCGGTCGGAGGCATGCCGCACTCCAGGGCGCGGATGAAGTCCTCGTCCATCGGGTGCGCTTCCTGCTCACCCGCCTTCATCTGCAGCAACTGATCGGCGAACCGCTCGCGCTGGTCGAACGGGTCGTTGATCTCGGAGAAGGCGTTGCCCAACTCCTGACCGGCGATGAAGACCTCGAACCGGCGCGTCAGCGTCGGGTCGTTCGGGTGCTTCTTGGCCAGCGGCGAGGTCTCGATGGGGTAGTCGACGACGAACGTCGGCTGCACGAGTTTGGGCTGCGTGACCTTCTCGTGGACCTTCTCGATGATCTTGCCGATGGTCGGCATCTTCTCGGGGTCGAGGCCCACCGACCGCGCCGCCTCACGGGCCGACGCCATATCGCGGAAGGCCGACCGGTCCAGTCCCGAGTTCTCCAGGATGCCCTGCATCATGGGCAGGCGCCGCCAGGGGCGCTGGGACAGGTCAACCGTGACGGCCTCAAGGGCCTCGTCACCGACCTTCATCACGGGATGCACTACAGTCGTGCCGATCACCCGCCGGGCCACGTCGACGTACATATCCTCGACCAGGTCCATCATGCCCTCGAGGTCGGTATAGGCCTCGTAGAGCTCCATCAGGGTGAACTCAGGGTTGTGGTCCGTGTCCGCGGCCTCGTTCCGAAAGACGCGCCCAATCTCGTAGACCTTGGGGATGCCTCCCACGATGAGCCGCTTCAGGTAGAGCTCCAGCGAGATTCGCAGCTTCAGGTCCAGCTTCAGGTCGTTGTGGAACGTCATGAACGGACGCGCCGATGCGCCGCCTGCCACCGATTGCAGCACCGGCGTTTCGACCTCGAGGAAGCCCCGGGCGTTGAGGAACTCGCGCACAGCCTGAACCACGCGGCAGCGCATAATCAGCGCGTCGCGCGACTCGGGGTTGGCAAGCAGATCGACGTAGCGCATGCGCTGGCGCGCTTCGTCATCCTTCAGTGTTTCGTGGGCCACGCCGTCGCGCTTCTTGCCCAGCGGCACGTGGCGGACGGCCTTGGCCAGCAGCGTGAACCCGGTGACGCGAACGGTGTCTTCGCCCATCTCGGTGCGGAAGACCTCGCCCTCGACCCCGACAATGTCCGCGATGTCCAGCGACTTGAAGTCGGCGTAGGCGTCGCCCAGCAGGTCGCGGCGAACATGAAGCTGGATACGGCCCGTCTCATCTTCGATATCCGAGAAGAGAGCTTTGCCCATTTTGCGGATCGAGAAGAGGCGCCCTGCCAGGGTCACCTTGGCGCCGGACAGCTGCTCAAGCCCCTCATGCACCTGGGCGGCCGTGTGTGTCCGGTCGTAGCGCTCGATGGCGAATGGGTCGATGCCCCGCTCGCGCAACGCGTTGAGCTTGTCGATCCGTATGCGGCGTTGCTCGTTCTCGTCCAACATCATCGGCGAATGCCCTCGATTCGGTACCGCAGGCGGCCGTCCGGCACCGCCACAATGATCTCGTTGCCCGCCTTGCGGCCCATGAGGGCGCGCCCGATGGGCGATTCGTCGGAGATGCGATCGTGGTCCGGGTCGCTCTCGACGGAACCCACCAGCCGCACTTCCCAGGTGTCTCGATGCTCCAGGTCGTGCAGGAGCACATAGGAACCCAGGCCCACGCAGTCGGTAGGCACGTCATCCGGCTGCAGGACCTGAGAGTGCTGAAGGATCCGGCGCAGGTCGCGGATGCGGCCCTCGACGAAGGCCTGCTCGATCTTGGCGTCTTCGTACTCGGCGTTCTCAGCGAACTCGCCGCTCTGCTGGGAGTCCCGGATTCGGTCAGTCACTTCCCGGCGCTCGACGGTCCGAAGCCTCTCCAGCTCACGCTCAATTCGGGTGTAGCCTTCTGGGGTCAGGGTGATGATGTCATCAGTGGACATAGGGCGCTCCAGTCCGAACTCCGAGATGAACGCAAACGAGCACCGACGCCATAGGGACGCCAGTGCTCTCGAATGTGATCGCTTACTCTGCGGGAGCGATTATATCACACGCTTAGTGGAACGTCAAATCGGCCGTCCGCACGTCAAGACCGGGCTATGCGTTTGATGACGGAGGCGAAGATGCCACGGCCGTCGTCCGATCCCAAGAGCCTCTCCGAGGCGCGCTCGGGATGGGGCATCATGCCCAGCACGTTGAACGAGGCGTTCGCTATACCGGCTATGTTCTCGACTGACCCATTCGGATTGCTGTCCGATGTCGGGTGCCCTTCCGCGTCGCAGTAGCGGAAGACAATGCGACCGCCCGCGTGGAGTTCGGCAAGCGTGTCGGCGTCGGCGACATAACAGCCCTCGCCGTGCGCGATCGGGATGCGGAGGGGGCGTTCGGTCCGTGCATCGGTGGTCCAGGGAGTACCTGCGTTCTCAACGCGCAGGTGGACCTGGCGGCAGATGAACTTTAGGCCTACATTGCGCACCAGCGCGCCGGGCAGCAAGTGGGCTTCGCACAGCACCTGGAACCCGTTGCAGATGCCGATGAGGAACTTACCGCGCTCGGCGTGGGCTCGGATCGAGTCCATTACCGGCGCGAACCGTGCGATGGCGCCGGTGCGCAGGTAGTCGCCGTAGGAGAACCCACCCGGGAGGACGATGCAGTCATACGACCGCACGTCCGTGTCGGCGTGCCAGATGTACTCAACCGGCACGTTCAGCACATCGCGCAGGACGTAGTAGGCGTCCTGGTCGCAGTTTGATCCGGGGAACCGGACGACGCCGAACTTCACTCTCCGACCTCGAAGCGGTAGTTCTCTATGACCGGGTTCGCCAGCAACCTGTCGCACATCTCGGCCACCTGTTTGCGGAGCGTGTCGCCCTCGCCGTCCAACTGCATCTCGAGGTACTTGCCCACGCGGACCTGCTTCACGCCGTCGTAGCCCATCGAGGCCAGGGCGTTCTGCACCACGCGGCCTTGCGCGTCGAGCAACGTCGGCTTGAGGGTGATGTAGACCTTAACTAGCGCCATGGTAGCTCCCTACGTGGGTCCAGGCGGCACCCGGACCGGTGGCTGCTCAACGAACTCGCAGCAGCAACCATGATAGCACAGCTACAACCAGCCCGACAAACGCCACTGCACCTGCCATCGAGGCGGCAGGCCGGGTCCTGGAACGTGAGCGCACGGGCCTGTCGGCGCCGCGGCGCAGTGCCGGGGCGGGCTTTTCCGGCTGCAGTACCTCAACCGCCGGCACAGCTGCCGGGCTATGGCTCCGTCGACGCGGCGGAGCTACGCCGACGTAGCGCTGCAGGAGGAGGCCTGTTACCATGCGCACCAGCGGCGGGATCAGCCTGGGGGCGAGTATCGCCACGACGATGGCCGCGAGCGCCGCCCACTGTAGCGGCGAACCCGTGATCATGGCCACAGGCCAGGCGTCGGGCATGGCTAGTCGCCCTCCCGGGCCAGGCGGGCGGTCAGCTCCGCGTCGTCCAGGGCGCTGACCTCCAGCACCTTGAGGCGCGATGACGCGCCGGAGGCGATGGAGACGCTCGACTTGGGGACGCCCAGCCGATCGGCCACGAGCTCGACGAGGGCGCGATTGGCCGCGCCGTCCACCGGCGGCGTGCTGACCCGGACATGCAGCACACCATCCCGGAGGGCCTCGACGGCGTTGCGCCCTCCTCGCGGCGTCAAGCGGACCTGGAGCTTGCTCATGTTCCGGCTACCAGTGCAAGGTAGACGAAGACCCCGGCATTGTTCAGGGCGTGCGCCAGGACGGAAGCCAGCAGGTTGCCCGACCGCAGGTAGAGCAGGCCGAAGCCGCAGGCCAGCACGAAGAGCACCGGGAAGCCTGCCGGCAGCTGGGGGTGCAGCGCCGCGAAGACCGCCGCCGAACCGACCATCGCCCAGCGCGTCCGCACCTGGCCCTGCAGGCCGCGAAACAGCACCGCCCGGAACATGAACTCCTCGACGATGGGCGCCAGCACCACCGCCTGGCAGAGCAGCATCGCCCGGACGAAGGAGCTGCCCGAGCCGGCGAAAGCCGTGATGGCCGGGTTCAACGGCGTGGGGTCATCACCCAGGAGCCTCGACGTAGCCAGGATCGTGACGGTCAGCACCGGGAAGATTGCCAGGTAACCGGTCACCGCCAGGCCCGCGTCGCGCCATGGCCGGGCGCCCGTGAGGCCGAAGTCTGCCAGACGGAGGCCCGTGCGGCGGGCTTGCATCGCCAGCAACGCCACCGGCGGCGCCGCGCTCAGGGCAAGCAGGATCGTCGACAGCAGGCCCATGGTGATGGGGCCGGCCTCAGTGCGGGGGTGCGCGTTGAGTAGGCCCAGCAGGGCGGGCGCGGCGAGCCTTACCAGCAGGATGCCGCCGAGGTAGACGCAGAAGGCGGTGCGGCAAGCGAGGGCGGCATCGGGGCTCAGGCGCTCGGGCAGTCGCCAGCCGCCGGTGTCCGGCATCCGCCACGAGCGGATGGTGAACGCCAGGGCCAGGACGCCGGCCATCAGTGCTACCAGCACGCCGGTGTCGAAGAGGCCCATCAGCACTGCCGTGAAGCGGGCGCCGTTGGCCTCGGCGGCGGCGGCCTGTGCCATGCCGGCGCGCTGATAGAGGCGGCTCAGGGCCACGTGCTCGAACCAGCCTAGCCCCATGCCCCGGATCTGCGACCTGGCAGGTGCGACACCTTCGGCCGGGATGGGATCGTCACCCAGCACCTGGGCCCATAGCGCAATCTCTGCGTCGGTCTCCAAAAGGGGGCGTCGGACGTCGTGGCCGCGTAGGCGCAGCGCGGTTGCGCGCCACGTGGGGCCGCCGGCCATGTGCTCTGCGAGCATCAGCTTGCGAACACTCCCGGCAGACGGGTTGAGTTGCGCGAGCTTGTCCAGGGCTTGAACGGCGTCAGCGAGGTACCGTGTCCTCAGGGCGCCGGTAGGACCGGAGCCGGGCTCCGCGAGGTAGCCCCTGCGGGCTCGGTCCAGCGCCTCCAGCTGCAGGCGGGCGACCTCTGTCTGCTTCTGCCCGCCGCGGGTGTGGGACCAGCCGGTCCAGATCACGGCGCCCACCGCCACGGCCAGGATGACGCCGCCGGCCGCGGTGAACCGGCGCCGCGCGGGGCCTCCGGTGGACGTCTCGACGCACTCGGCCATGAAGCTAGAACGCCAGGCCGCTGAAGAAGGACTGGAGCAGCTGGATGAAGAGGAGCGCCAGCATGGGCGATAGGTCCAGCCCGTTGGTCCGTTGCGGCGGGATGAGGGCGCGGAACGGCGCCAGCATCGGATTGGTCGCCTTGTGCAGCGTCTTGACCCACGGATCCCACGGGCGGATGGCCCGCGCACCAAGGTGGATCGACCACGAGACGACCACGTCGGCAAGCACCAGCAGCGAAGCCGCGTCCAGGATGATGAGGATGATCAGGCGTGATAGGTACATGGCGTCATCCGTTCCGCGTCATCGGTTGATGAGCCGCTTCACGCGGTCCCGTTGCACTGCCGCAGTGGCCCGGGCTTCGTTGCGCGGGTTGTCTGCCGCCTTCTGCCAGACCTTCAGGCAGTCCTGCAAGCGGCCGGCGCGCTCCAGCGCGTGCGCTAGCTGGTGCAGGGCGATAGGCGGGCAGTCGGCCTGGGCGGCGGCCCGCTCCAGATGCGGTAGGGCCTTGCTCCAGTCCTTCAGGAAGATGCCGTAGTGGTAGCCCAGTTCCCAATGGAGGCGGTAGGTCTTCGGGTTGTTCCGGGCGCCCAGCGTGTAGAGCTCTGCGGCCTCGGGGTTTCGGCCAAGGCTCTCCAGCAACCAGCCCGCGTCGGAGTAGGCCTCGATGTTGCCGGGATCGCCCTCCACCTGCACACGGCAGAGGTTCACGATGTGGTTGTACTCACCCCAGTGCCAGTGGGAATCCTCCAGCACCACGAGGTTGTCAAGCGTGTGCTGGACGATGGCGTCGCTCATCGATGTGGAGGGAGCGCCGGCACAGAGGGCCGGCATGGCGGCCAGCAGGGCCGAGACGGACCAGGCAGCGTGCCGAAGTCGGTTCATTGGGCGCCTCCCGCCATCCGTTCGCGCAGCAGGCGGTTCACCTCGCCTGGGTTCGCCTTGCCGCGTGTCTGCTTCATGATCTGGCCTACCATGAAGGTGAGCTTCTTCTCGTCGCCGGCGCAGAGGGCCTGCCAGACATCGGGTTGCGCGGCGATCACAGAGTTAAGTACGGCCCCAAGGGCTCCGGCGTCGCTGATCTGCTCGCCCTGCCTCGCCGCGATGGCCGCCGGGGCCTCGCCTGTCTCGAATGCGGCCTCCCATACGCCCTTGGCCATCTTCCCGCTGATCTTGCCGCTCTCCACCATCGCCAGCAACTCAGCCAGCGCTTCCGGGCCGGCCTTGCACTGGTCGATCTCAAGGTTGGCGGCATTCAGCAGCCGGGCAAGCTCACCCATCATCCAGTTCGCCGTGGCTCGCGCGTTGCCGCAGAGCCCGGCCGCCCGCTCGAAGTAGGCGGTCCATGCCGCGGTCTGGGTCAGCAGGTCGGCTTCGGCCGCTGAGACCCCGTATTGGTCGACCAGCCTGAGGCGTGCGGCGTCCGGCAGTTCGGGTAATCCGGCGCGGATCGAGGCGACCCACGCGTCGTCGATGTGGAGCGGCAGCAGATCGGGCTCGGGGAAGTACCGGTACTCCTGCTCGACCTCCTTGACCCGCTGCAGCACCGTCTCGCCTCGGGCCTCGTTCCATCCCCGCGTCTCCTGCGCCACCCTCTCGCCACGACGCAATAAGGCGACCTGCCGCGTCAGTTCATGCTGGACGCCTCGATGGACGGCACGGAAGGAGTTGAGGTTCTTGATCTCCGTCTTGGTGCCGAAGGCCGACGCGCCCGTCGGCCGCACGGAGATGTTGGGTTCGCACCGCAGGCTGCCCTGCTCCATCTTGCCGTCGGAGACACCGATGCAGGTGAGGATCGCCCGTAGCTTCACGAGGTAGGCCCGAGCCTCGTCGGCGCTGCCCATGTCCGGCGGGAACTCGGTGACGATCTCCATGAGCGGGACGCCGGAGCGGTTGTAGTCCACCGCGCTGTCGCCGGTGGGCAGGTGCATCAGTTTGCCGGTGTCCTCTTCGAGGTGGACGCGCCGGATATGCACCCGCCGCGGCCCGGCCTCGGTCTCGATGTCCAGCCAACCGCCCGATCCGATGGGCTGGTCGTACTGGGATATCTGGTAGCCCTTGGGCAGATCCGGGTAGAAGTAATTCTTCCTGTCGAACTCGGCGATGGGGCTGATGCTGCAATGCAGGGCCAGGGCGGCGCGGATCACAAGCTCAACGGCCAGCCGGTTCGCCACGGGCAATGAGCCGGGGAGGCCCAGGCAGACCGGGCAGCACCGGGTGTTGGGCTCGCCGCCGAAGGCGTTGCGGCACCCGCAGAACATCTTGCTCTCGGTGAGCAGCTCGGCATGGACCTCCATACCGATGCTACTGACATACTGGGTCTCAGTCTGGATGGCGGGCATCAGCGGGCCACCTCCGGTCGATGCGTGTGCCAGCGCGTGGCCTGTTCGTAGGCGTACGCCGCCCGTAGCACGTTCTCTTCGTCGAAGGAGCGCCCCATGATCTGCAGCCCGATGGGAAGGCCCTGATCCATCCCGCACGGGATCGATACGCCGGGGATGCCCGCCATGTTGGCCGGCAGTGTGCAAACATCGGCGAGCTTCATGGCCAGCGGGTCGTCGCTCTTCTCGCCGATGCCGAACGCCACGGTGGGCGAGGTGGGCGTCACGAGCACGTCGAAGCGCTCGAACGCGGCGTCGAAGTCGCGCCGGATGAGCGTCCGGACCTTTTGCGCGCGGAGGTAGTAAGCGTCGTAGTAGCCCGCCGAGAGGGCGTAGGTTCCGACGAGGATGCGCTGCTTGGTCTCAGCTCCGAAGCCCGCCTCGCGCGACGCCTCGGTCATGCCCGCGTGGCCGGAACCGCCCTCCGACCGCAGGCCGAACCGGACGCCGTCGTAACGGGCCAGGTTGCTGGACGCCTCGGCCGGAGCCAGGATGTAGTAGGTAGCCAGGCTATGCCGCGCCGTGGGCAGGGAGCACTCCTCGGCCGTGGCGCCCATGCTGCACAGCGCCTCCACCGCGGCGCGCACGGCGGCAGCCACGGCGCCATCGATGCCGTCGCCCATGAACTCCCTGGGCACGCCGACGCGGAGGCCTCGGATGTCGCCGCGCTTGACGGCTTCCGCGCTGAAGGGAGGCGCATCGACCGAGGTCGCGTCAAGCAGGTCCACGCCGCAGATGGCCTCAAGCAGCAGTGCCGCGTCCTCGACCGAGCGGGCCATGGGTCCGATCTGGTCCAGCGACGAGGCGTAGGCCACCAGCCCGAAGCGGCTGACCCGGCCATAGGTGGGTTTTAGCCCTACAATGCCGCAGAGCGCAGCCGGCTGCCGGATCGAGCCGCCCGTGTCGGAGCCAAGCGAGCCCGCTACCTCGCCGGCCGCCACCGCCGCGGCGGAGCCGCCGGAGGAGCCACCGGGCACGCGGTCCAGGTTCCAGGGGTTTCGGGTGGGGCCGTAGGCGCTGTTCTCGGTAGAGCTGCCCATGGCGAACTCGTCGCAGTTGGCCTTGCCCAGCATGACGGCGCCCGCCTCGCGCAACCTGGCGGTCACCGTGGCGTCGTATGGGGGCTTCCAGCCCGCCAGGATGCGGCTCCCGCAGGTGGTGGCAACGCCACGGGTGCTTATGACGTCTTTCAGTGCGATGGGCACACCTGCCAGCGGACCCAGCTCTTCGCCTCGCGAGCGGGCGGCGTCCACGGCGTCGGCCTGGGCCAGTGCACCGTCGGTGGTCACTGCCAGCAGCGCCGAGATAGCGGGTTCAACCTCGGCGATGCGGTCCAGGTGCGCCCGGGTGATCTCGCGGGCGCTGACCTCGCCCGAGCATACGGCGTCGCGCAGAGCTCGCAGCGATCGGTAGGTGAGTGGCTCCATGGCTCAGGAGGCCTCGAGGATCAGCGGCACCGCGAAGCATCCCTCGCGGGCATCGGGAGCGCCTGCCAGCACTTCGTCGCGAGCGAGCGAGGGCCTTGCGGCATCCTCGCGCAGCACGTTGTGGATGGGGGCGCTGTGGGCCGTGGGCTCGATGCCCTCGACGTCCAGCTCGCGGAGCGATTCGAAGCGTTCCATCAACTCGTTGATGCGCCGAAGCTGAGCGGCGGCCTCGTCATCGGTGAGTTCCAGACGGGCGAGAGCGGCAACGCGGCGCACGTCGTCTAGCATTAGCGGCAAAGCGTCGGGCCCTCCATGGCGTCGGGGCGGGGCGTCGAAAAGCGGTCGGCCCCGACGGCGCTTCCAGTCTGCAGTATAGCATCGGGCGCTCCGCACGGACGGCCCCGTGCGTGGCTGCAGCGCATCGGGTACTATCCGGCCGTGGCGCGCAACTCGATGTGCGCGGTTCTGCGAAAGGGGCTGCCTGGATTGAGATATCGGCTACCCAATGGTATCGCGGCATCTTTGGCATTGCTTGCCGCCACCCTGTGCGGCGTCGATGCCCAGCAAGCCCCGCCGCGCGTGGGCAACGTCACCATCACGAAGTTCAAGAGCCTTGAGTGGCGCCCCGAGGACAACTGGTTCAAGACCAGCACGCCTGTCCAATTGGAGCTGGTGGACCCTGTCTCCGGCGAGAAGGTGATCATCGAGGCCGACGACGCCGAGGGTAGCCCCACCGGCGTGATCACCATCACCGGCCGCCTGAAGCTCCTGCGCCCCGAGGGTTCCATCACTGGCAAGGCGATGACGTACGACTCCGCCAAGGGCACCGGTCGGCTCTATGATGCGGTGGCCGAGGTCTCGTCGGTCCGGCTTGAGGGCAAGACGATCGAGATCCTGCCCGAGCAGGTGATGCGGGCCAGGGGCGCCGCCTTCACCACGTGTGCCCACGGGAAGCCCGACTACCGCCTCACCGCGCGTGACATCAGCGTCTCGGCAAACGGCCGCGTAGAGGCCCACGGGGTCACGTTCTGGCTGGGCGGCACACCCGTGATGGCGGTGCCCTACTTTGTGAAGACGTTCCGCCGCATGGCCCAGAACCCCTGGCCGCTTCCCGGCTACAGCACCGAGACCGGCCCGGCGCTGCACATACGCAATCAACTGCTCCTGAGCCCGCGGCAGGCGTTGTCGCTCGACACGAGCGTCGCGGCGCGCAGGGCGTTGCAGGGCGGGCTGGAGTTCCGACATCGGCTCGGCGCGTTGCCCGGCGACGGCGAGCCGCCGCTCACGGTGGCTTCAGGCTTCACGCGGTCCTTGGCGTCCCCGCTGGAACTCCGGCCCGCGCTGATCCGAACCGGCTTCGCCGAGGATACGGCGGAGCAGGGCCTCACGCTTGGCGCCTCGCTCACCGCAGGGTCAGTCATTTCGAAGCGCGACCGAACCGACATCCGCGTTGACCGCCTGCCTGAGGTGTGCGCGGAGTGGGTAGTCACGCCCGCCAAGGAGGTGCGGCCCGATATCGCCCGAGCCTCCGACGACGCCACTGGACCCCGGTTCGGCCCGCTGCAGATCAGCCCGCGCTACTGGTGGTTCTCGGCGCAGGCGTCGGCCGGGCGCTATGCGGAAGTGCCGTCGCATGTCATCTCGAACCGCGCCTCCATGCGAGCCTCCCTCGTTGGTCCGAGCCTGCTCCTGTCGAACCGGGTCTACCTGCGCGCCGGCGGAGCCATGGTCGGAAGCATCTACTCCGAGGGGAAGGCCTACTCGGTCCTCGCGCCGGAACTGGAGGCGAACTGGATGGCGGGTCCGCGCACCTTGCTGGGCGCAGCGTACCGCTGGGCGCAGCCCTTCGGCGAGACGCCGTTCCTCTTTGATCGGTGCGACGTTCGCCATGAACTGCGCCTCCGCACCGCGTACAGCCAGAGCGGGTTCGCCGCCGACCTCACCGTGAAGTATGACATGGAGCGGAACAAGGCCTACGATACGGCCGTCAGCATCCGCCGCGTGATGGACTGCGCGGAGGTGGGCCTGCGCTACGAGACGCGTGGGCAATCGCTGGGCGTGGTGCTGAACCTGACGCCCATCAAGATCGACCACAAGGACGAACCCGGTTCCAGGGCCGCCGGCCCGGCCGCAGGAGCCCCTTCGAAACGGAGCAAGCCATGAGCCCAGCCGCACTCCTCTGCCTCTGCCTTCTGGGCGTTGGGGCGCCTGTAGCGCCCAAGGCGCCCACGTTCACCAAGACGGTGCTTGACACCGCCTTCCGGTCCGAGGGGGTGGCCGTGGCGGACGTGAACCGCGACGGCAAGAAGGACATCCTGGCGGGCAACCTGTGGTACGAGGCGCCGTCGTGGACGCCGCACGAGATCGCGCCGCCCGGCAAGTTCGACGGGGCCACCGGATACAGCAACAGCTTCATCAACTTCTCGCAGGACGTGAACCGCGACGGGTACCCGGACCAAATCCTCATCGGCATGCCCGCCGAGAAGGCCGTCTGGCGTGAGAACCCAGGCAAGGGGAGCGGCCCCTGGGTTGAGCACACCATCTGGCGAAGCGCCTGCAACGAGAGCCCGATCTATGGGCGCCTCCTGCCTGGCAAGTCTCCTGTGCTCGTGTTCCCATACGACGAGGCCTTCATGGCCTGGTACGAGCCTGCCGACGGTCCCGAGTGGACGGCGCACACAGTCTCCGAGAAGGGCCAGCCCGGCTGCCAGCGCTTCTCTCACGGTCTGGGCATCGGCGACGCCAACGGTGACGGCCGTCCGGATATCCTGACATCGGGCGGCTGGTACCAGGCTCCTGAGAACCCGCGCCAGGGGCCCTGGACCTTCGTGCCGGCCTCCCTCGGCCCAGACTGCGCGACCATGTACGTCATGGACGTGAACGGCGACCGGCTGCCGGATATCATCAGCAGTAGCGCCCACGATAAGGGCGTCTGGTGGCACGAGCGCAAGCCCGGCGACGGGCTGCCGCAGTTCGAGCGCCACACCATCGATGAGAGCTTCACCGAGGCCCACGCCGTGGAGATGGCCGACCTGGACCGGGACGGCGCACCCGAGTTGATCACCGGCAAGCGATTCTGGGCGCACGGACCCAACGGCGATCCTGACGCCAACGGCGCGGCCGTCATCTACTGGTACAAGCTACGTCGCACCAATGGCCGGGTGGCCTGGGAGCGTCACGAGGTCGACCGAGACTCCGGCGTCGGCACGCAGTTCACGGTAACGGACCTGAATGGCGACGGTCTGCTGGATATCGTGACGTCGAACAAGAAGGGCGTCTTCTGTTTCGTCCAGGACAAGGCGGGGAAGCGCTAGCCATGCCGGTCCGGATCGGAGTGCTGAGCCTGCAAGGCGACTACCTGGCCCATGGCGCCATGTTGCGGCAGCTGCCGGGCGTCGAGGCCTGCCTCGTTCGCGACGCCGTCGAACTGGGCGAGGCGCAGGGGCTCATCATTCCGGGCGGCGAGAGCACCACCATCGGGAAGCTGCTGGATCGCGCCGGCCTCATCGAGCCGATCCAGCAGCGCGCCCTAGCCGGCATGCCCGTCTACGGCACCTGCGCCGGGCTCATCCTCATGGCGCAGCGGATCGAGGGGAGCGACCAGCACCGCCTGGGCCTTCTGGATATGCTGGTCGCCAGGAACGCCTTCGGCCGGCAGATCGACAGCTTTGAGGCTGCCGTCCCCGTTTCCGTGCTGGGTGACGAGCCTGTGCGCGGCGTCTTCATCCGTGCGCCCTATGTGGTCGAGGCAGGCCCGGGCGTGGAGGTCTTGGCCCGTTACGAGGATCGCATCGTGGCGGTGCGGCAGGGCGTCCTCATGGCCAGCGCGTTCCATCCCGAACTGACCAACGACGTCCGAATGCACCGCCTTTTCGCCGATATGGTCCGCTCAGCGCCGTCGGACGGGCGCTGACGCCCGGAGCCCCGGTCGCCCATGGCATCCAACGACGCAGGAGGACAGGGAGCGGCTGGCCGCCGGGCTCCAGCGGGGCCCGGTTGGTTGATGGTCGCCGCCACCTTCGTCGGTGAGACGTCGATCCTCGCGGGACAGGCGGCCTGGCTGGCCGTGCGCGGCAAGTTCAGCCTGCGCGAGACCATCCGTCAGATGGCCGCCATGGGCGTCGACTCGATCCCTATCATCATGCTCACCTGCGCCGCCACGGGCTCGGTGCTGGCCTTCTATGTTGCCGACGTGCTCGTCCGGTTCGGCGGCTCCGGTTTCGTGGGCGGCATGATCGCCCTCTCATTCCTGCTCGAGCTGGGACCTGTCCTCGCCGGGGTGATGGTGGCTGCCCGTAGCGGCGCCGCCGTGGCCGCAGAGATCGGCTCCATGGTGGTGACGGAGCAGATCGACGCCCTTCGCATGATGTCGGTGCCGCCCGTGCGCTATCTTGTGACGCCCCGCGTGCTGGCCTGCATCCTCATGATGCCGATCTGCGGCCTCTTCGCCGATATGGCCGGCATCTTCGGCGGGCTCGTGATGGCCTCGACCCACGGCGTGACCCAGAGCGCCTTCATGGAGTCGATCCGCACCATGGCGACGCACGCGGACCTCATGAAAGGCCTGGCCAAGACGCTCTGGTTCGGCCTCACCATCGCCGTGGTCGCGTGCCACCAGGGCCTCAACACGCAGCGAGGCGCCACCGGCGTCGGAGCCGCGACGACGCGGTCGGTGGTGCTCTGCGTCGTCTTTATCTTCGTGTCTGACTTCTTCCTGGCGCAGGCGCTGTCCGGCGCCTCGGCCTCCATGCGATGAGCGAGCTGCATGTTACGGGCGTCAGCTACGCCGTCTCGGATAGGCTGATCCTGAAGGGGGTCGACCTCGAGGTGCGGCAGGGCGAGATCCTCGCCGTGATGGGGATGTCGGGTAGCGGCAAGACCACGTTGCTGAAGTGCATCGCCGGGCTGATCAAGCCGTCGCGCGGGAGCATCACGGTGGACGGCGAGGACATCGTGCCCATGTCCGAGGCGCAGTTGGACCGCGTCAGGCTTCGCATCGGGCTGGTCTTTCAGTACGCCGCGCTGTTCGATTCGCTGACGGTGCAGGAGAACGTGGGCTTCGGACCGCTGCAACACCGAACGAAGACGCCGGAGGCCGTGGCGGAGTTGGTTGGCTCGTTGCTGGCGGACGTTGGTATGCCGGGGACCGAGCGCATGCTGCCCGCCGAGCTGTCCGGCGGCATGCGGAAGCGGGTAGGCTTAGCCCGAGCGCTTGCCAATGAGCCGGGGCTGCTGCTGTACGATGAGCCGACCAGCGGTCTCGACCCGGTGATCGCCAGGACGATCGACGACCTGATCGTCGAGACGCGTGACCGGCGCGGCGTGACGTCGGTGGTGGTATCGCACGATATCCCGTCGATTTTCCGTATAGCGGACCGTGTCGCGATGATCGACAACGGCGCCATCATCGAGACCGGAACTCCGGCCGAGCTCCGGCGTTCATCGGACAGCCGTGTCCGCGCGTTTGTCGATGCGTGAGCCGGTACAAACCGGCTGGATGGGGTGGTAGGGCGATGCGATCGAGCAGTGCAGCCAAGGTTGGCGTGGTCATTATCATGGCGGCCGTCGCGCTGGTGGGTTCCTGGGCCTACCTGTCGCGCATGGAACTCGGCACCTACACGGTCCACGTCGTCTTCACGAACGCGCAGGGCATCTACTCGGGCACCCCGGCGCGCATGAGCGGCGTGGTTGTAGGAAGTGTTGCCGATGTGGACCTGAAGGCCGATACGTTGCAGCCTGTTATCGACCTGCGCATTCAGGGCCGCCGCGGCATTCCCGAGGATTCGCTCATCCGGATATCCTCCGGCCTGCTGGTCGCCAACCCTGTGATCGAGATCGTGCCGGGCCGCTCCAAGGTGATGCTGAAGCCCGATGCCGTCTGCAAGGGCGACGAGACCGGCTCCGTCCTGGCCCAGCTCTCCCCGGATCTGGACCGCGGGATGAAGGCGATGGCCGACTCCATGGAGTCCGTGAAGGGGCTGATGCCACGCTTGAACCAGACCATGGACCGAGTAGATGGTATACTCTCTCCCGCCGCCGGGACCATGCGCAACTTCGAGCGCGTGTCCGCTCGGGCGGCGCAGCTTGCGGACAACCGGAGGATCGACAAGACCCTTAACTCCGTCTTGCAGGACATGGAGGCGATCACCCATTCGGCGCGTAGCGCGACCTCGACGCTGGGTACCGAGTTGACGGCCATGGCCAAGCGGAACGGCGGCCGGGTCGATGACCTGATGAGTGAGGCGTTCGATCTGCTGCAGAAGCTGACCGAGACCATGGACGCCGCCAAGAACGTGGTGACGCGGTTGGCTGACCAGTTGGGCGACCCGCGATTGCAGCAGTCCTTGCAGGAGACGGTTGAGCTGGCTCGGACGACGCTGGCGCGGTTCCATCAGATCGCCAGCGATATCCACCAGATGTCGGGTGATCCCGCGGTGCAGTCCGACCTGCGCAGCACGCTGTCGAACCTGGAGCAGGCCAGCGCCACGGGCCAGAAGCTGGCCGACGATGTGGCGAGGATGGTTTCCAGGCTTAACCTGCCCACGGGCGGGCCGAAGTTTGGGATCGGCGAGCCGTCGCTGTCGATTGATTTCGCGTCTCGGGGAGACCCGCCGCACTTTCGGTCCGATGTGGGGGTTCGCTTTCCGCTGGGGAAGCAGAATGCCCTCCATCTGGGCTTCTATGACTTTGCCGAGAAGAACCGGCTGACCGCGCAATACGAGACGACGGTGCAGGGCTTCGGAGCATTGCGCTACGGGCTCTACGCAGGCAAGCTCGGGAACGGCGCCGATATCAAGTTGGGCCAACGGACGACGCTGTCACTTGATGCTTTTGACCCGAACAGGCTACAGGTGGATGCTCGAGCGCTCGTGCGCATGAACGAGGATTTCTCGCTGTGGCTGGGCGCAGACAACATATTCAAGCGCACCACCCCCCTGGTTGGGGTTCGGCTGCGACGATAAGGGAGCTAACTGGATGAAGATCATCTTGCAGCGGGATATCCCGAAGGTGGGCAAGAACGGCGAGATCGTGAACGTGGCCGACGGCTATGCGCGCAACTACCTCTTCCCCCGCCAGTATGCCGTGGCCGCGGCCGGCGGCGCCCTCCGCGCGCTCCAGACCCGTCTGGCGCTCGAGAAGACCCGCGACGATCGGCAGCTCGACGCCGCCAGGGCCGGCGCCTCCAAGCTGGAGGGCAAGAGCCTGACGATCATCGCCAAGGCCGGAACGGGAACCAAGCTGTACGGTTCCATCACGGCGCAGGACATCACCGACCGCGTGAAGTCCGACCTGGGCGTCACCGTCGACAAGCGCCGCGTGGGCCTGGCCGATCCGATCCGCTCGCTGGGCGCCTACAGTGTTCCCGTGCGCCTGCACTCCGACGTGACCGTCTCCATTAAGGTGGACGTGGTCACCGAGGAGGAGCTTGCCCGCCGGAAGGTCGCCGAGGCCAAGGCGCAGGCAGAGGCCGCTGCCGCCGCTGCCGCCGCCGCCGCAGCAGCCGTAGCCGAGTAGGAGAGCGCACCGGCGCCCCTTCCACGTGGAGGGGCGCCGGTTCTGCGTTCCACGGCCCAACCTATGGCAGATCGCCCCCTGTACGACCGCATCCCACCTCAAAGCCTTGAGATGGAGCAGGCTCTGCTCGGCTCCATGCTGGTGGAGCGGCCCGCCATTGAGAAGGCCGTCGATGCCGTACAGCCGGACGACTTCTACCGCGACGCCCACCGCGTCATCTACGAGGCGATCACATCCCTCTACAGCCGCGATGAGCCTGTCGACCTCCTGACGCTTCAGGAGCAACTCCGATCCGTCAACAGCCTTGAGCGCATCGGCGGAGCGCCTTACCTCGTGGAGCTCACCGACGCGGTGCCCACCGCCGCCAATGTCGAGCACTACGCCCGCGTTGTGCAGGAGAAGGCCCTCCTCCGCCGCCTCATCGATGCCGCCAGCCAGGTCAACGGCCTGGCACACAGCGAGTACGATACGATCGATGACGTGGTGGACCAGGCAGAGCGCGCGGTGTTCGCCGTCGCCCAGAGGCGATCAACCAGCTACTTTACGCCCATGAAAGACCTGGTCTGGTCCGTCTTCGACCAGGTCGAAGCCCGCTCCAACAGCACCGATCCCGTCATCGGCGTGGCGACCCCGTTCGACAAGCTCAACTACATGACCGCCGGATTGCAGCCCTCGGACCTGATCATCATCGCCGCCAGGCCGTCTATGGGCAAGACCTCGCTGGCACTGGGCATGGCCCAGGAGGCCGCGATCCGCTCGGGCCTCCCGGTGGCGATCTTCAGCCTGGAGATGGCCAAGGAGCAGCTCTGCCTCCGTGTGCTCTGTTCCGAGGCCGAGGTCGATGCGCACCGCCTTCGGACGGGGTCCATCGACACGGCGGGCTGGCAGCGTGTCGGTGAGACCTGCAATGTGCTCTCGTCGGCGCCGATCTTCATCGACGATTCTACCGACTGCTCCGTCCTGGAGATGCGTTCGCGATGCCGCCGCCTGAAGGCCGAGCAGCGCGGCCTGGGCCTGGTGCTGGTGGACTACCTGCAGCTCATGCGAGGGCACCGCAACAACGACAACCGGGTTCAGGAGATCACCGATATCGCCCGCGGACTGAAGAGCCTCGCCCGCGAGCTTCAGGTGCCTGTTGTGGCTCTCTCCCAGCTCTCGCGCGCCGTGGAGAGCCGGCAGGACAAGCACCCGATGCTCTCGGACCTGCGTGAGTCGGGAAGCATCGAGGCTGAAGCCGACGTGGTGATTTTCATCTATCGCGAGGCCTACTACCAGCGTAAAGAGCTGGGGGCCTCGGGCGGCCCGCCGGACGCCAATGCGGACTCCGGCGCCTCGGGCGACGAGATGGAAGAGACCGAGCTGATCATAGCCAAGCACCGCAACGGTCCCACGGGCGTTGTGAAGGTCGGCTTCCTTCCGCGTTTCGCCCAGTTCAGGAACCTCGATCGCGATTACGACGACCAGGTGTAGCTTCGTGCGCGCGGCGCGGCCGGTGCGCCCAGCAGCTGAGGCCGCGGAAAGGACAAGGCTGTGCAGATCTTGATCGTTGGCGGCGGCGGCCGTGAGCACGCCCTGGCATGGAAGCTCGCGCAGAGCCCGCGGGCCAAGAAGATCTACTGCGCTCCCGGCAACGCCGGCATTTCGCGCATCGCCGAGTGCATCAACCTCAAGCCTTCCGACCTCTCCGGCCTGGCCAACTTCGCCGAGAGCCAGCGCATCGACCTGACCGTTGTTGGGCCGGAGGCGCCGCTGGCCGCCGGCATCGTCGACCGGTTTGAGGCTCGCGGCCTACCGATCTTCGGGCCGTCGACCGACCCCGCCCGCATCGAAGGAAGCAAGGCCTTCGCCAAGGAGATCATGGTCCGGTACGGCATCCCCACAGGGGCCTTCCGCGTGGCGGCAGGCATCGACGAGGCCCACGAGCATGTCCGCGACCACTTCGCCTCGGAACTCGGGCAGGCAGGCGCGGTGATCAAGGCGGACGGCCTGGCCGCGGGCAAGGGCGTGATCGTAGTCGGCACCGAGGAGGAGGCGCACGCTGCGGTGGACCAGATCATGCGCGACCGTGAGTTCGGTTCGGCAGGTGACACGCTGCTGGTTGAGGAGCGGCTGACGGGCCAGGAGGTCAGCATCATGGCCTTCACCGACGGCGAGCATCTGGTGGCCATGCCGCCGTCGCAGGATCACAAGCGCGCGCTGGACGGCGACCAGGGCCCCAACACGGGCGGCATGGGAGCCTACTCGCCCGTCCCCGTAGCGCCGCCGGAGCTGGTCGACCAGGTTGTGCAGCAGGTCCTTGCGCCGGCCGTCCGCGCCATTCGCGACCTCGGCATCCCATATAAGGGCGTGCTCTATGCAGGCATGATGCTCACGCCCGCGGGCCTGCGTACGCTGGAGTTTAACTGCCGCTTCGGCGATCCCGAGACACAGGTGGTGCTACCGCTGCTGGAGACCGACCTGCTGGACCTCCTGGAGAGCGCCGTCAGTTGCTGCTTGGATGAGGCGACTGTGCGCTGGTCTAGCCAGGCCGCAGTGAACGTGGTGGCGGCGAGCGGCGGCTACCCCGGCGCGTATCAGTCCGGCAAGCCCATCACCGGGCTCGACCGGGCAGCGCAGGCGCCGGGCAGCATCGTCCTCCATGCCGGCACGCGCGACGAGGCGGGGCAGGTGCTGACCGACGGCGGGCGCGTGCTCAGCGTCACGGCTCTGGGCCGTGATTTTGCCGAGGCGCAGAAGCGCGCCTATGAGGCCATGGGCTACATCTCGTTCGAGGGCATGCACGTCCGCTCAGATATCGGCGCGCGGGCCATCGCCGCCGACTAGCCCGCCGGCGCGTTCGGCACCTCCACTACGTCGCCCGTGGCGACATAGAGCAGAGCTCCGCTGACCGCGGCGGTCGGCAGAGCCAGCATGGCCGCCAACGCGGCCATGTATGTCCGTACCTGCGCCCGCTCCTCCTCGGCGGCGGGCCCGGCCGGCCCTTCGCCTGTCTTGTAGTCCGCCACGTGCGCGCGGATGGGCCGCCCCGCCTCCTTGAGCACCACCACGTGGTCGAACCGTCCGCGCACCGCGCCCGCCGGGCTCACGGCCAGGAAGTCGCGCTCGGTCCACCTCTCGAGCGTCTGCCCCGGGCCGCACTCGAAGGGCGAAAGCGCCGCCCCCACGCTCGGTTGCGCCAGGGCGCGGACCGCCTGCAGCGCCGCGCTTGCCAACTGGGTGCGCGGCAACGTCGGCTCGATCTGGGCCGCTCGGGCCGCCACCTCCTCGGGCGCCGACGCTCCGGACTCAAGCCGCGCCGCGGCGGCGAAGCATGCGTGGAGCGCGAGGCCCTGCTGCTGAGCGCCCGCCGAGGTCCGGCTGAACGCGGCGGCTGCGCTGATCCAGTGTCCCTCGCGGCTGGAAGGCGCGGCCCGGTGGCCTGGCTCCGCCGCAGTGGACGGGCGCATGGCGATGCGTTCGGGGCACTCCCATCCGGTGGCTCCCGTGGCCGCCGGGCGGGCGGGCATGGTTCGCCACCATTCCGGGTCGCCGCGCTCGTACGCCAGTCCCGGTCCTGCGCCGTCGATGCCCAGCTGTGCCATCACGATGCCCGTGAAGGTCGCCCCGCCCTGCGCCTCCTTTCCGCAGAACATGTGCAGGGCATGTCGGGCGCGGGTCATCGCCACGTACAGCACCGCTAGGCTTCCCCGTACATCCTCGGCCTCAACCTGCCCCACAGCGTCGGCAAGGTCCTGGTCGAGCGATAGGAGCGCCACGCTCGGGCGGGTGAATACGGCCTGGACGGGACCGGTTGGGCGCGGCCGGACCGTCAGCACGTCCCGCGCGCGGCCACGCAGGTTCTGGTCCATCTCGGGTAGCGCCACGACGTCGAACTCCAGGCCCTTGGCGCGATGGATGGTCATCACCCGCACCTGTGCCGCCACCGACTCCTCGGCGCGCACCCCGTCGATGTAATCGACGAAGGCGCCGGGGCGCGGCTCAAACGCACGATCAAAGGCGTCGGCCGCGATGAGCAGCTGCGCGAGGCGCCGGCATCCGCGGGGTCCCGCGTGGGGCGCCAGCAGGGCGGCCATGGGCCGTAGCGCACGTCCGTAGCCGTAGTCGAGTATCTGCTTTCGAAGTCGGACGGCAGCGGCGGCGACCTTGCCGGGGTTGGCCTGAGGGTCCGAGGGGACGCCCAGGCAGTCGGCCAGCGGCGAGCGCGCCACATGGAACGCGGCGGCGGTGTGGCCCGGATGGTCCGCCATGGTTAGCGCCGATAGCATCAGCTCAACCGCCGGGTCGTCCGTCAGCGCCGACGCGCCCTCGCCGCTGGCTCCGACGCCGGCTGCGCGGAGCGCGTCCAGCATCTGGAGCGCGGCCGCGTTGGTCCGGGTGAGGATGCCGATGGAGTTCTCAGGGCTCTGCCTGTGCAGGTGGTGGACCCAGTCGACGCATGCCGCCACACAGTCCCCGGCCCCGTCTGTCACGGTCAGGGCCACGTGCCCGGGGAGGTCCGCCTTCACGGATTCATGGCGGCCGAACTTGCCCGCCCATGCCTCCAGCCCGGCCTCGACGGTTTGTAGCGGCGCCGCGGCGTCGATTGACGTGAACACGGCGTTCACCGCGTCGAGCACCACCTGCGATGACCGGTAGCTGTTGTTGCGGGCCTCCACGTCCACGCCCGGGATCTGCTCCTCCAGCGTGTCGAAGATCTCGGCGCTGCCGCCTCGCCAGCCGTAGATGGCCTGCTTCACGTCGCCGACGCAGAAGAGGGAGCCATTCGCATCGGGGGCCAGGCAGCGATGGATGAAGGGGCTCAGGACGGCCCACTGCGCCGGATCGGTGTCCTGGAACTCGTCCAGCAGCATGTGCCGGATGCCGCGGCCCGTGCGGTATTCGAGCAGCTCGGGCCGGAGTTCGTCGGCGTTCTCGGCCAGCAGGCGGGGAGCATCGGAAAAGAGCATCACACGAGCACGGGCCGCGAGGCCGGCATACACCTCGTCGTAACGGCGCAGCAGGTCATACGTGGATCGGGTCCGCTCTGTCCAATCGGCCCGCAGGGCGCTGTGCGCCGCCGTGCGGATCGTGGGGCAGACCTCCAGCACGACCGCCGGGATCGGTCTCCGGTAGTACGTTCCTGACGATTGCGAGTTCGCCAGCAGCTTGTGGACCGCCACGGCCTCCCAGTTTCCAGCGGCGACCTGGTCGGCGAGCTTGGCAGCGCCGTCGGAAGCCGCCTTGGACATGGTCCCTGACGTGGCGGCGCTCCTAAGCACTCCAATCGCCCCTGCCAGCTGCTCGTCTCCCGGCGCCCGCGGTCCAGGGACAGGCGTCCAGAGCTCCTCCGACCTGCTGTCGAGGTAGGTCTGGTACAGATGGCTGACCACAGGTTCGACGGCGCCGACAATACTAGAGCCGGCGGACCGGCGCAGGATGGCCCGAACCACCAGGTCGGTCCGTTCGTCTGGCGATGTGAGGAGCCGGTCCAGCGCCATGCGCCGCACGGCCTGAACACGGACGTCATCGGCGGCAGCCGGCGCGATCTCGTCGGGCAGGTCCAGCAAGTCGCCCAATGACCGGCAGAGGCCGATCATGAAGCTGTCGATCGTGCCTATGTTCACCCGGTGAAGCGACCGGCAGAAGCCTGCCAGACGCTGCTGACCCTCCGGCGTGCTCCTCTCTGCGAGCATGGAGAGTACGCGATGCAGGATCTCGCCGGCTGCCTTGCGGGTGAACGTGGTCGCGAGGATGGCCTCCGGTTCAACGCCGGCCGCGAGCAGTTCCAGGTAGTGCGTCGTCAGGGCATAGGTCTTGCCGGAGCCCGCCGACGCGCGGATGAGCGTCCTCATGGCTGCTCCTCCTTCGCTGTTGACCGGGTCGTTGGCCCCGGGGCGGCCGCTTCCCGCTGCGGGACGCGATCCCAGCAGAGGCGCCGTAGCCCGTCATCGAACGCAGGCGGCTTGGCGGGCGGCCAGAAGACCCCGAGCCGGATACTTCGGACCACGTCGGCCGCGCACTCCATGGCCGAGGCGTAGTCGGCTTCTCCCCAGGGCGCCATGCTGAATGCCGTCTGGTCCGGTTCATCAGGCACCGAGACGTACCCCACGCTGACTGGCTCGGCCGTTCCCAGGAGGGACCGCACCAGGAAGCGATAGATCGGCAACTGCAGATTTGTCCACGTCAGGGCTCCGTCACGCTTGGCACGGTGGGCCTTGTCCGGCTCTGTCGCCTTGCCCGTCTTGTAGTCCAGCACCGCGTAGCCAAGCTCGGGATGGTGGTCCAGTCGATCGATGCGCCCTGCGATGGTCACCGGGACGCCATCGACCTCCATCGTCGCACTCAGGGTCGCCTCGGCCTGCTCGGGCACGATGCGCCAGCCTTCCGCGTTTCGCGCCGCCTGCCGCGTCGCCAGTGCGTCCAGGCGCCGGCCAAGTTGCGCTATCTGCAGCCGGACGCTGCCCATAGGGCGCCGGCCATACAGGTCGGTGGCGTTCGCAGCAAGCCGGTCACGCAGGAAGTCGCGGATCGTCTCGGCGTGTGTGGACTCGCGGAAATCGGGCGTCGATCGAGCGAAGTCGGAGAGGACGGTATGTGCAAGGTCGCCGAACATGGCCGGGCTCATCTCCTGCCAATCGTCACGCGCGTCCGTAAGGCCCAGCACCGTCCGGAGGTAGTACCGGTACGGGCAGTCAAGGTACCGCCGGAAGGCGGAGGGGTCGAGCTTCTCCAGCGGCGGCGCGGCTTCGGGCGCCACCATCTGCAGGCTCAGTGGCCCCGACGACGCCAGGGGCGCCCGCGCAAGCCGGAACGCGTCGCCGGCCACGAACCGCTTCACACGGGCGGACACCTCCCTATCGGATGCCGCGAAGAGGAAGCGGCTGGGGATGAGTGGATCGCCCTGGTCGGTCGTCCGGGCGCAGATGAGGGCCACGTGGCTCCGGCCGGCCAGCGCCGCGGATAGGCCGTGGGCGTCCCTCGCGTAGCGGTGGTCGTTGTCGGGTAGCCCGAGCACACTCCGCAACGACTCGGTCAGGAACGGGTCCCGGCGGACGGACGAGGGGATTCGACCCTCATGCAGCCCAAGCAGGATGAGGCCCGACGCGTCGTCGGCCGGGACTTCCAGCCAGCCGACGATCTCCACGGCGGGCTGATCGCTCTCGACGGTGAGCGCCTCCGCCGCCATGCGGTCGATTACAAGCTGCAGGGCGTCGGCTCCGCCGATCCGCACGCCCGTTGGGCCGATCGCGGCTACAGCGGCCATCTCGTCCAGCGCGGCGCTGGTGGCGGCCAGGGCTCGCAAAAGGCGCGCGTCATCGGGCCGGTCGGGCTGAAGCGAGACGTCCCGGTAGACGTTGGCCAGCAGGGCCTGGAGCCGGCCGGCCCACGTCGCTGCCGTGGCTTCGCCGCTGAGGCGGTGAAGCAGCGCCCTGAGCCTCCGGAGGTCTCCCGTGAGGCGCCTGAAGCGCTGGGCATCAGGCTCGACCGCCGTGGCGGCCTGACCGGGCAGGTGCCTCGTCCGGTAGCGGTCCATCAGCTCAGCCAGGTCGCCCGGCGCGTCGAGGTCGCGGCGGAGGCGGCGCGACACGTCTGGATGCCGCACCAGCTCGGCCAGCGCCTCTACCGAACCGGTGTGAAGCCAGTTGGCGACGCCTGACAGGAGGGCGCCCGGCCGCGAGCGCGTGGCAGGGCCGCCCAACGGCGTGCGTACCGGCACCGACGCCAGCGCCAGCATCCGCTCGAGGAGGGGCTCGCCGGCCTCGTCACCGAGGCCAACGGTCACCTGGTCGGCGCTCAGTTCGCCGGCCCAGGCCTGTAGGCGTTCCAGCACGGCGCCGGCGGCGTCCGTCTCGGTTTCGGCGTAGAGGATCTGGTCGGCTGCAATGTCGGTGGGCCGCGTGAGCCAGTAGTCGGCCACGACGCAGCCGAGGTCGTCGAACCCGGCGGCATCCTCGGCGTCCGCCGCGACCAGCGCCGTGACAGGCAGGCCGCACCGGCTCAGCAGGTTCCGGTGTACGGGCCTCAGGTCGGCCGTGCCTGCCAGCACGACATGCCGGAACGCCGGGTTGGTCGGCCCGAGGTCGGCCTCGCCGCGGGCCATCTCGGCGTCCCGCAGCCCCGCTGCCCGAAGGGAGCGCTCGTAGGCGTCCTCGACCTCGGCCAGTCCGGCCCAGCGGTCTGCGTCGGGGCCGGCAGCGGCGCTGGACCTGGCCACCTCGCCGCAGGAGAGCAGGTCCGCGCCCAACTCGGAGCGCAAGGCGCATAGCCGCTTCGCAAGCTGCCAGAGGTCGCGCCCACCGTCCGAGCGCGTCCGACTGACGCGGTCCAGTGTCTCGGCAGGCAGGTCGCGCAGGCAGGCAACCATGGCGATGAGCGCCGCCATGGGCGCCAGGGCCGGCGCCAGGGCAGGGCAGAGCGTCTCCGGCAGGGCGCCCACAGTGACAACGTGCGGCGGGAATACCGAGAGGCCTCCCGTGGGAGCAAGCCGGGCCGATCGGTCGGCGATCAGCTGCCCCAGGCGGCGGACGGCGCGACGCCCGCTGACGACGACCAGCACCGCACTCATGTCCCAAACGCGGTCGTGCAGGTAGCCGGCCTCAAGCCAGTCGGTAACGGCCTGGAACTGCGGACGTCGGCGGCCGAGCATGATGACTTGGGATGGCAAGGTGGCTCCACCTTTCAGCCGGTCGCGACGGCCGGCGTGGCTCTACGATACTCCACTCGCGGCGCTTGCCGAAAACCGGAAAGCCCGTCTCAGAGAAGCGCTGGTCCGGCCCACGCGTCGGTGCAGGAATCACGCTCGTCCGCAGTATATACACCAGTGACGCGGTACCGGACGGCCAACAGGGGCCGCCCGCCCGCCGGAAACGGGAGGCGCACGCCATGCCCAGGAACAGCCGTCGCATCGACCTCGCGGAGCTTGCCGCGCAGATCATGACTGACCGAGGCCTTGAGCCGGACTTCAGCGCGGCGGCCCTGGCCCAGGCGGCGCATCTCGGTGTGCCCGACCGCGCTTCAGACCGTGAGGCGCGCGACCTGACCGGCATGGACTGGGCCTCGATCGACAACGACGACTCACGCGACCTCGACCAGCTTACCGCCTCTGAGGCTATGGGCGACGGCAAGGTACGCGTCTATGTAGCAGTCTCCGATGTTGACGCCAGCGTCTGCCGCGGCACACCTATTGATGACCACGCACGCACGAACACCACGTCGATCTATACGCCCGGCAAGGTCTTCCCGATGCTGCCCGAGCGCTGCAGCTACGATCTCACTTCGCTGAACGAGGGCGAGGAGCGCCCGGCGGTCGTCACCACCTTCGAGGTGGACGCCGACGGAGGGCTGGGCGCAACCCGGGTACTCAGGGCGTGGGTGCGCAGCAAGGCGAAGCTGGCCTACAACAGCGTCGGCGCGTGGCTGTCGGGAGACGGCCCGATGCCCGAGCCCATGTCGCGGCGCCCCGCCGTGGCCGAGCAGATTCGGATGCAGGACGGCGTCGCAGCGGTTCTGTTCGAGCAGCGGCACGAGCGCGGAGCCCTGGACCTTCGGACGATCGAGCCAAAGGCCGTCATCTCCGACGGAGACGTGGTCGACCTCGTGGAGGATGAGCGGTGCCGGGCGCACGAGATCATTGAGGACTTCATGGTTGCCGCGAACGGCGTCACCGCCCAGTTCCTCACCAATGCCGGTTACCCGTCGTTCCGGCGCGTGGTCGTGGAGCCGCGCAGGTGGGACCGCATCCGGCGCCTGGCCGATGATCTGGGCGAGCGCCTGCCCGCCGATCCCGACCCCAGGGCGCTGAACAGCTTCCTGGGCCGCAGGCGTCGGGCCGACCCGGTGGAGTACCCGGACCTCTCGCTGTCGGTGGTCAAGTTGCTCGGGAAGGGCGAGTACGCCGTCCAGATGCCGGGCGACGAGCCGATCGGCCACTTCGGGCTTGCCGTCCGTGACTATGCGCACTCCACCGCTGCCAATCGCCGCTTCCCGGATCTGATCACCCAGAGGCTGCTGAAGGCCGCCATCGCGGGCGTTCCCGTGCCATACTCCCGGGACGAACTGATCGCCCTGGCAGAGCAGTGCACTCGACAGGAGGATGCGGCCAAGAAGGTCGAGCGACAGATGCGCAAGGCGGTGGCCGCCATGGTCCTGGCGCCGCGCATCGGGCAGACCTTCTCCGGCATCGTCACCGGGGCAGCCGACAAGGGCACCTGGGTGCGCCTGTTCAAGCCGCCGGTGGAGGGAAGGCTGATCGAGGGGACCCGCGGCCTGGACGTGGGCGACCGCGTGACGGTGAAGCTCGTGGACACAGATCCCGTCAGAGGATACATCGACTTCGTGAGGTCGAGCCGCTGAGGGCGACGAACTGGAGGAGGAGCCGCAGTGAACCAACCCTTGCCCGTTGCTCGGGTCGCCGATGAGGTAATCCGCGCGGTGCTGGAGACCCCGGTGGTGGACATGCACACGCACATCTACTCCACCGAGTTCGGGACGCCGGTGGCCAATGCCGCCGGTCCTGTCGACCCGGGCGGGCTCTTGCTGTGGGGCATCGACGAGATGCTGACCTACCACTACCTGGTCGCCGAGGCCTTCCGCGTCCGGCCCGCCGATGAGATGCCCTATGAGACGTTCTGGCGCCTCCCCAAGCAGGAGCAGGCCGACCACGTCTGGCGCTGCCTGTTCGTCGAGCGGACGCCGGTCTCCGAGGCCGCCACGGGCCTCCTGACCACGCTGCAGGCGCTGGGCCTCGACTTGCCGGTCTCCGGTCTCGGCGGGCTGCGGCGGTGGTTCGCCGAACAGGATCCCGATGACTACATCGACCGCGTCATGGAGGTCGCCAACGTCGACAAGATGACCATGACGAACGCCGTCTTCGACGACTCCGAGCGAGCGCGGTGGGAGGCCGGCATCGCGCCGGACAGCCGGTTCGACGCCGTGCTGCGCATCGACCCTGTGCTCCGCGACTGGCCGTCCGCCGCCGCCGCCATGCGCGGCATGGGCTACGACGTGGCCGACGACCTCTCCGGCGCCACCGTCGCCGAGGGGCGTCGTTTCCTGCTGGACTGGGCGGGCAGGATGAAGGCGGTCTATCTGGCCGCGAGCCTGCCGCCCAGCTTCGCCTTCACCGACGGCGGCCCAGGCCGACCCCTGGGCGAGCAGGCCTTCGCCCGGATCGTCCTGCCCGCCTGCCGCGATCTGGGCGTGCCCTTCGCCATGATGATCGGCGCCCGGCGAGCCGCCAATCCGGCGCTGGGCGATGCCGGCGACATGACCGGTCGGGCCGACATCGAGGCCGTCACCAACATCTGCGCCGCCTTCCCCGGCAACCGCTTCTTCGTCACCATGCTCTCACGGGAGAACCAGCACGAGCTCTGTGTGGCAGCCCGCAAGTTCGGCAACCTGATGATCTTCGGCTGCTGGTGGTTCCTGAACAACCCGTCGCTCGTCGAGGAGATCACCCGCATGCGAGTGGAGCTGCTCGGCACGACTTTCATTCCGCAGCATGCCGACGCCCGCGTACTGGACCAGATGATGTACAAGTGGCATCACAACCGGCCCATCATCGCGCGGGTCCTGGCCGAGAAGTATGAGGACCTGGCCGGTACCGGGTGGCCCGTGACCGTGGAGGCCATCGAGCGCGATGCCCGGCTACTGCTTCGAGAAAACTACCTGAACTTCATCGCTCCGCGTTGACCACAGCCACTGGAGGCCCTTCCGCATGACCCCTCGTGACCGAGTCCTGGCCGCCCTGAACTTCACCGAGACGCCCCTGACGCCGCTGGACCTGGGCGCCATGCGTTCCACCGGCATCAGCGCCTTCGCCTACCCGCGCCTGGTGGAGGCCCTGGGCCTGCCGCCGCGCCGTCCACGCGTGCATGACACCGGCCAAATGCTCGCGCTCCCGGACCTCGATGTCCTCGATGCGCTGGGCTGCGACGTGGTCACCATCGACGGTGGCGTGACGGATGCCTATGACGAGCCGGAGAAGTGGCACGACTACGATTTCGGCGGGCGGCTGCCGGCAAGGGTGCTGAACCCCGACGCGTTCGTGGTGGAGGCCGACGGCGTCATCCGCCAGTGGGGCTCCAGCATCATGCCGCCCTCGTCATTCGTTTTCAACTCCGACCACAGCGGCCAGCCGCTGCTGGGGCTCGACGCGCCGCTGCCGCTCATGGACCTGGCCGAGCACCGCCGGCGCATGGTCGGCTACCGCGTCACCGACGAGCAGGTGAAGGCCGTCGCCGGGATGGCGCGCCGCGTGCGCTCGTCCACGGACCGGGCCGTCTTCATGACCGACTGGTGCGGCTCGGGCCTGGGTATCGGCGGCCACTCCGGCATCGGCATCTTCCCGATGATCTGCAAGCTGGAGCCGGACTACGTCCGCGAGTACCACGAGATTCAGATCGAGAACGCAATCTACAACGTGCGCGCCGTGCTGCCGGCGGTGGCGGAGTATGTCGATATCGTCATGACCACGGCCGACGACTGGGGCACTCAGAAGACGCTCATCGCCTCGCCGGCCACCTACCGCGACCTCTTCCTGCCCTACTACCGCCGCCTGAACGACGAAGTCCACGCGCTCCTTCCCAACGTGAAGACCTTCATGCACAACTGCGGCGCCATCTACGACATCCTCGACATGATCGTGGAGAGCGGTTTCGACATCCTCAACCCGATCCAGTGGCCGGCCGGAGGGCACGGATACCGGGAGTGGAAGGACAAGCTCCGCGGCCGCGCGACGATGTGGGGCGGTGGCGTCGACACGCAGCACACGCTCGCGCAGGGGACGCGCGCTGACGTGCTGGGCGAGATCGCGGAGATCGTGCCCTACTGCTGCACCGACGGCGGCTTCGTCTTCAACAACGTCCACAACCTGCTGGCAGAGGTGGACGCCGAGACCGTCGTGGCCATGTACAGGGCCGCCCGGGACGTGCGCCGGTGACAGGTCCCGCCGTGCCATGCGCGGCCGAGAAGGAGCAGGCGTACACTGACGCGATCGGGGCCGTCGAGGCGATGACCGCCGGCGAGGCCGATGAGGTGGCCGTCATGGCCACGGTGGCATGCGAGCTCCGCGAGGCGCTCCCATACGCCTCATGGGTGGGCTTCTACCGCGTGGTTGCGCCCGGCCTGCTGAAGGTCGGGCCATACCAGGGAGGGCACGGCTGCCTCACGATCCCATTCGACCGCGGCGTCTGCGGCGCGGCCGCCAGGCTTCGGGCCACCCAGGTGGTGCCGGACGTGCGCCTGGCGTCCCATCATATCGCCTGCTCCAGCGCCACGCTCTCCGAGATCGTGGTTCCGTTGCTCGACCGCGACGGCTGCACCCGTGCGGTGCTGGACCTCGACAGCGAGGCGCCCGCGGCGTTTGACGGTGTGGATCTGCGCTACCTGGAGCAGGTGTGCGAGTTGGTTGCGCGGCGCATCGGCTGGCTGCCGTCGCCCGAGGAGGCTCCATGACCCGACGTGAACTGCTGGCCGGCGCCGCGGCTATCGCCGTACTGCCTGAGCATGAGGACGCCTGGGCGCCAGTGGTGAAGCTGATCCAGGACGGCCTAGATGCGGGCGACTACCCCGGCGCCGGCGTCATCGCCATGCGTGACGGGCGTGTCCGCTTCGAGCGGTACTGGGGCGTCTATCTGGGGCTCCACGGCGACCCGGCCATGGCCGCAGGCGTCCGCCACCCGCTCTACTCGTTCTGCAAGCTGGTCAGTTCCACAGTGGTAGCCATGGCGGCGCAAGACGGCTTGGTGGACTACGCCGCGCCGGTGAGCCGGTACGTGCCTGAGTTCGCCGCACAGGGCAAGGGCGCTGTGACGATCCGGCACCTGCTGACCCACTCCGCGGGCATCCCCGGCGTGCCTCTGACCGCGGTGCGGAACGAGGAGGAGTGGGCGGCGGCGGTCCGGGCCGTCTGCGCCGCGCCTCTGGAGTGGGCGCCGGGGTCGCGAAGCGCCTACCACGCCCTGACCGGCCTCTTCACCGCCGCCGAGTGCGTGCGTCGGGCCTCCGGCG
The DNA here is from genome assembly GCA_903885605.1 of uncultured Chthonomonas sp. Taxonomy (GTDB): domain Bacteria; phylum Armatimonadota; class Chthonomonadetes; order Chthonomonadales; family CAJBBX01; genus CAJBBX01. Next base: position 36,988 of record CAISJD010000006.1, on the reverse strand, counting down.
GCGCCACGTGGGAGGCGATCTGCCGCAAGCGCCTCTTCGGGCCGCTGGGCGTGCGGTCGCTCTCCTTCGCCACGCCCGACGACGCCTCCGCCACGGCGATCGTTCCGCGGCCCAAGGCACGGCCCACCACGTACGCCTCGGCCTTCGGCCTCTCCGGGCATCCGGCCGGAGGCGGCTACGGTACGCTGCGCGATGCGCTCAAGGTGGTGCAGCTCCACACGCAGAAGGGCGTCTGGAACGGCCGCGCGCTGCTCAAGCCCGAGGTGTGGGCCGAGATGCACAGGGTTCAGTATGGCGCCGAGATCGCCGCTGCCCGGGCGTCGGGGAAGGACCCCAGCTTCGAGCCGTGGGGCCTCGGTCCGCTCCTGCGAGGGCCCGGTCGAGCGGAGCCCTCGTCCGGCTGGTTCGGCTTCGCGAATCAGACCGGGCCGGCTGTCTTCGGCCACGCGGGCATCGACACCGTGATCGGCGTCGGCGACCCGGATACGGGCTGCTCGCTCCTCTTCGTCACCTCGGACTCGCCGAAGCCGCCGGAGCGCGTCGTCCCCCTCCGGTGCGGCGTGACCGACCGGGTGATGGAGGCCCTCAAGCCGAAGCGGGGCTAACCGGCGGAGCGGTCCTGCCTGTGCCGCGGTCTGCCCGGTGCCACGCGATGATCGCCGCGGCCGCCACCAGCAGCACGGCGGCATTCAGGCGGATGGCCTGCGTTGCCCCTACGTGCTCCGCCAGGAAGCCGATCTGGAGGCCGCCCAGGGGCATCATGGCGTTGAACATCAGCGAGTAGACCGCCATGACGCGTCCGCGGAGGCGGTCCGGGGCGTCTTGCTGCACCTTGGTCTGCGCGTTGATGCCGAACATGATCATGGCGAAGCCCGCCACGACCAGAACGGCCAGCAGTGCGCCGAAGGAGCGCATCGCCGTGAGCGCGAGCAGCGCCACCCCGAAGAGCGCCGCTCCGCCGTAGGTCAGGTGCGCCCGCTCGAACCGGCTCCCGTACCAGGCGACCAGGAGCCCACCCGCCGCGGCCCCGGCGCCGTGGGCCGCCATGATGGCGCTGAAGCCTCCGGCGCCGCGATGGAACTGGGCAGCGAGCACCGGATAGAGCGTGGTGGTGGACCAGGCGAAGAGGCTGCCCAACGACACGAGGGTCACTACGCGCAGGATGGAGGGGGTCCGGGCAATGAAGAGGAAGCCGCCCCACGGTGCGCTGTGGTGGCCCCGGGGTTGCGCCGCCGGCAGCCGCATGGCGGCGAGAGACGCGATCACAGCCAGGAAGCTCGCGGCGTTGGCCAGGAAGCAGAAGGGCAGGCCGTAGCGGCTGAGGACCCAGCCTGCCAGGATCGGACCCACGAACCGCGCCATGTTGAACCGAAGGGAGTTCAGCGCGATGGCGTTGCCGATCAGCTTGGGGTCGTCGATCAGCTCCGTCACCAACGCGTGCTGCGCGGGCATCGTGAACGCGTTGATCGCGCCCCCGATGGCCGCGATGACCGCCACGTGCCACGCCTGCGGGCTCACCCAGCGTCCGTCCGCCACCACGAAGAGGGCCAGTGCGAGCAGCATGGCGGCCACCTGAGTGACGATCAGCACGTTGCGGCGAGGGCGATCATCCGCCACCTGCCCGCCCCAGACCGCGAACAGCACGTAGGGGATGGCGCCGGCGCCGGCCACGATGCCCAGCCACTTGGGAGAGTGCGTGAGGCTGTAGACCAGCCACTGCTGCGCCACGGTCTGCATCCAGGAGCCGGCTACGGAGACCAGTTGCCCGGCGAAGAAGAGGCGGAAGTTGCCGCAACGCAAGGCCGCGAATGGGCCGGTCGGCGCGGTCTGGCTATCGGTCGGGCTTTCGGATTGGGGCATGGCGTGGTCGGGCCGACGTGTCGGCAACGCATCATTCTACTGCCAAACCGCCGGGGGAGGTCACGAATGGGCAGGAACGGCCCGCGCCGGCCGCGAATGGTACCGGCGGTGGGCGCCATGCACGGCGTCCGACCACGGGGGTGTGGACATGGTCAACCGGGCGTGTTCGGCTCGGAGATGCGGCGTCTGGATCGCCGCGCTGCTGCTCGTCGGTACCGGCGCGCAGGCGGCGACGGAGGATAGGGGAGGCAAGCCGACAATGAAGCGTGCGAAGGGCGTTGAGCTGCGGCTCGAGGGACCGGTAGGCGACCGCATCAAGGCCGGCGTGGAGCAGTGGCTCCTCACGGCTCCGGATGCCAACCCGGGAATGCTCGCGATGATGACGATGCGAGACCGCCGGCCTGCCCCGGAGATCATGCCGTGGGCCGGTGAGTTCGTCGGCAAGTACCTGATGTCGGCCATCCAGACCCTGAGCCTCGTGGACGACAAGCGGCTAACGCGGACGGTCCGCGCCACCGTGAAGTCGCTCATCGCTTCGCAGGCGTCCGATGGCTACCTGGGCCCCTTCCCCAAGGCACAGCGCCTGAAGGCCAACTGGGACCTCTGGGGGCACTACCACTGCATGATGGCCCTGCTGATGTGGCACGAGCGCACCGGAGATGCCGCCGCGCTGGCCTGCTGTCGGCGGGCCGCCGACCTGATCTGCGCCACGTACCTCGGCGGGGACCTGCGCGTCTTCGACGCCGGTAGCCACGAGATGAACATGGCCGTCATCCATGCGTTCACCCAGCTCTATCGCGTCACCAAGTGGCCCCGCTACCTCACGATGGCCAAGGAGATCGAGAAGGACTGGGAGCGGGCCGGCGACTACCTGCGCACGGGCGCCGCCGGCGTCGAGTTCTGGCGTACGCCGCGGCCGCGCTGGGAGAGCCTGCCTGACCTGCAGGCGCTGCTGGACCTCCACGCCATCACCGGCGACGGCAAGTACCTGCGGTCGGCCATGCACCACTGGCGCTCCATCGCCCGGCGCGATATCCACAACTCCGGCTCGTTCTCAGCCGGCGAGCAGGCCACAGGCGATCCGTGGGCGCCCGGCGCCATCGAGACCTGCTGCACCACCGCCTGGGTGGCCTACTCCGTGGATGTGCTGCGGGCTACGGGCGATCCGGCCGTCGCCGATGTGCTGGAACTTGCCACGCTGAACGCGGTGCCCGGCTCGCAGCACCCGTCGGGCCGATGGTTCACCTACAATACGCCCATGGACGGCGTCCGCGAGGCCTCGGCCCACACCATCGTCTTTCAGGCCAAAGCCGGCACCCCCGAGCTGAACTGCTGCTCGGTGAACGGGCCACGGGGGTTCAGCCTCCTCGCCGAGTGGGCCTGCATCGAGGACGGCAAGGGCCTCACGATCAACTGGCTCGGCGCAGGGAAGGTGTCGGCGCACCTGCCGGACGGCAGCGCCATCGGCATCCGCACCCGCACGCGCTACCCGGCGGACGGCCTCGTCGAGATGGAGGCCAGGCTGGAGGCGCCACGGCGTGCGGTCCTGAGGGTGCGTATCCCCGGTTGGGCTCGAACGGCGGCTGTGGCTGTGAACGGGAAGGCAGTGAAGGGGGTGTCGGCGGGTTCGTATGCGGTGCTGGACCGCGTATGGCGCGACGGCGACAAGATCATGCTGCAGCTCGACATGGGCCTGCGCTGTGTGCCGGGCGGCCGTTCCGAGGCCGGTTGCGTCTCCCTGTTCCGCGGACCCCTGCTGCTCGCCTATGACCAGCGCTTCAACGCGATGGATGAGGCTGACCTGCCCGCCATCCCTGCGGACGCGCTGAGGGCATTCCTGGTCGCTGCTCCCGACGAGAAGGTAGCGCCGCCGGTCTCGCCGGCCCCCTGGTTGGTCGTCGACGTGCGCGGCGAGGGCGGCAAGCGCATCCGCCTCTGCGACTTCGCCACGGCGGGGCAGACCGGCGCCCGCTACCGGACCTGGCTGCGGGCCTCCAACGCGGCCCCGTCGCCCTGTATCCCCGAGAAGCCTCTGGACGCTTCCGCCGTTCCCGCCGGGGCTATCACCTTCCGGTGGGCCGTCACGCAGCCCGAGCGGCCGAAGAGCCTGCGGGTGGTCGTGTCGGCGCAGCCCCGAGGCGTGCCACTGATCGCCAAGTCGGCTGAGGCGCCCAACAGCGTGACGTTCAGCGAGATGGAGACCTCGGGCCTGCCCGTGGGGAGGCCGCTCTTCTGGGGGATTGAGGCCGCAGACGAACACGGCGCCACCTGGAGCCTGGGTCCCGACCGATGGTTCAAGATCGATCCGTCTCTGAAGCTCGAGCCGGCCCGTACCGTGGCGCTCACGCCGCGCGAGGCCGAAGGCTACGTGATCTTCGATCCTCTGGCGGGCGAGCCGAAGCCCGAGGCGGGGCAGCCGGCCGGCGCTCCGGGCACAGAGGCGGCGCGCGGTCGGCAGGGCCGGTTCCGTGAGGCGGTGCAGACCAATGGCGTCGACGGCAAGGTGGCCTACCGTTTCGAGGAGTTCCCTGGTGAGAGCTTCACGCTGTCGGTCGATGTCTGCGTCGACGCCCTCCCGGAGGGGCGCATCGGCCAGGTCTTCAGCGCCTGGGCATTGCCTATGGACGATCCGATCCGCATCTGCATCAGCGACGGCAAGGTGGCGGCACGCATCGAGTCGGGGAACGGCTTCGCCACGGCGGGCGTGCCGGTGACGGTGGGGAAGTGGATGACGCTGACCGTCGTCAAAGACGGTCCCCGCCTGACGCTCTACGTGGACGGGGCTCCCGGCGAGACGGTCACCGTGCCGGGCCAGCTCTACACCAGCAGCACGGAGGCCGCCCTCGGATCGAACCCGAAGTATGTCGGGGACGAGCACCTCAAAGCCCGGTTCAGCAACCTCAGCCTGCGGGTGGGCGCCCACAAGCCGTAGGAAACGCGGCGGGCGGCCGTCCTATCGGGTATGCCGCCCGCTGTTCCATCACGGTGACCTTAGCTGTGCGGGATGTACTGCCTCAGGAACCAGATCGACTGCCGCACCGCGCGCTTGCGGTCGGCAAGGCTCGCCTCGTAGGCCCGATCCTCGACCTCGATGCAGACGGCGCCGTTGTAGCCCGCGTCCGTGAGGGCGCCGAAGAACGGGCCCCACGCCACGTCGCCCATGCCCGGCAGCTTGGGCGTGTGGTACCGGTTCGGGAAACCCAGGACCCCGTGCTCGGCCATCCCGCCCCGGTCGATGCGCGCGTCTTTTGCGTGGATGTGGTGGAGGCGCGGGGCGAACTCGCGGATGGCCGCGCAGGCGTCCATGCCCTGCCAGACGAAGTGCGACGGGTCGAAGTTCAGTCCGAACCTCGCCGTGGGGAAGGTGGAGAACATCCGGCGCCAGATGGCCGGCGACGTGGCCAGGTTCTTGCCGCCCGGCCACTCGTCCGCCGTGAAGAGCATGGGGCAGTTTTCGATGCCGATCTTGACCCAGGCAGCCTCGGCTCGCGCGAGCAGGGCTCCCCATACGCGCTCGAAGGCGGGCCAGTTCTCGTCGATCGTCTTGTGCTGGTCGCGACCGACGAAAGTCGTGACGCAGGGGACCTCCAGCGCCTCGGCCGCCTCGATGACGCGGGCCAGGTGGGTCGCCGACCGCCTCGCCTCGTCCTCATCGGGGGAGAGCACGTTCGGGTAGTAGCCGAGCGCGCTGATCTCCACGCCGTAGCTCCGGCGCAGGTCGTTGACCTCATGGACCTTCTGCAAGGTCAGGTCCGCCACATCGATGTGTGTCACGCCCGCGTAGCGACGCTCGGCCTTGCCGGCCGGCCAGCACATCAGTTCAAGGCAGTCCAGTCCCTCGTTCGCCGCAAACCGGAACAGCTCCTCCAGCGTCATATCGGGCAAGATGGCGGATGCCAGTCCTAGTTTCATCGGTCCCTCCTGTTCCTCGCCGCGCCGCGTGCGCGGGCCGGTCTGTTGTACCCTCGGCGGGGCCGCGCCTGCACCCGTGGTATAACGCACGGTACGATCCAATGACCCACAGGGAGCGCGGGAATGGCTGAAGATAGAGCGGGCGCCATCTTGGTGGCTGGAGCGGCCGGGTTCATCGGCCCCATGGTTCTGCGTGTGCTCCTTCGGGAGACCGACCGCCGGATCATCGTGCTGGACAAGCTCACCTATGCGGGCCGGCGCGACAACATCACGCGGGCTCCCGAGCGAGCCGAGGATGCCGGGCGCGTCACCTTCGTGCAGGGCGATATCTGCGACCTGGCGGTGCAGGGCCTGCTGGAGGCCTACGCCGTCACCTGGCTGGTGAACCTGGCCGCCGAGTCGCATGTGGACCGGTCGCTGGGCGCCGCGCCGGACTTCCTGCGCACCGAGATGCAGGGCACGCTGAACCTGCTGGAGGCCGTTCGCGCCACGCCCGCCGTGACGAAGTTCGTGGCCGTGGGCACCGACGAGGTCTACGGCAGCATAGACCGCAACGCGGGCTATGAGGGAGAGCGCTGGTACGCCCTTGCCCGTAAGCAGTCCGAGCTGCGCACGGTCGTGCGCGAGCACCTTTTCCGTGAGGGCGCTCCGTTGCGCCCCGGCTCACCCTACGCCGCCACCAAGGCGGGGGCCGACCTGCTCGTCCACGCGTTCGTCAACAGCTACCGGCGGCGCGACGGCACGCCCATGCCCTGTGTGGTGACCCGCGGCACCAACAACTACGGCCCCTTCCAGCATCCCGAGAAGCTCCTGCCGCTTGCCATCTGCACCTTGCTCAGGCCGGACGTGGGCAAGGCCGGACGGCGGCGTGTGCCTATCTACGACGACGGCCTGGCGGTTCGCGAGTGGCTTCACACAGAGGACCACGCGTACGGCATCCTGCGGGCGCTCCAGTCGGCCGAGGCCGGCGCCACGGTTAACTTCGGCAGCGGCGTCCGATGCTTGAACCGTGACCTCCTGCAGGCGGTCTTCCGCGAGGTCTCCGCTCGGGCCGGCACGCCCTTCGCCTCGCTGGCCGAGGCCTCCTTCCCTGCGGCCCGCGCCGGTCACGACCTCTGCTACGGCGCTGACTGCACGGCGGCCCGCACAGAGCTGGGCTGGGAGCCGCGACACACCGGCCTCGACCTGGAGATCGGCGGACTGGTGCAATGGTATATCGACAACCAGGACTGGTGGGTGCCCGTCTGGGAGGACGCCGACTTCGACGCCTACTGGCAGAGCAAGTATGCCGCACGCCTGGCCGACGCCGGCAGCGCCCCCTACCGGTTCTACGATGAGGAGGCGGTCGATCGGCCGCTGGCGCAGGCTCTGGTATAGCCCTGCATGGCTGACCTGCGCTTCGAGCGCGTCCCCCTGGATCAGGTCCCCTGGGACGCCCTGGACGCCTGCCCCGATCGCGTGGTCTGCCAGACGCGCGGCTGGCTTGGGTACCTGCGCGACACCCAGCGCGCCGAGCCCGTCGTCGCCAGACTGCTTGACGGCTCGCACGAGGTCGGCTGGTTCACGGGCGCCGTGTTCCGCAAGGCCGGCCTTCGCGTGCTGGGTAGCCCCTTTCCCGGATGGCTCACCTTCGACATGGGCTTCAACCTGCAGCCGGGGGTGGCGCGGCGCGATGCGCTGGCTGCGCTTCGGCGCTTCGGCTTCGGTCCCATGGGTTGCTGGCATGTGGAGATCCGCGACCGCTACCTGACGCCCGACGACGCCGCGGCGGTCGGGTGGGATGTGCAGCCCGGCAACACCATCCTGGTCGACCTCGCCAAGCCCGAGGAGGCCCTGATGAAGGGCCTCGACCGGGATGTGCGCCGCTGCGTTCGCCGCGCCGAGGAGCAGGGCGTGCAGATCGTGGAGGCCGATGACGAGGCCTTCTTCGAGGAGCACTACCAGCAACTGCTGGAGGTCTTCGGCAAGCAGGGAATGTCTCCGCTCTACGAGCGCGACCGCCTTGTCTCGTTGTGGCGAAACCTTCAGGGGACGGGCAGGCTACTTCTGCTTCGCGGCCTTACGCCGGAGGGCGAATGCGCCTCGACCGGCGTCTTCGCCGCCATGAACGACAGCATGTACTGGGTGGCCTACTCGAGCTGGCAGAAGCACCAGGCCCTGCACGTCAACGACCTGTTGCAGTGGCGAGCCATGCTGCACTGGAGCCGACTCGGGATCACGCGCTACGACATGGCAGGCTGGGTGCCCTACAAGATGAAGTTCGGCGGCGTGCGAACGGACATCTACTGGCTCCGTTGCTCGCGTCTTCCCTGGCTGTCGCGGTTGCGCGAACCCGCGCGGCGCTTCATCCGTGCATACAGGCTCCGGCACGGCGTCGGCAAGACCTAGGGCTCGGCCAGCAGCCTGTCGATCTGGTCGTTCATCTCGCCTTCGGAGCCGCTGCCGTATCCCTCGGCGATCCAGCGGACCACGCCCTTGCGGTCCAGAAGGAGCATGTACGGGATGCCGGACCGCATGCCCACCAGTTTCTGCACGGGTTCAACGTCCTTGGGCACACCAGTGGGGTACGTCATGCCCATCTCCTTCGCGAACGCCGCGATCTGCCCGCCGCCGTCGCGCTCCAATGCGATGCCGAACACCTCGAAGCCCTTGTCGCGCCGCTTGGAGTAGGAGAGCTGCACGCCGGGGATCGACATGCGGCAGGGACCGCACCAGGTGGCCCAGACATCCACGAGGACGACTTTGCCCCGCAGGGATGCCAGGGACAGCTCGCCCTTCTCTGTGCTGATCACGACATCCGTCGCCGGCTCGCCAACTCCGAGGCCGCCGCCGCGCGGCCGCGTCGACGCGGACTGCGGGCTCGCGGGTTGCGGCGGGCGAATGGAACTGAGTGCAAGGATGATCAGGACGAGAAGACCGACCGCTATCAGGACGTTGTTACGGAGCATGGGGCTCGCGACCTCGTGAATGGGCTTGGGTGACCGGCCCATGCAGTCTACCCCGCGCCGTCCGCCGCCGACCTGCAGAACCCGTAACAGCCCGGCCTGACACCGAGATGCTATAATGCTTGTTGCGCTGTGCGGCAATCCGTCTTGGCCCAGGCGCCACCACTATGGGTTCGCCACTCGCCAGGAGACGCACACGCGATGCTCGCCACTGAACTGCGCCGCAAGTATATCGAGTTCTTCATCGGCAAGGGACACCTGCACATGCAGGGCGCTCCCCTGGTGCCCATCGACGCCCTGGGTGTCGAGGATAAGTCCACGCTCTTCACCAGCGCGGGCATGCAGCAGTTCAAGCCCTTCTTCGTGGGCGCCGCCAAGCCTCCGGCCTCGCGCGTGGTCACGGTCCAGAAGTGCGTACGGACCGGCGACATCGACAGCGTGGGCGATACCTCGCACTGCACCTTCTTCGAGATGCTGGGCAACTTCAGCTTCGGTGACTACTTCAAGGCCGAGGTGATCCCCTGGACCTGGGAGTTCATCACCGAGTGGCTCAAGCTGGACGCCGACCGCCTCTGCGTCACCGTCTACCGCGACGATGACGAGGCGTACGACGTCTGGCACAACGTGGTGGGCCTGCCCGCCGACCGCATCCACAGGCTGGGCGAGGACAAGAACTACTGGCCCGCCAACGCCGTGAGCCAGGGCCCCAACGGCCCCTGCGGCCCCTGCACCGAGATCTTCTACCGCGTGGTTCCCGAGGAGCAGATGACCTCCGACCCGTCGCTGACACCGACGCAGCGCTACCTGGCGGACGATGACGCGGGCCGTTGGCTCGAGATCTGGAACAACGTCTTCACCCAGTTCGACCGCGGCGAGGAGCCCGATGGAACCGCGGTGCTCAAGCCGCTGCCCTGCAAGAACAACGATACCGGAGCCGGGTTCGAGCGCCTCCTCTGTCTCATGCAGGGCGTCACCAGCGTCTTCGGCACCGACCTCTTCGCCTCATCGCTGGCGAAGATATCCGAGCTGTCGGGACTGCAGTATGGCGGCACGGCCTCTGCGGCGGACTTCGCGTTCCGGGTCGTGGCCGAGCACACCCGGACCACCGTTTTCTGCATCGCCGACGGCATCCTTCCGTCCAACGTCGGGCGCGGCTATGTGCTCCGGCGCATCATGCGTCGGGCGATCCGCTACGGCAAGACGGCGCTGGGCTTTGACCAGGCGTTCATGCATGAGATCGCGCCGATGATCATCGCCCAGATGGGTCCAGACTTCCCAGAGATCGTCGACCGGCAGCACTCGATCCTCGCGGCCATCCGGGCTGAGGAGGAGCGCTTCCGGCGCACGCTGGACAACGGTGAGCGGCGGCTCTACGACGTGATGGCGCTGCCCGAGGCGCAGGCCGCGAAGTGCGTGGGCGGCGAGGCGGCCTTCATGCTCTACGACACCTTCGGCTTCCCGCTGGAGCTCACGCAGGAGGTCGCGGCCGAGCAGGGCCTCACCGTGGACACCGTGGGCTTCGGGGCGGCCATGGAGGAGCAGCGTCGGCGGTCCGCCGAGTCGTCGGGTATCCACAAGGATGTCTTCAAGACCTTCGGCGCCGCGCTCAGCGAACTGCAGAACACCGTGCCCGTAACCCGCTTTACAGGCTACGAGGGCCTCCGATGCGAGGGTTGCACCGTGCTGGCGCTGATCCGAGACGGCGAACTGGTGACCGATGCGGCGGCGGGTTCACTGGTCGATGTGGTGCTGGACGCCACGCCATTCTATGCCGAATCCGGCGGTCAGGTGGGCGACGCGGGCACGCTGACTGCCCCGGGCCTCGCAGTGGAGGTGACCGACACCATCAAGACGGGCGGCATCTTCCTGCACGTGGCCAAGGTGACCGAGGGGTGCATCTCCACCGGGTTGCCGTTGGACGCGGCAGTGGACCAGCAGCGGCGGATGCACGTCCAGCGGAACCACACCGCGACGCACCTGCTCCATGCGGCGCTCCGGTCCGTCCTGGGCGACCATGTGCACCAGAAGGGCTCCCTCGTGGCGCCCGACCGCCTGCGGTTTGACTTCACGCACACGCAGCCTGTCACCGACGCCGAACTGGCCGAGGTGGAGCGCCTGGTGGTGGAGGCCATCCTGGCGGACGCGGCTGTGTCGGTCTCGGACGGCATACCCATCGAGGAGGCGCGGTCCCGAGGCGCCATGGCCCTCTTCGGTGAGAAGTATGGCTCCCATGTTCGCATGGTCGAAGTGCCCGGCGTGAGCGTGGAGCTCTGCGGCGGCACGCACCTGCAGCGTACCTCGCAGGTCGGCTGGTTCCGCCTCGTCTCCGAGACCGGCGTCGCGGCCGGCGTTCGGCGCATCGAGGCCCTCACGGGTCTGGGCGCTTGGCATCAGGTCAAGGAGCAGGATGCGGCGTCGTCGGATCTCGCCACGCTGCTCAAGACCTCGCCGCGCAGCCTGCGTCCCGCGGTGGAGAAGCTGCTGGCGGCACGCGTCGACCTGGAGAAGGAGATCCGCCGTCTGCGCGCGTCCAACGCGTCCGGCGGCGAGAGCCTGGTGCAGTCCGAGGTCGAGGGCGCCACGCTGGTCGCCGGTGCGCTGAAGGATGCCGACGCGGGCACGCTGGCGGCCCTGACCGACCGCATTGCCGCGGAGCGCGGCTCGGCGGTGGTGCTGGTCGCGGCGGTTGCGGACGGCAAGGTGGCTGTGGCCGCCAAGGTGACCCCCGACCTCGTGGCGCGTGGCGCCCATGCAGGGAACCTGGTGCGCGACGTGGCGCGTATGCTTGGCGGCGGCGGGGGCGGTAGGCCGGACTTCGCCCAGGCAGGCGGCCGCCAACCCGAGAAGGTTGACGAGGCGCTGGCCGCGGCTCCAGGCATCCTGGCGGGCCAGCTGGGCAAGCAATGACCCTGGGTTCGGTGGCAGGGCGGGCCTCGGCGCCCGCGGGAAGGTGGGCCCAACCGTGATCGGTGTGGAGATATCGGCCGAAGAGGTCGTCATCGAGCCGGGCGGCACGGCGCAGCTGCACGTGACGGTCACGAACAACGGCAAAGACGAGGATCGCATCCTCCTTGAGGTCGAGGGCATCGACATCGAGTGGTATGCCCTGCCCGAGCCCGCGGTCACGGCGGCAGCCGGGCAGAGCGTGGCCGCCGGCATCCTGTTCCGGGTGCCCCGGTCGACGGAATGCGCCTCCGGCGCCTACCCGTTCCTCGTGCGGGCGCGAAGCATGGAGTCCGGCGAGGCAGGGGTACGTCAGGCCACGCTGACCGTCAAGCCCTTCACCAGTCTTCAGATCGACCTGGAGCCGAAGCGCGCCACGTCCACCTTCATCCGTCCCGTGAGCCCCTTCGAGGTGCGCGTCTGCAACCTGGGCAACCAGCCGGAGACGCTCGACATGGACGCGTCGGACCCCGAGGGCGCCTGCGCCTATGAGTTTGAGAACGCCCGCGTCACCGTGCGGCCAGGCGCCACAGAGACCGTGGCCATGTACGCGGAGCCCAAGACGCGGCCCGTGGTCGGCACCGCCCGCCTCTACGCGTTTAATGTGCTCGGACGCTCGACCTCCGATCGCTACATTTCCACCAGCGTGGCCGGCCAACTGGAGCGCAAGGCCTTCCTTTCGACCGTAACGGCTATCGCTCTGCTCCTGGCGGTCCTGGCGGGGATCGGCTACGCGGTGCTGCGTCCAAGGCCTGTCGTGGTCCGCGGTTTCACGGCATCGCCCACCGAGGTGGTCGCGGGCGACGACGTGACCCTCACCTGGGACATCGGCGACCTGGGCGACGGCTCGTACATCAGTGCGGGCGAAGGCGCCGCCAGTATCCCGGTCACCAGGGGCGTTGGAAGCGTCGCCGTGCAGCCGCAGGTTCCTACGACGTACACACTCGTGGCGCGGGGGGGCGGGAATGAGGTCCGGCGCGCCGTGGCGGTGGCCGTGACGCCTCGTCCCGAGGCCCCCAGGGCGCGCATCGCGGCGTTCACGGCGTCGGCCAAGCGCATCCATGCCGGAGAGGCCGTGACGCTCTCGTGGCTCGTCGACGGCGCTGCCGCCATGGTACTGAATCCACTCGGCACGCTGAACCCGAGGCTCGATCGCTCGCGGCAAGTGACGCCCGACCTCACAACCGCCTATGTCCTCACGGTCCAGGGCCAGAACAACGACGTCGTGACCAAGAGCGTCACGGTGACCGTCGTGCCGCCGGACGCCTGCACCGCCGAGATCACCGGTTTCAAGGCCACGCCGTCGACCATCCATATGGGTGAGAGCGCCACGCTCCGGTGGCTCGTGGACGGTGCGGCGACTGTGGAGATCGACAACGGGGTCGGCGCCAGCCTCACGGCCAAGGGTTCCTTCCCCGTTGCGCCGGAACAGACGACCACCTACACCCTGCGCGCCGCCGATAACCGGGGCAATACGGTGACGCGTCCCATCATCATCACTGTGCTGCCGCCGGATCCGCTGGCCGGCTCGACGCCTCCGTCGGGCGAGCCGAGCGACTCCGGTCCGCCGCCCCGCTGAGCCGTCCCTATGGCATCCCGCACTGCCCGCGAAGGATGCGTTCGTAGCGCGCCGTCAGGGGATTTGGCGAAGCTGCCGCCACAGCCGCAGCAGCAGCCGCGATGGTGGTGATGCGTGCGTAGGCCCAACCCTCCGCAGGCGCCATGGCCTCCGGGACCGTGAGTGGATGGGCTGCGGCAGGGGGTGGGGCGCCGACCTGAAGCGCCTCCATTCCCGCGGAGATGCCCAGTCCCGAGGCCTTCAGCAGCGCCTCCTTCACGGTCCAGGCCGCCATCAGGTCGGCCCAAGCTCCGCCATTCGCCCGCCACGTTCCGACCTCGCGGGGGGTGAGGACGCGCTCAGCGAGGCGGTCGGCTCCGGTCCGCGGCCCGCTGGTCTCCAGGTCGATCCCTATGTCCGCGGTTCGGCATAGCGCCGCACAGGCCAGCGTTCCGGAGTGCGAGAGGCTGACGCCCGGCAGCCGGCGCCCGTCCAGGCGGGGCTTGCCGCCGAGGTCGGCGACCAGTCCGACCTCCAGCGGGCCGATGCCCAGTTCGCGTGCCGCAAGCAGTCGTACCAATGCGTGGGCGCAGGCGTAGGCCAGCGCATCGGCGGGGCGGCGCAGTCGGGCGAATCGGTCCCGCTCAGGCGCCGAGAGGAGTGCCATGAGGTCACCGGGTGACGAGCCCCAGTCGGCGGCGTCGGCCCACCAGAGGGTCACCTGGGTCGTGTCGGCGGCGCTGGTGTCGGCGGCATCGGTCATGGCGTCATTCTACTCGTCGCCCGACAGGTTCGAGCAGGGGTAGACTACCAGCGTTCACAACTTGACTTTGGCCGGGAGGCATTTGCCGCAGCCTATGAGTTTCCTCCTCAACGCGCAGGGCTTGTCCAAATCCTTCGGGACGCGCTCCCTGTTCCGCAACATCAGCCTCAGTGTCCGCGAGCGCGAGCGGATCGGGCTCATCGGCGCCAACGGCATCGGCAAGTCGACGCTCCTGCGCATCATCGCCGGACTGGAGACGGCCGACGCAGGCAGCATCGGCGCCCGGCGCGGCCTGCGCGTGGCCTACGTGCCGCAGTCCGACGACCTGCCGCCGCAGGAAACGCTCCGGTCCTTGATCCTGAGCGCCATGCCGGCCGCGGCGGGCTCTGCCGAGGCACGCGCCATGGAGGCCGGCGCCGTTGCCGCGCGCTTCGGGCTGGAGAGGCTGGATGAGCCCGTAGCCGGCCTGTCTGCCGGTGTTCGCAAGCGTGCGTCGATTGCGCTGGCCATCCTCTCTGAGCCCGACCTGGTGCTGCTGGATGAGCCGACCAACCACCTCGACCTGGACGGCGTCCTCTGGCTTGAGCGGCAGATCGCCTCGCTGCCGAGCGCGTCGATCTCGGTGACCCACGACCGGTACTTCCTTGAGAAGGCCGCCACGCGCATCGTGGAGCTGGATCGCGCCTACCCGGACGGGCACCTGAGCGTCAACGGCTCCTACAGCACCTTCCTCACCGAGCGCGAGGCCCGGTTGGCCGCCCAGCAGCAGCAGGAAGAGTCCATGGCGATCCGCGCGCGGCGCGAGATCGAGTGGCTCCGCAGCACGCCTCAGGCCAGGACCACCAAGGCCGCGCACCGCATCGAGGACGCGCACAAGCTGCTCAGCGATCTGGCCGACCTGCGCGATCGGAACCGGGCCTCAGATACAGCGGGCATCGACTTCGCGGGCACAGGGCGGCGGTCTCGCGAGTTGGTGACGCTGACCGACGCCGTCCTGAAGGCCGACGATGCTGTCATCGTCTCGGGCCTCAACCTCTCGCTGGCGCCGGGCCAGAAGCTGGGTATTGTGGGGCCCAACGCCAGCGGCAAGTCCTACCTCGCCAGGGCCATCGCCCAGGAGGCGCCCCTCACATCGGGCCTCAGCCGCGCCGCCGCCGGACTGGCTGTGGCGTATGTGGAGCAGGAGCGGCCGCTGCAGGACCCGAAGCAGTCGCTCCGCGAGGCGCTCTCGCCGAACGGTGACACGGTCATCTATCAGCGCAGGCCCATGCATGTGGCGGCGTGGGCAAAGCGGTTCCTGTTCGATCGCGCCGAGTTGGAACGTCCCGTGGGCACCCTGTCCGGTGGTGAGCGCGCCCGGCTGTCGCTGGCCCAGCAGATGGTCCGCGCCTGCGATTTGCTGGTCCTGGACGAACCGACTACGGACCTCGATATCGCCACTCTGGACGTGCTGGAGGAGAGCCTGCTGGAGTTCCCCGGAGCGGTGGTGATCGTGACGCAGGACCGCTATCTGCTTGACAGCGCCTGTACTCTGATCCTTGCGCTGGACGGCCGGGGAGGCCATGCGTTCCTGGCGGACACGGCCCAGTGGTCTGTGTGGAGGAGCCAGGAGGCTTCGGCAACCGCCGCCGCTCCGTTGAGGCCGTCGGCGGCCAGGCCCGTCCGGGCTCCGCGGCTGACCACCGCCGAGCGCCGCGAGCTACAGAGCATCGAGCAGGACATCAGCCGGGTCGAGGATCAGATTCAGGCACTTGAGCGTGACCTGGAGCGGCCGGAGGTGGTGACGGATGCCAGCAAGTTACAGCACATCTGGGAAGAGCTTCCCCGCCGGAAGGAGCGCCTCGCCGCGCTCTATGACCGCTGGCAGGAGCTTGAGGACCGCAAGGAGGCAGCGGGCAGGCCTCGTGACTAGGGCCTTCGCGTCGGCCGCCCTGTTCGTGGCCTGCGCTATCGGCGCGGCGGGGCAGGCGGCGCCGCCCAGGCCCTTCCTATCGCCCGCCTTTGAGGACCACGCGGTGCTGCAGCGTGACGTTGCCGTGCCGGTCTGGGGTTGGCACAGGCCCGGCGCCACCGTGATGGTGACCTTGGGCGCCGCCACAGCGCAGGCGGTCGCCGGCGCCGACGGCAAGTGGATGGCCAGGCTTCCGGCACAGCCGGCGGGCGGACCGCACCTGCTCAAGGTCCAGGCCCCGGATCGGGAGACCGAGCGCCGTGACATCCTGATGGGCGATGTCTGGCTCTGCGCAGGGCAGTCGAACATGGAGATGGGGGTCCTTCTCGCCCAGGACGGCCCCGCGGAGGCCGCCAGGGCCACAAACCCCGCCATTCGCCTCTTCATGGCTCCCCACGCCGTTGCGGCGGCTCCCAGTTCGCAGGTTGAGGGCTATTGGCGCGTCTGTAGCCCGGCGGCGGTCGGGTCCACCACCGTCGGATGGGGCGGGTTCTCGGCGGCGGCCTACACGATGGGCGTCCGGCTGTACGAGGAGCTCAAGGTGCCGATCGGCCTGATCCAGGTCGCGTGGATGGGCACCAAGGTCTGTACCTGGACCAGCCACGATGGGCTTAAGCGGGCGGGCCTGCCGGCGGCGGCCGCCGCGTTGCCGGAGTTTGAGGTGATCCCCGCCCTCGCTGACCCGCGCATGAACCTGCCGTCTGCGGCGTTCAACGGGATGGTGGCCCCGCTGATCCCCATGGCCATCAAGGGCGTGGCGTGGTACCAGGGCGAGTCGGATACCTCCATCGGTCTGGCCTACGAGCGTTCCCTCGTCGCCATGGTGAACGACTGGCGCGAACGCTGGGGCGATCCGTCGATGCCCTTCCTGATCGTCCAGCTACAGGGCCACGGAGAGCCCACCGCAGAGCCTGCCGATCACAAGCTGGCAGAGGTGCGCGAGGCCCAGGCGAACGCGGCGTCTCGGCTCACCCGTTGCGGCCTGGTGGTCACGCACGACATCGGTGACCGCAAGAACATCCATCCGAAGAACAAGGCGGAAGTGGGCCGTAGGTTGGCGCTGCAGGCGTTGAGCGTGGCCTATGGGCGCGTGGTGCGCGCATCGGGGCCCAGGCTGCTCCGGTGGTCTGCGGAGGGAGGTGCGGTGCGCCTCACCTTCGACGCCGCCACCGGCCCGCTGAAGGCGTCTGAACTGCCGCTGCGCGGGTTCCAGATCGCCGGCCCCGACCGCCGCTTCGTCTGGGCGCAGGCTCTGCTGGAAAGCGAGACCGTGGTGGTCGTGCGTTCCCAGTCTGTGCCCGACCCGAAGGCTGTGCGCTACGCCTGGAGCGCCTTCCCCGAAGGCACGCTGGTGAACTCGGCAGGCCTGCCGTGCGCGCCGTTCCGCACGGACGGCTGGCCGGTCCTGACCTCGCCGTAAGGGTCTCCGGGGCGGCGTCGGAGCCGCCCCGGATTTGGCGATCCGACCCGTCAGGCCGGGCTGTCGGTGTTCTGCGAGACGAGCGTTCCGAACCGCTTGCCGATGGCCAGCGCCGGGTCCAGCGGCACGTTGGCGCGCACCACGTCGGCGGGAATGCTGATCGCGGGGGTGGCCTTCAGCGTCTTGCCCTCGAACTGCGGCAACCATTGCGCCTCAGCGGCCAGCATCTCGGCGGTCATCTCGCGCACCTCGGCCAGCGTGCAGCAGGCCGACGTGAGCGGGTCCATGGCGATGGCGTTCATGGCCAGTTCGGGGTCGCCGTTCAGGCCCGCCTCCACGGCCAGTGTCTGTACGGTGACGTTGCTCTGGTTGGCGGCGGCGCACTGCGGAGGCAGGTTGCCCACTCGCAGCGGGTGGAGCCCTTCGCGGTCCACGTAGACGGGCACCTCGACGCAGCACCCGCGAGGCAGGTTGTCGATGTAGCCGTCGTTGCGCACGTTGCCCTGAAGCCGGAACGGCTTGCCGGTCGCCGCCGCCTCCAGCAGGTGCGAGCAGTACTCGACGCTCCTAGGCTCCAGCAGGGGCGACTCGAACTGAAGCGGGTCGGTCTGGGTGTACTTGTCGGCCACGACCGCGGACCACTTGAAGTAGGCCCCCGACTCGCCGCCGAAGGCCGGCTCGTCGCAGTAGAGCTCCATGGCCCGCTTGCTGCTTCGGAACCAGGGCAGGTACTCGGAGAGGTGGCCGGTGCTCTCGGTCATGAAGTAGCCGAAGTGGCGCATCGTCTCGATGCGGACCTTCTCGTTCACGTAGTAGCCCGGCTCCTCGCAGCGCTGCTTGAAGAGCGGGTAGAGGTCCTGCCCCTCGCGCTCCAGCTTCAGGAACCAGCCCATGTGGTTGATGCCCGCGCAGAGGAAGTCGATCTCGGTCTTGGGCACCTCAACGTAGCCCGAGATCAGGTCCAGCGTCGTCTGCACGCCGTGGCAGAGGCCGATGTACGGCACGTTGCTCACGCGGCCCAGCGCGTAGCAGCAGGCGGCCATGTGGTTGGTGTAGTTAAGCAGCAGGGCGCCCGGCTTGGCCAGTCGCTCCATGTCCTGCACGATGCCCGTCAGGACCGGTATGGACCGGAGGCCACGCAGCACGCCGCCGGGACCCATGCTATCGCCGATGCACTGGTCGACGCCGTACTTCAGCGGCACTTCATAGTCCACGCGGAACGCGTCGGTGCCGCCCACCTGCACCATGCAGACGACGAAGTCGGCATCGCGGATGGCATCCTGGCGGTCGGTGGTGGCGTAGCAACTCGCGGGCAGGCCGTTATCCCGGATCATCCGGTTGACAAAGGCCTCCATGCGGCGCAGCTTCGTCTCGGTGGGGCTCATCAGGGCATACGTGGCCCCCTGCAACGCGGGCGTGTTCAGCATGTCGTTCATCAGGGTCTTGGTGAAGACGATGCTTCCCGCGCCGATCATGGCGATCTTCATGAGCGTAGCCTCCCTGGCTGGAGTGGTCGATGGATGGGTATTGCGACATCGGCCGCCGGATTCCTGCCGAGCGGCGCTGAGCGGCTCAATCCAGGTCGATGACCTGGCCGTCGTATGCCAACTCCATGCCCGCGGGCAACATGGCGTTGGTCTTTGCGTGGTCGTAGGCGTGCGAGAGATGCGTGAAGAGCGTCCGCTCGGCCCCGAGCTCGGCGGCGATGGGGACGGCCTGCTCGAGCCCGAAATGGGTCGAATGCGCCAGCGGCCGCACGGCATCCAGCACGAGTAGCCGGAGTCCGCGCAGCATCGCCATGCTGTCCGGCGGGATGTAGTTCACATCCGTGACATAGGCGACATCGCCGATCCGGTAGGCGAGGATCGGCAAGGAGCCGTGGAGTACGGGCACCGGCGTCACGTCCATGCCGCAAATCCGGGCAGTGCCGTCGAGCAGCGCCAGGTCGAGCCGCGGCTTGCCCCCGCCCATCTGGGTCTCCATGAAGGCGTACTGGAAGATGCGGCGGATATCGTCCAGCGACTCCTGCGAGCCGTAGATAGGCAGGCTCCTGCCGGCGAGGTCGTTGAACCGGCGGATATCGTCCAGGCCCATGATGTGGTCGGCATGGGTGTGGGTGACCAGGACGGCGTGCAGGCGGTCAAGGCCCACAGCCAGCGCCTGCAGGCGCAGCTCCGGCGTGGCGTCGATCAGGACCGTCTCGGAGCCGTTGGTGACGCAGGCCGATGGCCTCAATCGCCGGTTCCGCGGGTCGGTGGACGTACAGACGTGACAGCGGCAACCGATCATGGGCACGCCGTGCGACGTGCCGGAACCCAGGATTGTCATGCGCATGGTGGGCCGGATTCTACCCGCGTCGGCGCAGGCGGGGTGTGCTATAGTACGCCCCATGGGCGCCAAACAGCATCAGGATGGGGGTCTCCTCGGCGACGAGTTGCCGGAGGCTGCAGGGGAGCGGCTCGGGCCGGGGCCGGACGCGCCGCTGGCGGCACGTATGCGTCCCCGCACGTTGGCGGAGTTCGTGGGCCAGCAGGAGATCGTCGGCGCCGGCACCGGCTTGCGGCAGGCCATCGAGACCGACAGGCTCTCGTCCATCCTGCTCTGGGGTCCACCTGGTTGCGGAAAGTCGACGCTGGCGGGCATCGTGGCCAACGGCACGCGCTCGGCGTTCGAGCCCTTCTCGGCGGTCACGTCGGGTGTGCCCGAGCTGCGGCAGGTCATCGCCCGCGCCCGGGAGCGGCGGAAGCGGCTGGGCCGGCGTACGATCCTCTTCATCGATGAGATTCACCGCTGGAACCGGGCCCAGCAGGACGCTCTGCTCCCGCACGTCGAGGAGGGCATCATCGTCATGGTGGGGGCCACCACGGAGAACCCCTACTTTTCGGTGAACGGTCCGCTTATCAGCCGGTCGCGCATCTATCGGCTCAGTCCGTTGGACGAGGCCGGCATTCGCTCGATCCTCCTCGGCGCACTGGCAGACAGCGACAGGGGCCTCGGCGCGTTCGGGATCGAGGTGGATGACGACGCCCTGGACCACATCGTTCGGGCGTCCGGCGGCGACGCACGCACCGGGCTGAACTCACTGGAGGCGGCCGCGGGCCTCGTCCGCGAGGCTGAGCCGGGCGCCCGGCGGATCACGTTGTCCGTTGCCGAGGAGGCCGTCCAACGACGCGCCATCGCCTACGACGCCACGGGCGACGAGCATCACGATACGATCTCAGCCTTCATCAAGTCGGTGCGCGGCTCTGATCCCGACGCAGCGGTCTACTGGCTGGCCAAAATGCTCATGGCAGGCGAGGACCCGCGCTTCATCGCCAGGCGCTTGGTGATCCTCGCCTCCGAGGATGTGGGTAATGCCGATCCGATGGCGCTACTGGTCGCTTCGGCTGCAGCGCAGTCGGTACAGATGATCGGCATGCCCGAGGCGCAGCTCACGCTGGCGCAGGCCACGACCTACCTGGCATCAGCAGCCAAGAGCAATGCCTCCATGGTGGCCCTGACACGCGCCATGGAGGACATCAAGAGCCGCGGCGCGGCCCAGGCGCCGCTCCACCTCCGCAACGCCCCGCACTCGGGGCTCGAGCAGTTCGGCCACGGCCAGGGCTACCTCTACCCGCACGATCACCCCGGCGGCTGGGTGGCGCAGGAGTACCTGCCCGCCGAGGCGCGGTCGCGGCCCTACTACGAGCCCAAGGAGATCGGCTACGAGGCGAAGGTTCGGGCTCGGCTCGCGGCGCGCCGTCCGGACGCCGACGTGTAGCTGACCAAAGTCAGGGGCCCACGGGGGATCCCATGGGCCCAGCCGCCGCAGGCCAGCCGCCGAATCTATGCCTCGGGGCCGAAGTCCTTCTCGAATGCCGCGGCAAGCCGTGCGCCCCAGCCGCCCAGATCCTCCATCTTCCCGAAGAAGAAGCGGAGTACCGGCGGCTCCTCCACGAAGCGGAGGCCGCCCACGAGGTCGGCGTGCTCCTTCAGCCACTTCAACCGATCCACCACGTACTCGATGTGGCTCATTGTGTAGACGCGGCGGGGTACCGCGAACCGCGCCAGCTCCAGGTCGCCCATCACCTCGTTGCCGTGCACATCACGGTCGGTGCTGACCGTGCCGCGCTCCATGGTGCGGACCCCGGAAGTGAGGTAGACCGCCGCGGCCAGCGCGCCCGCCGGATAGACGGTCTGTGGCAGGTGGGGAAGCAGCTTGGAGGCGTCTACGTGGCCGGCGAGCCCGCCCGGAGGCGTCACGGCGGGGATGCCCTCCTCGACCATGCGCGCGACGAAGTGGGCGATCAGGTCGGCCGAGCTGCTCGCCACCTCCAGGTCGGTCATCTCACGGAGGCCCACCGCCATGGCCTCGATCTCCTTGCTCGACATGCCGCCGTAGGTGAGGAAGCCCTCGTAGACGGGCAGCCAGGGCCGGATCGCATCGAAGATCTCGCGGCGGTTGGTGGCGATGATCCCGCCGCGGACGCAGGTGCTCTTGCGGCCCGACATGTACATCATGTCGGCCTCTGCAAGCATCGCCTTCACGATATCGCCGATGCTCGCGTCGAAGTACTCGGCCTCACGCCGCTTGATGAAGTAGGCGTTCTCGCTGATCAGGCTCGTGTCCAGGATGAGCATGATGCCGTGCCGCCGGGCGATGCGGCTCACGTCGCGGAGGTTTGCCATGGAGAAGGGCTGGCCGCCGATCAGGTTGGTGGTGCACTCCATGCGGATGAAGGGGATCGCCTCGGCGCCGTGCTCGGCAATGGCGGCCTCCAGCCGGTTGATATCCATGTTGCCCTTGAACGGGTGCGTGCTGTCGGTCTTCAGCGCCTCGGAGGTGTAGAGCTCCAGCACTTCGCCGCCCATCAGCTCGAAGTGCGCGCGAGTGGTCGTGAAGTGGTAGTTCGTGATGACCTTGTGGCCGGGCTTGACGAAGGTCTTGGCGATCAGGTGCTCCGCGGCTCGGCCCTGATGCACGGGCAGGAAGTGCTCCAGGCCCAGGACATCGCGGATGGCGTCGGCCAGGCGGTAGTAGCTCTCGCCGCCGGCGTAGGCGTCGTCCGCCACCATCATGGCCGCCAGCTGGCAGTCGCTCATGGCGTTGGTGCCGCTGTCAGTCAGCATGTCGATGAAGACATCGCGGGTGCGGAGCAGGAAGGTGTTGTAGCCTGCCTCCTGCATGGCGGCCAGGCGCTCGGCTGCCGGCGCCAGGCGCGTCCGCTGTACGATGCGAACCTTGTGCATCTCGATGGGCAGGTCTCGACCGTCGGTTAATCTAACGTTCACGCAATGTCCCTTTCATGGAATGCCGTGTCATGTGCACGGCTTCGCTTCACTCGACAACCCGAATCAGGCTGCGACAGCCTTTCTGCGTCGCCACCAGCGCCTTGCCACGCTCCGGCCCCATCACGCACGCGGCCGTCGACAATGCATCGGACAGGGCGCCGCAGGGCGCGATCACCGTGGCCGCACAGCGCGTCGTGAGCCCCATGCCCGTGGCCGGGTCGACCACATGCGAGTAGCGCTTGCCGCCGATCTCGACGAACTGCTCCGTGTCACCGGATGTGGAGACGCCGCACCGGGTGACGGAGAGCATGACGCGCGGGCTACCGGGGCCGGGATTGGCGACCTCAACCTGCCAGCCGTCGGCGCCCGGCGGCGCGTCGCCGACCACCAGGTCGCCGCCCATCTCTACCAGCGCCCTGCGGCAGCCTGCGCGCTTCAGCGCGGCGAGGGCAGCGTCGCAGGCGTAGCCCTTGGCGATGCCGCCCAGGTCGAGGCGCATGTCGGTTGCCAGCAGCTCCACGGTGCGATCCCTGCGGAGGCGCACGAGGCCCCAGCCGACGCTCAGACGCACCTGTGCCAACCTGGCCTGGTCAGGCAGGGCGCCGGACTTACGGGCCGCGCGCCACAGGGCGACCAGGGGACCCACCGTCACGTCGAATGCGCCCGCACTGCGCGCCGACACCTGTGCGCCCAGGCGAAGCGCCTCGTACAGGTCACGGCTTACGGGGGTCGGTCGATGCGCCGCCGTCTTGCAGAGCCGGTTGAGCTCGCTGTCGGCCTTGTAGTCGCTCATCGAGGCGTCAAGGGCGGTCATGCGGTCGAATGCGGCCCTGGCGCCGCGCACGGCTCGCGCCTCAGATACGTCATACATCACGATGCGTGCTTGAACGCCCATCACGTATTGCGTATACTCATAGCGTTCGAGCGAGACTGCGGCGCTTGGAGGCGTGACGACGGCTACGGCTGCCGCCGCGCTGACAAGCCTGACCCATGGAAGGTAATGCATGTTTCTCAACGGTCGTTTCTCACAGGCAGGCGTCGCGCGCCTGCTCGGGCTGGTCTCTGTCCTCGTATCGGCGGCCGGTGCATCGGCCCAGGCGCCGGCGCCCTTCGCCGTGACGCTACCGAAGACGGTGGCTAAGATCGAGATGGTACCCGTCAAGGGCGGTGTCATCGTGCTCGACGCGGTGCCAGGCAAGGCCGAGAAGGCCTCCGTCACCGTGAAGCCGTTCTGGATCGCCAAGACGGAGTTGACCTGGGACCAGTACGATCCCTTCTCGACCACGGCGCTCTCAGCGGGCGCCGCCGCCGGCGCCACCGGCGCCGATGCCGTCTCCCGGCCCAGCCGTCCCTACGTCCCCGCCGACCTCGGCTGGGGCCATGCGGGCTTCCCCGTCATCAACGTCACGCCCTACAGCGGCGAGACCTACTGCAAGTGGCTCTCGCTGGTAAGCGGCAAGAAGTTCCGCCTGCCCACCGAGGCTGAGTGGGAACTGGCCTGCCGCGCCGGCGCCGCGCCCGCCACACTGGTGGTTCCGGCGGCCCTGGCCAAGTCGGCATGGTATGACGCAAACGGCGGCGGACAGACGCATGCGGTAGCCAAGAAGGCAGCCAACGCCCTCGGCCTCTTCGACATGATCGGCAACGCGGGCGAGTGGTGTGTGGGCCGTGACGGCAAGCCGGTCCTCTGCGGCGGAAGCTGGAACGACAAGGCTCCGCAGGTGGGTCCCGGCGCCCGCGCCTGGCAGACATCGGCGTGGAACGAGACGGACCCGCAGATTCCCAAGAGCAAGTGGTGGCTATCCGACGGGTCGTTCTGCGGCTTCCGCGTCGTCTGCGAGCCGTAGTCGGCGAACTACGCGCCCCCCGGCGGCTAGAGCGCCGCGGAATGGGCTGCATTTCTGGGAGCCGCCATCGGAGCGGCTTCCGCAAGGAGGACTCATGGGCTCAGGAACTGAGGGCGTCGGCGAGGCCGGCGTCTCCCGCCGTGAACTGGTTGCCGCATCGGCCGCGGTGGCCGCGTCGGCTCTGTTCGCTACCGGCAACTATGCGTATGCGCAGGGCTCAGACCGCATCAAGGTCGGCCTGATCGGCTGCGGCGGACGTGGCACCGGCGCGGCGAACGACTGCTTCCGCTCCAGCCAGGGCGTCGAGCTCGTGGCCATGGGCGATGTGTTCGCCGATCGCCTCAACGGCTCCAAGGGCGCCCTCAAGGACCAGCTCAAGGACGCCTTCAAGGTGACCGACGACACCTCCTTCGTGGGCCTCGATGCCTACAAGGGCGTCCTCGCAAGCTCGGCCAACCTCGTCATCCTGGCGACGCCGCCCGGCTTCCGGCCGATCCACTTCGACGCGGCGGTGAAGGCCGGCAAGAACGTCTTCATGGAGAAGCCCGTCGCCTCCGACGCGCCCGGCATCCGTACGGTCCTCGCGGCCGGAGAGCTCGCCACCCAGAAGAAGCTTGCGGTCGTCGCAGGCACGCAGCGGCGCCATCAGGCCCCGTACGTCGCCACGATCGCCAAGCTGCAGGCCGGAGCCATCGGCGACATCGTCGGCGGCCAGGTCTACTGGAACGGCGGCGGAGTGGGCAACGGCTACGGCGACAAGGGCTCGCAGACCGACCTCGAGTGGATGATCCGCCACTGGTATCCCTGGACATGGCTCTCCGGCGACCACATCGTCGAGCAGCATGTCCATAACATCGACATCGCCTGCTGGGTGATGGGCGGTCATCCGCAGAGCGCCATGGGCGTCGGCGGCCGATCGCAGCGAACCGAGGCCCGCTTCGGCAACATCTTCGACCACTTCGCCATCGACTTCATCTACCCCGGCGACGTGCACATCCTCAGCATGTGCCGCCACTGGGACGGTACTCCGGGCAACGTTTCGGAGCGGTTCGTCGGCACCAAGGGCGTCACCAACGCGGCCGGCTCCATCAGCGGACCCAACGAGTGGCGCTACCAGGGCCAGAGCACCAACCCCTACGTGCAGGAGCATGCCGACCTGATCGCCAGCATCCGCGCCGGCAAGCCCCTTAATGAGGCCCGCCAGGTCGCCGAGAGCACCCTGGCCGCCATCATGGGCCGCATGGCCGCCTACACGGGCCAGATCATCACCTGGGAGCAGGCGCTCAATTCGCAGGACAGCATCGTGCCCGACATGGCCAAACCCGCGGCGGCCATTCCGGTCCCCGCCGTCTCGATCCCCGGCCGCACCGAGTTCAAGTAAGTCGGGTCGGCTTCGACGATCAGTCAGGCGCAGGGCCCGCTCCGTGCGGGCCCTGCGCACAACCGGAGGTTACTATGAAGGTTGACAGGCGTGAACTGCTGGCCGGCGGCGCGGCGACCCTGGCCCTCGCGGGCGTTCGGCAGGGCGCTACCGCACAGGCGCCCAAGCCGCCCAAGGCCGTGCTGAAGCTCTCCAGCCAGGAGGGCATCATCCCCGGGCGCGACCTGGCCGAGCGCGTCGCCAAGATGGAGAAGTGGGGCTTCTCGGGCATCGAGTTGGGCGGCGACGCCGGCCGGCGCATCGAGGAGGTCCGTAAGGTCCTAGCCAACCACAAGGTAAAGGTGAGCGCCCTCTGCGCGGGCACGCCGGGCGGTACGCTCATCAATGATGATCCCAAGGTGCGCCGCAGCGCCGTGGACGCCATAAAGGAGCTGCTGACGGTCGCAGGCGAGCTTGGCTCCACCGGCGTCATCGTGGTGCCGGCCTTCAATGGGCAGACGAAGCTGGAGAACCGCGAGGCGCGGCCGATCCTCATCGACCTGCTCAAGGAGATCGGCGAGCATGGCGCCAAAGTCAACGGCAGGCTCTTGTTGGAGCCGCTGAACCGGGGCGAGGCCTTCTTCCTGCGCCAGTTGGGCGACGCCGGAGCCATGTGCCGCGAGGTCAACAGCCCCGGCGTGGCCATGATGGGCGACTTCTACCACATGTGCATCGAGGAGCCCAGCGATATGGGCGCCTTCATCTCCGCGGGTCAGTGGCTACACCATGTGCATCTGGCCTCGCGGACGCGGGTGATGCCGGGTCAGGACGACCGCGACTTCACCAACGGCTTCCGCGGCCTCAAGGCCATCGGCTACCAGGACTACTGCAGCCTGGAGTGCGGATGCAAGGGTGAGCGGGACATCGAAATCCCCAAGGCCGTGGCGTTCCTCAAGGATCAGTGGGCCAAGTCGTAGACCACTCGGGCGCCCTGGCGGCAGTGGTCCGCCGCCAGGGCGTACGCAACACGCGCTATCCCAGCCGCGTCAGTTCGATAGTCACCAGATCCAGCCCAAAGCGCTTCTGGTCGCCCGATGGGGCCAGCTTCAGCATGATGGGCGCCAGCCCCTGTCGCATGGTCAGGCGGCCCAGGTCGGTCCGGCGAACAGCCGGCGTCGCCGCGTGGAGGTCTACCAGCGGGCCCGTGGCCATCTCATCCGAGAAGACCTGCACGGTACCCCGGTTCGGACCTGCTACCGCCTCGATCTGAACCTTGTAGTCGCCCGATGCAGGCACGTCGCACAGCAGCTCCAGCACATGTTGCCCGAAGACGTCCTCGCCCTCGGCGTCCACACGAAGGAACCGAACGCCCCGGTCGCCCACACGCTCGTCGCGCTTGCTGACCTGCATGTTGTTGAGCGAGAAGGCCCGGATCGGTATGTTCCAGCCCGCCGCGAAGGTCACCTTCACAGGGTCGGCCACCTTGCGCTCGGCCGGAGGAGCGACCGTGCCGGCCTGCGCAGGCGCCTTGTCGGAGTAGAGGTAGGCCACGCCCACGTAATCCGTGGCGATGTCGTTCTTCTCCGGCGCGTGCTCGATGGCCATGGTAATCGACTTCTGGAAGACCACCGGGTCGTAAGGCATGAAGCGGAAGCCCGCGCTGCGGCCCATGTGCTTCTTGTAGTCCAGGCAGCCGCTCACAGGGAACGACTTCCGGCCGTCCCAGCGGCCCGGCACGTCGTACCAGCCGCCGTTCAGGAAGTCCTCGGAGCCTGTGCCGTGCATGCATAGGACGCCGTCGATGGTGGTCTGGTCGTCGCCCTCGAAGAAGGGTGTCGATCCGGGCGTCATGCCCTGCGCCTGCACCGAGACGCCCACGATGTGCCCGTGACCCAGAGCCTCCACGAAGGTGAAGGGCTTGCCCAGCGTGGTCGGGTTCTCACGGCGCCAGACGGCGTAGAAGCGGCCCTCGTCCTTCTGCCTGGGACCGGACGCAATATCGAAGGAGGCCGCGACCTCAATGGGCTGGCCCTCGGTCCGCTCGTCGATCAGCTCCACGGTGGCCGACTTGTCGAACGGCATCGGCAGGTAGCAGTAGGAGGTCTCGCCGTCAGACCCAACGAGCGCAGAGCGCATGGCCGGCTCGCCCCACGACGCACCGAAGAAGTCGCCTGCGGGGCAGAGCACCGCGGGCTTGCGGCCGCCGTCCCAGCTGATGCGCAGCAGGATGGAGCGCTCCTTGCCCGCCAGCGCCGAAGCCGGGCCCAGCCGCATGCCGACGATCCTGCCGCCGGAGCCACGCTTCAGCAGCGTCACCCTCTTCCCGGGCAGCAGCTTCTTGTAGGCGGCTACCGTCTCGACCTTCGACTCCGGCCGCGCGAGCAGGTCCGCCACCGCCGCGCCGGGGTTGCCGAGGAGCCGCATGGCGGCCTCCGCCGGCTCGGGCGCCGTGGCCTGCCAGTTCGGATCGTAGCTCTGAACGTCGGCGCCGTCCGCCAGGGTGGCGTGGTTGATCTGGAAGAACTGCATGACGGGGCCTCGGTAGACCACCTTTACCGACTTGCGGTAGGGGATGGGAACGTAGGAGTAGAACCCGCCGCCTCCATGGCCCACCAGCGGCTCCGGGAAGCCCTTCGCACGGCCCAGGAAGAGGTCGCGGAACCCGACGTTGATCCGCGGCGTGGCCTCGCCGTCAAAGTAGAACTCCAGTGGCTGGTCTGTGGGAGTGGGCGTCCAGATGCGCTGGATGACGCCCGGTCCCTTCAGTTCAGCGATGACCAGGGCGTCGCCCTCCTTGCGGATGAAGGAGTACTTGCCTGAGAAGCCGTCGTCGTTGCCGCCGGTGCGGTCGTAGCTGGACTCCATGGCGGAACGCTCAGTCCGAAGCCTCGGTAACTCGTAGGGGCGGGTCACGTTGCCGGTCACATGCATGGCCGGCGGTGTCTGGGCGGGGTTTGGCAGCACGGGTTGATCCTCCTGTATCATGGCTCCACGACCTCATAGACCTCTGCGTCGTCGCTGGAGGCGCCTTCCTGCAGACGCAGGTAGGGCGCCGAAGTGAGGACGCTTCGGATGGCGTCCCTGGTGGCGGGGTCGGCGGTCCAGCTTCTCAGCTGGCTGAACAAGAGGTACCGAACACCCGAAGCACGCAGCAGCTCGCGTCGCTCCGCGTCAGGCGTTCCGGGCATCTGGAACCGCACCCATCGGCCCATCGTGGCGCCGAAGTCGGGCGTCTCGCCCCAATGTCCGGCGTGTACGGCGCGGCCCGTGAGGCCCGGCGCGAAGCAGGCGGCGGTGGTATCGACGAACGCCGCCTTGCCCTGGCCTGAGATCGCCACCCACGGCAGGGGCTGCACGGCCTCGCCGGCACGCGTGTGTTCGCGTAGCCAGAGGAGCGCCGACACCTCGCCCGCGTGCATGTAGGGGCGCTGGATGCGGCTCTGGCCACGGTTCTGGCTGAAGTTGCCTGTATCGCGCAGCATGAACCGCACGTTGGTGGCTCCCAGGAGCGCCAGCGCGGCCGTAGTGGCCCAGACCCGACCGCGCGCGGGCACGCGCTCGGCGGCCGACGCCAGGCAGAGCCCCGCCAGGCAGGCGATGGGCAGATGCGCGCCCATGAGCATCTTGCGCTGGAACGGCACGGGCAAGTACGCGGCCACAAGGTTGGCAGCCGCCCAGGTGAACAGGAAGAGCGCCGCGGTCCTGGCGGGCAGCGCGCCCGGAGCGTCAGGCCTCTCGTCACCATCGCGGCGCAGGGCCAGGTAGAGGCCCCCCAGCGCCAGCGGGAGAAGTAGGCCGTATCCCAGGACGTAGAGCATGGGGCTTGGGCTCAGGGTCGCCACGGCTACGCGCTTGGCGAAGACGGCCTCCGTCCGAACGATCCAGAGCATATGGGCTGAACTGATGCCCGTCAGCGCCCCGGCGCCCAGCGAGAGGAGCCAAGCGCGTACGTCAAGTCGCCGCTGAAGGAGCGCGGTAACGCCGAGCCACGCGACCCATACCACGATCAGCGTGATGACATCATAGGTGTGGATGTTGCCCAGCAGCAGGCCGCAACCGCCGGCGAGCAGGGCGGCCTCCCTTGAGCCGGTCCGGGAGGCGCGCAAGAGCCAACCCAGTACGCCCACCATCAGAAGCAGCGATACCAGGAAGAGCGGGCTCAGGTAGAGGCACAGCCAGGTGATTGCCTCGGGCTGCCAGACATCGGCCGGCGAGTTGATGCCGCTGGCCCGCCACTGGCCCGGTAACCAGCCAACGCCGGCCGAAACCAGGACTGTCAGGAAGCAGACCTTGCGGGCAGGCAGCTTCGGCGTCACCATGCCGAGCAGCCACCAGAGCGCGCGAAGGAAGGCCAGTCCGGCTACGATGCGGGCTCCGTGGTAGATCAGGAGGAGCGGGGCGCCCGTGAAGCGCGCGATCAGGCCGAGCGCCAGGAAGAGCACGTTGAACTGATGCCCCGCCTGTGGCTCCACCGTGAAGAGGTTCCGCTGGAACGGCGAACCATCGGCTACCTGCCGCATCCATGAGAGGTAGACGCAGCTATCGTCCAGGTTGTATCCGAGCCACGAGAACCATGCGAGGGCCTGGTGGGCTCCGGTCAGCATCATGCCGAAAAGGTAGGGCAGGCAGGTGACGGCCATGGCCGCCAGTGAGACCCCCAGCGCCCACCGGTTGCCGGTCGCAGGGGGTCCGGGCGCGACCGGTTGCTCGTTCGGGGACGCCATACGCCTACAGGTGCCTCAGGATGATGGCCATGCTGCGGGCGTCCAGGGCGGCGATGTCGGGGAGCTCGAACCTGTTGCCCTCAACGTCGGTGATAATGACGCGTCCGCCGGGCAGCTCCATCAGGTTCTCGCGCAGATGGCGGGCCACGGCCTCATGGACGCCGCGGTCGGTCTGCAGCTTCCAGTAGACCGTGCCGAACTCCTCCTTGACCGAGAGGATGCTCTCCACCACCGGCAGGAAGTAGCGGATGGCCAGATCCTCCTCGATGGTCCGCTGGGACTCATCATCCATCAATGACGGATCCTGGATCATGCCCACGTCGCGCCCGTTACCGTCCAGGAGCGCGATCAGGTGGTCGGTATCGCTCAGCGGGAAGGCCCGTGCGACCTGAACACGGAGAACCGTGCGCTCGCCCTCGATGGTGCAGCGGGTAAGCCCGGTGCGGTGGAAGACGCGTGTGCGCTTGGGATCGAGGAGACGAAGCTCGTAGGACTCCGGGTCGGTTCGTATGACGCCGTGGGGCGCCGGATGTGCTTGTGTGGCTGTTGTCATCGGGATGTCCTCGGGCAGGCCGTCCGCCGCCCCGGTTCAGATGGCGCGGATGCGGTTCACTTCCATCTGGATCTTCACGAGGTTGGCGTAGACGCCGTCCTGGTCCATCAGTTCGTCATGCGTGCCGCATTCGGCCATCTTGCCTTCCTTCATCACGACCAGGCGGCTGGCGTGCCGAAGCGTGCTGAGGCGGTGGGCGATGGCGAAGGTCGTGCGGTTCTGCACCAGGCGAGAGATCGCCTCCTGGATGCGCTGCTCTGTCTCGGTATCGACGCTGGCGGTGGCTTCATCCAGGATCAGAATCTTGGGATCGTGCAGGATGGCCCGGGCGATGGAGATCCGCTGCCGCTCTCCGCCGGAGAGGCGCTGTCCGCGCTCGCCCACCTGCGTGTCATAGCCGTCAGGGAACTTCAGGATGAACTCGTGGCAGTTGGCGGCTTTTGCGGCGCGCATCACCTCTTCGGTGCCGGCATCCGGCTTGGCGTAGGCAATGTTGTCGCGGATAGTGCCCGGGAAGAGGAACGGCTCCTGCAGGACAATGCCCAACTGGCGGCGGAAATCGCCCATGTTGATCTGCCGCAGGTCCACGCCATCGACCTCGATGGAGCCGTCGTTGACATCGTAGAAGCGGGCCAGCAGGTTGATGATCGTGGACTTGCCCGCGCCGCTGTGCCCGACCAGGCCGATCATCTCACCCGGCTGCACGTGCAGCGTAAAGTCCTCAAGCACCCGGCGCGCCTTGTCGTAGCCGAAGCCGACGTTGGTGAACTTCACCTCGCCCTTCACATCCGGGGCCGCGGTGGCCTTGTCTCCCTGCCGCACGTCGGGCTCGGTATCCAGGATCTCAAAGACGCGGTCGGCAGCCGTCAGCGACCGGGTCGACCAGTCGATGACGCGGCTGAAGTCCTGGAATGGCGTGTAGAACCGGACAAGGTAGCCCGAGAAGGCCGTCATGATCCCCAGCGTCATCGTCCCGAAGATGACCTTGCTGCCGCCGTAGAGCCAGATGATGTACGAGCCCGAGCCCATGACAAGGCCCAGGATCGGCCAGTAGGTCGCCCACATGGCGTTGGCCGCGTAGCTGGCCTTGAAGACCTGCATATTGCGGTTGCGGAAGTTCTCGACCTCGCGGTCTTCCTGTGCGAACGCCTTCACCACGCGCATGCCGTTCACCGCGGTGGAGAGCGAGGCGTACATCTTACTGATACGGTGCCACACGTGGTGCCACTTGCGCTTGGCTCTCGGCATGAACCACCGGTTCAGGGCGAAGACGAATATCCCCGGCGTGAGGAGCCACGACGCGAGTTGCCAGTCCATGCGAAAGAGCATGCCGCTCGTGAGCGAGATGGCCAGCAGCGTCGACATGAGCCAGGGGATGCCGTCCGTCAGGAAGTCCCACAGGTGGTCGGCGTCATTAGTGATGCGTGAGATGACGGAGCCCGTATTGCGCTTGTCGTAGTAGCCCAACGACAGCTGGTTGAGCTTGCAGAACATGGCCACCCGGATGTCCATGAGGACGCGGGCGCCGAGCCAGCTACTCAGGCGGCGTTGCGCGTACATGAACAGGGCGACGGCGATCCTCGACGCGGCAAACAGCAGGACCAGGTGCACAACGGGCGCGATGCTTGGAATGGCCCGGCTCTTCTCGGCTATGATGGTATCGACGATGCGCCCGCCGATCCACGGTGGGATCAGTTCGAGGAACGCAAGGCAGATGATGATAACGCCGGATCCCACCGCTTGCAGCTTGTACGGCGCCAGGAACCGCAGCAGCCGGATCATGACCGCACGCTTGTTGACGCAACCGGGGCAGACGTCCGTGTCGTCAGGCAGCACGCGCTTGCACTTGGGGCAGTAGCGCCGCTTGTTCTCGACCTCGTCCCACTTGGGCGGCTCACCCTTGGCGATCCGGTTGAACTGCCGGGCAATCGCTGTTGCCTCAGCCGCGGCGGCGTGCGAGTAGCGCATGAGCGTGACCGTCTCGTGCGGCGTCTTGACCTGCAGGACCCCGTTTCCCACGAGGATCTCCGCCTTCGCCTCGCGCAGTTCCTGAACCGGGACCGAGTGGACGACCGACACGGCGCCGCCTACCGCGCGGAGGGCGAGGACGCGTCCACCGGCCACCACCACCCACTCCTGGCCCCATTGCCCATGGAAGGCGACATCCGTCTCAAAGACCATGTCGGGCGTGAGCGTGGCGAGATCCGCACCCGGCTCAGGTGCAAGTGCCACGCGCAGTGGCTCCACGAGGGATGTGGGCAGGTTGGGGAGAAGAGGCATACTGCGCTCCGTAGGTCGGTATGGCTGACACCGACGATGCAGTCTACCTCGGCCTGCGCTGCTGTGCCGACAGAACGGCCGAAGCTGCCTCAGGAGCGTATTGACTTCACCAGGGCGGTGCGTGTATACTGGACAGGTTGTGCGGGGAGGCTTTGTGTCGCCCCGTGGTCCCGTTGAACCGTCATACTAGAGGAGGCCACGCCGGAGCTCAGTCAACGACTGCTTCGAGTGTACCTGTTCCGGGCTAACTGGAACACGGTCCTGTGCCTCGGCCCCTCTATGTGAGAGGGGCCATTCGATTCTATGAAGCCGACAGCGCCAGCGCCGTCAGGCCCAGGTGGTCCGGAGGTCCTATGCCTACCATTAACCAGTTGGTCCGTAAGGGCCGCGAACGCGTCGTGAAGAAGAGCTCCGCGCCTGCCCTCAAGGGCAATCCGTTCAAGCGCGGCGTTTGCCTGATCGTACGCACTGTGTCGCCCAAGAAGCCTAACTCGGCACTCCGCAAGATTGCTCGTGTGCGCTTGGTGAACGGCATGGAAGTCACGGCCTACATCCCGGGCATTGGCCACAACCTGCAGGAGCACTCTGTGGTGATGGTGCGCGGCGGTCGTGTGAAGGACTTGCCGGGCGTTCGGTACCACATCGTCCGTGGCACGCTGGATGCCACCGGTACCGCGAACCGCAAGTCAAGCCGCTCCAAGTACGGTACGAAGCGGCCGAAGTAGGAAACGCGAGGAGAGCTAAGGTATGCCGAGGAAGGGTCCTGTTCGCCGTCGCCCGGTCATTCCAGACCCGGTGCACAACAGCGTTCTGGCGCAGCGCTTCATCAACCGGCTGATGCTGGGCGGCAAGAAGTCCACCGCTGAGCGCATCTTCTACGGCGCGCTGGACGCGATCGAGAAGAAGACGGGCACGCCGGGGATCGAGGTCTTCGAGAAGGCTCTGAAGAACGTCATGCCGATCCTCGAAGTACGCCCGCGGCGCGTCGGCGGCTCGACCTACCAGGTGCCAGTGGAAGTTCGGCCGGAGCGCCGGACCTCGCTTGCTCTCCGGTGGATCGTTACCATCGCACGCAAGCGCGGCGGTCGCACCATGGTCGAGAAACTGGCCGGCGAGTTTATGGACGCGGCCAACGGCCAGGGCGCCAGCATCAAGAAGCGCGAGGACGGCCATCGTATGGCTGAGGCCAACAAGGCCTTCGCACACTACCGCTGGTAGACAACGATATATTCGGCCTGACTGAACGGCCGTGACTGGGCCGGGCCGCTCAACTCGAGCGGTCTTCCGGCGCGTGAAAGGCGCCCGCCTTGATCGCTCCGGCGGTTGCGGCGCGCAGTTGGAGACCTATGGCGAGAGAGTATTCGCTTGACAAAACCCGCAATATCGGCATTGCGGCACATATAGACGCCGGCAAGACCACCACCACCGAGCGCATCCTGTACTACACGGGACGGTTGCATCGGCTCGGCGAGGTCCATGAGGGCACCGCCACCATGGATTGGATGGAGCAGGAGCAGGAGCGGGGGATTACCATCACCTCCGCCGCCACTACCTGTTTCTGGCAGGATTGCCGCATCAACATCATCGATACCCCGGGACACGTGGACTTCACCGTTGAGGTGGAGCGCTCCATGCGCGTCCTGGACGGCGTCGTTGCTGTGTTCTGCGCCGTCGGAGGGGTCCAACCCCAATCCGAGACGGTGTGGCGCCAGGCCAGCAAGTACAGCGTGCCTCGGATCGCCTTCATCAACAAGATGGACCGCATGGGCGCCAACTTCATCAACGTTGTTGAGCGCATGCGGGACCGGTTGAACGCGAACGCGGTGCCGATCCAGCTTCCGATCGGTGCTGAGTCCGAGTTCCGCGGGGTGATCGACCTCGTAGAGATGACGGCGTACATGTACGCGCTGGACGATGGCCGTGATTTCGAAGTGGCTCCGATCCCGGCCGAGATGCAGTCCGAAGCGGAGCACTGGCGCGAGCAGCTGATCGAAGCGGCGGCGGACTTTGACGACGACCTGATGGGGCTGTACCTCGAGGGCGAGGAGATTCCCAGGGATCAGCTGAAGGCGGCGCTCCGCAAGGGCACCATCTCCGGCAGCATCGTTCCCGTCACCTGTGGCTCGGCGTACAAGAACAAGGGCGTCCAGCCGTTGCTTGATTCCGTCATCGACTTCCTGCCGTCGCCTCTGGACATGCCCCCCATTCGAGGGCTGAACCCGGACAGCGGCGCGGTGGTGGAGCGGCGTTGCGCTGATGATGAGCCATTCAGCGCTCTGGCCTTTAAGATCGCCACGGACCGCTTCGGCGTCCTGACCTTCATTCGCATCTACTCGGGGACGCTGAAGAAGGGCGCGGCGATCATCAACGCGACCAAGCAGAAGAAGGAGCGCGTGGGCCGCATCCTGCGGATGCACGCCAAGGACCGGGAAGAGGTTGAGGTCGTGTACGCCGGCGAGATTGCTGCGGCTATCGGGCTGTCGGTCACCACGACGGGCGATACGCTATGCGATGATGCCTCGCCGGTGCTGCTTGAATCGATCACGTTCCGCGATCCGGTGATCTCGCTGGCGGTCGAGCCGAAGACCAAGGCCGACCAGGAAAAGATGGCCATCGCGCTGCAGAAGCTTGGCGCCGAGGACCCGACGTTCCACATCAGCACCGACCAGGAGACCGGCCAGACCATCATCTCGGGCGTGGGCGAACTGCACCTGGAGATCATGGTCGACCGAATGCGCCGCGAGTACGGCGTCGAGGTGACGCAGGGCGCACCGCAGGTCGCCTACCGCGAGACAGTCAGCCGCAAGGCGAAGGCGCGTGAGCCGTTCAAGCGGCAGACCGGCGGGCGCGGCCAGTACGGCGACTGCGAGCTGGTCGTGGAGCCGCTGGAGGCCGGTACCGGGATCGAGTTCGTGGACAAGATCGTCGGCGGCTCAATCCCCCGCGAGTACATCGGTCCCATCGAAGCCGGTGTGCGCGAAGCGCTGGATGGCGGCATCCTGGCGGGCTTCCCCATGGTGGATGTTCGTGTCACGCTGGTCGATGGTTCGTATCACGAGGTCGACTCGTCCGAGATGGCGTTCAAGATCGCGGCCTCTATGACTGTGAAAGAGGCCTGCCGCAAGGCCGGTCCTGTGCTCAAAGAGCCGATCATGGCCGTTGAGGTGGTAACACCGGAGCAGTTCCTCGGGGACGTCATCGGCGATATCAACTCGCGTCGCGGCCGGATCGAAGGCATGGAGCCCGGATCAGGCGGGATTCAGGCCATCAAGGCTCAGGTTCCGCTGTCAGAGTTGTTCGGCTACGTGACCGCCCTGCGCTCGCTGACGCAGGGCCGGGCCGATCCGACCGTGGAGCCCTCGCACTACGATGAGGTTCCCCGGAGCCTCAGCGACGGTATAGTAGCTCGCCTGGCGGGCAAGTAGTTAAGCAGGAATGGGATTACGCACGGAGGCAATCCATGGGTAAGCAGCGATTTGAGCGCAACAAGCCGCACGTGAACATCGGTACGATCGGTCACGTGGATCACGGCAAGACGACGCTGACGGCGGCGATCACGCGTTGCCTGGCATCTGCCGGCGGCGCGAAGTATGTGGCCTAC
>CAISJD010000005.1 GCA_903885605.1 uncultured Chthonomonas sp. | reverse complement strand
GTTGGCGTCCTCGAAGGCGAACTTGTCCACGATCTGGCCGGGCAGGAACGGCGTGCCGCCCTGCTGGATGATGCGCCGCTTCTTCAGCATCTGGCGAACGATCACCTCGACGTGCTTGTCGTTGATGTCCACGCCCTGGCCCTTGTAGACGTGCTGGATCTCCTGGATCAGGTACTCCTGCAGGCCCTTGGGTCCCATGAGCTCCAGAACCTTGTGCGGGTCCAGCGGGCCTTCCGTCAGGCGGTCGCCGGGGGCCACCACGTCATCGACCTCCACCTCAAGCTCGCCGCGGTAGGGCACCAGGATGGTGCGCCGAACCTGGACCTCGGGCAGCTCCAGGTCCTTTACCTTGCGCGACAGCTTCTCAATGATGGTCTCACCGGCGCGGACGACGACGTCGCCGCTACCCGGATCGATGATGTCCTCGGCGATCACCTCGCCCACCAGCTTGATGGTCGGGTCGGTGAGACGCAGCGGCGAGTGGATCACCACGTGGCGAAGGCCCTTGCGGTCGATATCGACGACCTTGCCTTCCATCTCGGTGATGATGGCCTGTCCCTTGGGCCGTCGGGCCTCGAGGAGCTCCACGACACGCAGCAGGCCGCAGACCTGGTGCTCAAGCACCTTGAGGACCGACTGGACCGACCGGGCGCGCGCGCGGGAGCCGCCCTCCTCCTCGAAGTTTGCGTGACCGCGCCGGATGTCCTCGTGCAACTCGCGCAGAGCGCTCTGCGGATGCCGCACTGCGCCGCCGCCGGCTGCGGGAGCGACCGTCACTGTGAGCCGGGTTCCCGGCTCTCCGATCGACTGGGCGGCGATGATGCCCACCGCCACGCCGATGTCTACGGGCTGCCCGGTCGCCAGGTCGCGGCCGTAGCAGGTGGCGCAGACGCCCTGGCGCAGTTCGCAGGTGAGGACCGAGCGAACGGTGATCTCCAGCGAACTCGTGATGTTCTGGATGGCGTCGGCCTTCTTCGGCTTGTGGCCGGGAGCGACACGGCGAACGCCGCGTGCAACTAGCTCCTCGGCCTCCGCCTTCGTCATGGCGCCGCCGACGTGGTGCAGCAACTCGCCGGTCGCCTCATCCACAGTGTCGCCCGTGGCGATCCGGATGCCGTCAAGCCTGCGGGCTATCTCGTCGGTGATCTCGGCGTTGGCCTCCACAAGCACTTCGCCGGTGAAGGGATCGACCACGTCGTGGACCGGGTGGCGTCCCCGCACGCGCTCGCTGAGCTGCTCCAAGGGCTCGTTGTCCTTGAAGATCTCCTTTACCTTGATCCCCTGAAGCGTGCGGCAGTCGCAGTGGCGCACGATGACATCGTGCGCCACGTCGACGAGGCGGCGGGTGAGATACCCGGCGTCGGCGGCGCGGAGCGCGGCGTCGGCGAGACCCTTACGGGCGCTGCACGTCGAGACGAAGTACTCAAGCACGTTGAGGCCTTCACGGAAGTTCGACTTGATCGGCAGGTCCTCGATCAGGTTGCCGAACGGGTCGGCCATGAGGCCGCGCATACCCGACAACTGCGTCATCTGCTTCGAGGAGCCTCTTGCACCCGAGTCGATGATCTGGTAGATCGGGTTGTACGGGTGGAGGCCGTCCATGATGGCTTCGGCGACCTGCTCCGAGGCGCTCATCCAGAGATTGAGGACGTGCTGCTTGCGCTCGCCGAGAGTGATGTTGCCGCGCCGGTACTGGCGGTTGATGCCCGCAACGTCGGCTTCCGTCTTGTTCAGAATCGAGTCTCGCTTGTCGGGCACCTCCATGTCGTCCATGGCGATCGTCACGCCCGAGAGCGTGGCGTACTTGAAGCCGAGCTGCTTGACGTCGTCCAGGAACTTGATGGTCGTCTCCTTGCCCATGCGCTCATGGACCTCGGCGACCATCTCGGCGACGCCCTTCCTGGTCAGCGTCTTGAAGAGGTACTTGTCCTCATAGCGCATATCCTCGGGCAGGATGCTGTTCAGGACGAGCCGACCGTGAGTCGTGGGCTTGGCGGGCGGCGCGCCGACAACGACCGACTCGCCGTGCCGCTGCACCCGAACCTGGATCGGATCATGGAGGTGGATCTTGTTGGCGTCGAAGGCCAGCGCGACCTCCTCCGGGCTGGAGAAGACCTCGGGATAGGTCTCAATGGGATCGCCGTTCACGTCCCGCTCGCGCAGGCTCGTCAGGTAGTACGAACCGAGGACGAGGTCCTGGATCGGCGCTACGATCGGGTTGCCGTTCGCGGGCGAGAAGAGGTTGTGCGACGAGAGCATGAGCACGCGCGCCTCGGCCTGGGCGTAGGCCGACAGCGGCACGTGGACGGCCATCTGGTCGCCGTCGAAGTCCGCGTTGAACGCGTGGCAGACCAACGGGTGAATCTGGATCGCCTTGCCGTCGACGAGCACCGGCTCGAACGCCTGGATGCCGAGCCTGTGGAGCGTGGGAGCGCGGTTCAGCATGACCGGATGCTCGCGGATCACCTCCTCCAGCGCGTCCCAGACCTCGGGGCGCATCTTGTCGATCATGCGCTTGGCGGTCTTGATGTTGGTGGTGTAGCCGCGCTCCACAAGCGTCTTCATCACGAAGGGCTTGAAGAGCTCGAGCGCCATCTCCTTGGGCAGGCCGCACTGGTGCAGCTTGAGGTGCGGGCCCACGACGATGACCGAGCGGCCCGAGTAATCCACACGCTTGCCGAGCAGGTTCTTGCGGAACCGGCCCTCCTTGCCCTTCAGCATGTCGCTGAGCGACTTCAGCGGGCGGTTGGTGGATCCGACGACGGGGCGCGTGCGGCGTCCGTTATCGATCAGGGCATCGACGGCCTCCTGCAGGAGCCGCTTCTCGTGGTTGACGATGCTCTCGGGCGCGCGGATCTCGGTGATCTTCCGCAAGCGGTTGTTGCGGTTGATGATGCGGCGGTACAGGTCGTTGAGGTCGGACGTGGCGAAGCGGCCGCCGTCCAGCTGCACCATGGGACGAAGCTCAGGCGAGATGACGGGGATGCACTCCAGGATCATCCATGACGGGTGCGAGCCGCTCTGTATAAAGGCTTCGGTCACCTCGAGCCGCTTGATGGCGCGAAGGCGGCGCGGACCGGGCACATTGGCGATCTCATTGCGGAGCGTGCGGGCCAGGGCCTCCAGGTCGATCTCGTCAAGGAGCTGCTTGACGGCGACGCCGCCCATGCCTGCGGTGACGATCGTCTCGAACGAGGGGTCGGCGTGCCGCGTGGCCGCGTCGATCAGGCGCTCCAGGGCGCGCCAGTCATCCTCGTCGATGAGCTTCTTCTTCTCGACACCCTCGATGACGGTGAGGGCATGCTCAATCTCGTGGATGCGGTCGTCGGCGTCGCGCGCTTCCTGCTCCAGGCGCACGAGATGCTCGCGCTCCTTGCGGGCGATGGTGTCCGCATCCCAGCGCTCCTCCTCAGGGGTCTCCTCGGAAGTGCGGCGGATGCGCTCGTTGATGAAGCTGTCCCGGATGCGCTCAAGACCCTCATCCCGGTCCTCACGGATCTGGTCGATCTCGGCAGAGGCGGCATCGCGGATCGCGTCCATCTCGTCCTTGATGCGCGAATGGTCGACCGACGTGACGATGTAGCTCGCGAAGTAGAGCACCTTCTCCAGTGCGCGCGGAGGCACGTCCAGGATCAGCGACAGCGGGCTCGGGACGCCCTTCAGGTACCAGATGTGGCAGACCGGCGCCGCCAGCTCAATGTGGCCCATGCGCTCACGGCGCACCTTGC
The DNA here is from genome assembly GCA_903885605.1 of uncultured Chthonomonas sp. Lineage (GTDB taxonomy): Bacteria > Armatimonadota > Chthonomonadetes > Chthonomonadales > CAJBBX01 > CAJBBX01. The sequence continues at coordinate 30,342 of CAISJD010000005.1, read as the reverse complement.
TGCGTGTGACCTCAACGCCGCAACGGTCGCAGGTGATGCCCCGGAACTTGACCTTCTTGTAGCGGCCGCAGTGGCACTCCCAGTCCTTTACAGGTCCGAAGATGCGCTCGCAGAAGAGGCCGTCGCGCTCCGGCTTGAAGCTCCGGTAGTTGATGGTCTCAGGCTTCTTGACCTCGCCAAAAGACCAGGCCCTTATCTCGTCGGGCGATGCGATCCCGATACGAATCTTTGAGAAGGTGCTGGAGTCGGCCATTTACAACCCTCCCGTCCGCTCTACACGCGAACATACCGCGCCGATGCGCCGGACGCTGGACTGCCCGGCAACCGATGCGAACTTGCTGATGAAACAGGCGAACGCCGCCGGACCCAGGGCCTTGCAGCCCTGGAGCCGGCAGCTTCGCGACATTGCTGTCATGCCCCTCGCGGGGTGTCGAACCGGCCTAGACGTCGTCCGGCTCGCTACCGAACGCCGCACCGATCCGGTTCAGAGTACGGTCGCGCCGCCTGGCTGCCGCGGCCATGGGATCCTCGTTCGGATTGATATCGTCGTCGCGATCCTTCAGGTCGATCTCGCGGTCCCGATCATCCTCGACGCTGACCTTGAGGCAGAGGCTCTGAAGCTCGTTCACCAGGATTTTGAACGACTCCGGCACGCCCGGCTCCAACATCGTATCGCCCTTGACGATCGCCTCATACGTCTTGACACGGCCCTGCACGTCATCCGACTTGATTGTCAGGATCTCCTGCAGCGTGTATGCGGCTCCGTAGGCCTCCAGCGCCCAGACCTCCATCTCGCCGAACCGCTGGCCGCCGAATTGGGCCTTGCCTCCCAACGGCTGCTGCGTAACCAACGAGTAGGGGCCCGTGGACCGGGCATGGATCTTGTCGTCCACCAGGTGGGCGAGCTTGAGCATGTAGATCTGGCCGATGGTCACAGGCTGGTCGAACTCGTCACCGGTCCGGCCGTCGCGTAGCTTGCACTTGCCCGTGTCCGGCTGCAGTCCGGCGCGCCGGTAGGCGTTCTCCTTGATCAGGTTGACCAGGGCGTCGTAGTCGTAGCCCTCGGGCACGGTCGCCGCCTCGCCGGCCTCACCGTCGATGACTACAGGTCCGCAGACAGCCTGGGAGACGATCTCCAGCTGGACGGCATCGCGCTGCTTGAGCGCATCGCGCACCTGATCCAGCCGGCGCGCGGCGACTGCCCGAAGGTCTGCCTGGATGGCCTTGAGCCGCTCCTTGGGAGCCATAGTCGCGTAGCCGTCCCGGATCTCGTTCGGAGAAGGCTCCTCTTCCAACTCGATCCCAAGTCCCAGCTCGACGTTGACGTAGCTGTCGAGGCTCTTCGCCCGCATGTCCGACGCGACGAACTCAAGCTCGCCGAGGATGTCGGAGTCCGTGGCGCCCTCGAAGGCCGGGTTCACGAACGAGCAACCCAGATACCGTCCCGCCAGCCCCAGATGCGTCTCCAGGATCTGGCCGATGTTCATGCGCGACGGAACGCCAAGCGGGTTCAGCACGATATCGACCGGGGTGCCGTTGGGCAGGAAGGGCATGTCCTCTTCCGGCAGGATCTTGGAGATAACTCCCTTGTTCCCGTGCCGGCCGGCCATCTTGTCGCCTTCCATGATCTTGCGCTTCTGGGCGATGTGGACACGAACCATCTGGTTGACGCCGGCGTTCAGCTCATCCGGCGTTTCGCGAACCAGCTCGCCGTCGCACTTCTCGCACAGGGCCCGCTCGGGACGCTTGCTGAAGTTGAACTCGGTCTTGCACCGGACGCAGGAGTACTTGTACCGGCTGAAGACCTTGACATCGACGACCTTGCCCTTCTCGCCGTGCGGGACGCGCAGCGAGACATCCCGGGTCTCCTCGGCCTTCTTGCCGAAGATCGCGATGATCAGCCGCTCCTCGGCAGTCAACTCGCCCTGCCCCTTGGGGGCTACTTCGCCCACGAGGATGTCGTCAGGGCGGACCTCGGCGCCGATGCGGATGATGCCGTTCTCATCCAGGTCCTTCAGCATGTCCTCGCCCACGTTGGGGATGTCGCGGGTGATCTCCTCGGGCCCCAGCTTGGTGTCGCGAGCTTCCTTCTCGTACTTCTCGATGTGCACGCTGGTGAAGACATCGTCCTTGACCAGGCGCTCTGAGATGAGGATGGCGTCCTCGTAGTTGTAGCCACCCCACGGCATGAACGCGACCAGCACGTTCTGGCCCAGCGCCAGCTCGCCCTTGTCGGTGCAAGGCCCATCGGCCAACACCTGCCCGGTGCGCACACGCTGGCCGGCGTTAACAAGCGGCCGTTGCGTGATGCAGGTTGACTGGTTGGAGCGGAGCATGTTGACGAGCCGATAGGTATCGATCTCGCCCGTGCGGCTCTGCACCTGGATCATGCGGGAGGTGACGAGCTTGACCGTACCGCCGCGCCGGGCGACGATGACGGCTCCGGAGTCCTTGGCGGCGCGGCGCTCCACGCCCGTCTTCACCAGCGGCGCGGAGGGACGCAGCGTCGGTACCGCCTGGCGCTGCATGTTCGAGCCCATGAGGGCCCGGTTAGCGTCGTCGTTCTCGAGGAACGGGATCATTGCCGTGGCGACGGAGACCAGCTGCATGGGCGATACGTCCATGAACTGGACCTGGTCGGTCGGCACCACGGGGTACTGATCCTCGTGCCGCACCTGAACCTCGACGCGCGACGTGCCGAGGCGGTCCACAAAGCGCCCGTCGGCGTCCAGCCGCTCATTGCCCGGAGCGATCCGGTAGCGGTGGTCCTCGTCGGCCGTCATCCAGATGATGTCGTTGCTGACGCAGCCGTCCTTGACCTTGCGGTAGGGCGTCTCCAGGAAGCCGTAGCTATCCACACGGGCATGCACGGCCATCGAGCCGATCAGGCCGATGTTCGGGCCTTCAGGCGTCTCGATGGGACAGATGCGGCCGTAGTGGCTATGGTGGACGTCGCGCACTTCGAGCTTGGCGCTCTGGCGCGACAGGCCGCCGGGTCCGAGGGCCGAGAGGCGCCGCTTGGAGGTGAGCTCCGCCAGCGGGTTCGTCTGGTCCATGAACTGGCTCAACTGGCTCGAACCGAAGAAGCTCTTGATTGCGGCAGAGATCGGCTTCACGGAGAGCACGAGCTGAGGCAGGGCATCCTGATCGGGCTGAAGCGAGGTCATGCGCTCCTTGGCGACCTTCTCCATGCGGAGGAAGCCCATGCGCAGCTGGCTGTACAAAAGCTCACCCACCGAGCGGATGCGCTTGTTCTCCAGGTGGTCGATGTCGTCCGTGGTACCGTGCCCCTGATCCAGGTTCACGATATACCGGAGGATGTGCACCACGTCCTCGCGCGTCAGCGTGCGGGCATTGCTGGCCAGATGGCCTTCGTGCGCCGGGAGCTCGAGCTTCTTGTTCATCTTAAACCTGCCGACCTTGCCGAGGTCGTACCGGCGCGGGTCGTACAGGTTGTTCTGGAAGAGGTTGCGAGCCGACTCGTCGGTCACCGGATCGCCGGGCCGCAGCTTCTTGTAGATGTCGATCAGCGCGTCGCGGGAGTCGGCGACGCCCGTCTCCTGATCCAGGGTGGCTTCGATGTAACGGTGCAGCGAGTAGACCGTAAGCTCCGTGAGGCCCTGCTTCAAGATCGCCAGGGCAGAGGCGCGGTCCATCTTATGGTACGCGTGGATGATCACCTTGCCGCTCTTCGCATCGAGGACATCGATGGACGAGCGCTTGCCGATGAGGTTCTCGACCGTCAGGGCGCCGGCGTCTGTTTGCGCCACCACTTCGGCCTCGTCGAACGGGGCGCCTTCAGTGGAGGCGTTCAGGACTTCGCCCGTTGCCGGATCGACCTCAACGTCGGCCACATCGGCGTCCTGACCGAGCGTCTGCCGCTTGGCGTAGAGGAGGACGATCTCGGGCGTTGTGTTGCAGGGCGAGGCCAGACGGATCATGGCGTCGGGACCGAGCTTCTGCTCGAGATCCTCAAGGGCGACCCAGACCAGGTCGTCGCCGTTGGGCCGTGCCATCTCGGCATCGCGCTCGGCGATGGTGTCGATGATGCGGGAACCCGCATCGGCGATGATCTCGCCGGTATCAGGGTCGGCGACCGGCAGGTCCAGGGTCATGCGCAGCAGGAAGTCGCGAACGGGCTCGGCGTCGCCGCCGGGAAGGGCGCGGCGGATCCAGAGGTTCTGGCGGGCGGCACGGATCGTGACGTCGATGGGCACGCATGCTGTCGGGAACGCGCTCAGGGCACGAAGTAGCGTGGTCAGCGCGAACTTCTTGGCCTGGCCGATCTGGACGTTGAGCACGTCCTCACGCTGGGTGTCGGTATCGACCTCAACCCATGCGCCCTCGTTGGGGATAATGCGGGCCTGGTAGAGTACCCGGCCGGAGAAACTGAGGTTCTCTTCAAAGTAGACACCGGGCGAACGAGCCAGCTGGCTGACGACCACGCGCTCGGCGCCGTTGACGATGAAAGTCCCCTTGTCGGTCATCAGGGGCAGGTCGCCCAGATAGACCTCGGACTCAATAACGTCCTTGTTGGCCTGCGTCAGTTCTACTTTGGCCTTGATCGAGGCCTCAAACGTCATATCCCGGTCGCGGCAGTCCTCAATGGCGTACTTGGGCTCACCCAGCACGAAATCCTTGAGGGAGATCGAGGTGCTGCCAGTGAAGTCAGTGATAGGCGAGAAGCTCTCAAAGAGCTCCGGCATGCCTTCTTCGAGGAACCAGCGGTAGGAGTCAAGCTGAATCTCGATGAGATTCGGGATGTCTACGACGTGAGGGATGCGCTTCGAGGCATGTTGGATGTCCAAGTCGGGGCCCTCCTAATGACACGCGAAGCGAAAGGATACCGCGTAGACGCGACATAGGTCAAGCGCCCGGCAGGATTTCCGCGCGACGGAGGGGCTCCGATACCTTCAGGTTCTACATGATGCCTTCCACATCCTGCCTGTGTTCGCAACTCCTTGGCCGGAACCGGGCGGCGCCCATGCGCAACGCCCGGCAAGCCCGGCGGAATAACCGGCGCGGCGGCGCCTAGTGGAGCGCCTCCTGGCCCTCCATCTCGCCGATGCGGATGTCCAGGTCCTTGCGCTCTTCGACTTTGGCTATCTGGCCGTCGCGGATCCAGACGATCCGGTCCGACACGTCCAGCATCTTCAGGTCGTGCGTCGCCGAGATGATCGTGACGCCCTGGTCCTTGTTCAACGACTTCAGGAGGTCGATGATCTCCTTGCCGGTGTTCAGGTCAAGGTTACCCGTGGGTTCGTCGGCGAGGATGATCGATGGGTTGTTCGCCAGCGACCGGGCGATTGCCACGCGCTGCTGCTGGCCGCCGGAGAGTTCCGAGGGCTTATGGTGCAGGCGGCCGCCGAGGCCCACCAGCTCCAACAGCTCGATGCCGCGCTCGACGCCTTCGTCCGTGGACATGCCGGCGAAAACCGTCGGCAGCGTCACGTTCTCAAGGGCAGTCATAACCGGGATCAGGTTGAAGGTCTGGAAGATGTAGCCGATGGTGTGGCAGCGGAGGTAGGCCAGCTCCTGCGCGTCCAGTTGGGCCATGTCGACATCGTTGATGAACACGCTTCCGCTGGACGGCTTGTCGAGCCCGCCGACGGCGTTGAAGAGCGTCGACTTGCCGGAACCGGACGGGCCCATGATGGAGATGTACTCGCCACGGAAGATATCGAGGCTCACACCGTTCAGCGCCTTGAGGGTCTGGTCCCCCATCGTGTACTCTTTGACCAGATCCTTGGTCCGCACCACGTACTCATTGGCCATGCGCGACATCCTTTCGCAAGGGGCGCGCCCGTCGGCGCACCACACCCTGAGTCATACCAGAAAGCTATACCTCAGCACGCAACGCCGCCACGGGCGGCATCTTCGCGGCCCGGTACGCCGGGAAAATGGTCGCTAAGAACGTGAGGACCGTGCCGATCACCGCCGACTGCCCGCAGAGGCGCAACGACTGCATCCAGAAATAGGGGCCGAAGACCTCGACGCCATCCATGGCAAGCCGGATGAGCGAGATCACGAGCCATCCAACAACGAAGCCCAGCACAGATGCGATGAAGCCGAGGAAGCAGGACTCGATGAAGAAGAGCTTCACGATGAAGCCGTCCAGGGCTCCGAGGCACTTCATGGTGCCGATCTCTTTGAACCGCTCGGTGACGGACATCAGCATGGAGTTGGTGATGCCCACCGTGCAGACCAGGAGGGCCATGATCGACAGCCACTGCAAGCGTGTGCCGGCGGCGGCCTCTTCCTTGGCGTTGGCAGCCGCGGAGTTGATAAGGATCACGTCCTCCGCAGAGAGCTTGCCGCCGCGCGCCAGCGTCGCCCGCTTCTCATCCACCCTTGTCTGCTGGGCGTGGCTGAAGACGGCGGACATGCGCACCGAAGCGAAGAAAGCGATGCCCAGCAGGATGCCCGCGGCCGTGATCATCGATCGCCAGAAGCGAATACGGATGCTCTTCAGGCTGATCTCCACGGCCTTCGTGAACGGCAGCTTGATCTGGCGCCGAATCACGGTGCCGGAAGCGCTCACCGGCTCACTCATCTTTGCTTCCCCCCTCGCTCGTAGAACCCGACAAACCGCCGCTCGGACAGCATCTGCAGGAACGTCGTCACCGACATCTCGGCCTCGCGACGGTTCATCTTGTACTTGCCGCTCATCTCCTTGACGATGGCCTCCAGCGTATGCTCACCGTCGCAGAGCTGCCAGACGAATGTGCCGACCTCATCAAGCTGGACAGCCTTCGCCTCCGGTAGATGGACCAGAAAGCTCAGCGCCCTACCCAGCTTGTCCTTCCTGTAAGGCACCTTCAGCAAGGCCTCGCCTTCTTCGCCGCACTCCCACTCGATCGCCGAGTTCCGCACAGGCCGTAGCCTGAAGGCCACCGAGCGATCAGTCGGCGGGCCCAGCTTCAGGAACGGCAGGTACTTGCCTGCCAGCATCCGCGCACGGAGGGCTAGTGGCACTCGCACCTGGCGACCACCTCATCGATCAGGCCGACGGTCTGCTTGCCCCGCCAAACCTGAACCGCGTATATTCTGTTCGCTTCGGGACAGGACCAGGCCGCTGCCTCATAGTGCAGCGCCGGGTTCTTGGTTGCGGCGCCCTCGGCCAGGGCACGCGCCCACGCCGACGGCGACTTCACTGAACCTGACGTCATCACAGCCTTATGCCCGTTAACCTCGCTCTCGGCGACGCGACCGGCATGCTGACGAACCGGACAGGTCTTCTCGAACCACTCGCCGAGCGAGAAGCGCCGAAGCGCCACATCGGCCAGGCCCCACCGCTCGACCACCAACTTCTCCCCGCCGATGCGCTGGAACTCCAGCCGCAGGTAACCCGACATCAGCTTCTGCGCCTTCAGCGAGAAGTTGGACGGCACTCCGATCACCAGATCGAACAGCGCCCAGGTCTCCCAGCCGTCCTCGCCGTGGTCGCGCATCTCGCTGAACATCACGGACGCCACCGCCGGCACCGGGTCACGCGCCGTGCCCACGACCTGCGCGATCACCACGCGCTTGCACTCGCGGCAGTACCAGATCTTGCCCTGGCCCTGACCGTTACCCGTCCATGAGAAGTTATGGGCCATGCGTTGCCCGCCCAACTCCTCGCTCTCCGGCTTGACCTTGCACTCGAACTCAGACCGGCTCTTCTTCGCCGCCTTGGCCGTGTCCTTCAGGAACGCATCGAGCGTCTGCTTCAGATCAGGGTCGCCGCCCGCGGCGACTCCACCGCCCCGGTATGTCTTCCAACTCCGCCATGCCCACTCGGCAACCGAGCGAGACTGCGTGTACTTCGGGTCCGTCCACTTCACCTGGGCAAACATACTGCCCGGGGAGTCGACTTTCAAGTATCCGTTGGATCGATCCAGGGAGAACCCTGTCAGGTTCCACTCCGGCGGAAGGAGGAACCGAACCCCCTGCCACCCTATCAGGGTCTGCGGAGCATCCTGCTCCACGTTCCCGTCATCACTTGAACGAACCGGCATAGCGCTCCTGTCACAACCTGCCACCGACCTGCAGGCCTACTTCTGCTCGACGTGCCCATCCAGGTACAGCACGTTGTTTCGGCCCGTGTGCCTGCCCGGACGAGGCAACGACGCCGCATTATCCGTCGCGTCCTCCTGCACGTCCGAGCTATCGTACAGCAGCGGGGTCGTCGCCTTGCCCTTAACCGAGCTGACGCAGGCCCCACCCAGAGCCTTGTTGAACGCGTAACCGAAGCCGCCGGGCTTGCCCGAATCCGGGCAGTGCATCCAGGCGTCCTCCGGCACGTTGTCGCGGATCGCCGTCATCCACGCCTCGGCCGGGGGCAGCTTGCCGTCCCAGCTATCCGCATAGAGCATCAAGGCGGAGTGCAGCTGCTTCAGGTTCTCCGGGCAGGTCTTGTTCTTCTCCGCCTTGTACGACTCCGACGGCGCCAGCACACGCGCGAAGGCAACGAGAGGCTGGAGCCGAGCCGCCGTAGCAGCCAGTCCCACCACAAGCAATGCTGCGCCGGCGATCCGCGTAGAGGCTGCTCCCGCGAGGCATCCGAGCGCGGCCGCGCCGACCAGCGCCGGCACCAACTCCAGCAACGGCCTGAGCGCCACATCGGTGCCGTTTAGCTTTGCCGTCTGGCCGGATGCCAGCCCGAGCAGGGCGACCCACAGGGCCGCCGCAACCGCCGCGAGGACTCCCCGTTCTCTCGGTGCGGCTCCGCGCGCGCTCACCGCCCCGGCGATCACCTGCCCCACCAGCGGCAACCACCCGAGCAGCAGCGACAGCGCCACCAGGCGCGCGATGCGGCCGGTGAGGCCGGCACCGCGCGCCGGGTGGTCAGTCGGTTGTTCCGATGCTCCGCTAGCCATCATCATGAACCTAGAACGGCAGGTAGTTCACCGACTTGGCGATGAGTGACAGCGCGATGGAAGCCATGGCGATAAGGCCGGTGCCGCAAGAGAAGCCCGCCAGCAGGACCGGGGCGTACTGCCGCCACTGGTCCACGCCGAAGCGCTTCTGGAAATACCGGCGGCTCAGCCAGGCCCCGAAGAACGTCGGAACGATATCTGACGGCCAAGCCCCGACGCCGCCCACCATGCCGTAGAAGAAGAGCATCGGCAGCTTCAACACGGACATGATGCCGTAGACCACCAGGCCGATCCCCATGCCCCAGGCGATGCGCATACCGTTGATGCCCTCAAGCACCCACTTCGGCCCATCCGGCTTGTTGATCGTCATGAACATGGCCGAGAAGGTGGCCGAGATGGGCCAGAACCGCTGGGCGTACGGATGCTGAGACGACGGGATCGAACTTGTATGCCAGAAGAAGGCCCAGAAGATGAACGACGATACCAGGAAGATCGGCAGAACCGCAAACTCTACCTTGACGACGCTGGTGAACTTTGTGCCCGTCAGCTCGACCTCCCGGAAGCGCTGAGCCAGCGGGCCGTAGTCCGCCAACGGAATGGGCGCGTACCAGATGTCGGCATGCGGATAGCCGCTCTTCATGATCGAGGCTTCACGCAGGAACGGGAACGAAACGCCGCTACCGGTGAGGCCCATCATTCGCGCGCTGATGAAGGAGTTTATGGGCGTCCAGACCAGGCCGAAGAAGATCATGATCCAGATCGGGAACTGGCCGCCGTGCCCGTCGACCTTCAGGAGGTACTGGGCGAGGATGATATAGAAGCAGGTGATTGAGAACCAGGTCACCAGCGGAATCCAGATCGGCACGTCGCCGCGGCCTTTGGGCACGTCGGCGAACATGCCCTTCCCCGACAGCGTCTTCTTGAAGGCCATCAGGGCTCGGACCACCTGCACGATGCCCATGAACGCCACGGCCAACTGCAGGCCGATACCGATGGAGGTCCAGAACTTGATGTCCGTGACCATACGGGTGTTGATGGCGTCCATGCCCCGCGTCCAGCCGTTGTTAGTAGCGTCCCCGAACATGCCCATGCTGTGAAGGATGTTCGGCATCGGGAAGACCTTGCAGAAGAGCGCACTGACGACGCTGCCTGCGACGATATGGTACGGTAGTACGAAGCCGACAAGCACCGCGCCGAGGTTGCCCGACAGGCCTGTCAGGGCGCCCGGCAGAAGGCTCTCCGTGCTTGATGTCAGGTCAAAGAACGGGATCGGAATCAGCTGGAGCGCCTTGCCGAACACGACGCCGGTGAAGACCGGTATACCCACATAGAAGAAGCCGAAGACCAGGCCCGCAACGCTGCCGATCGAGAAGACGCGCCAACGCCACGACTCCTCCTTACTGGCGGCCTCTGCGAGAGCCGTCGCACCCGATGCAGCGACGGGAGCCATGGGGAACGGGAGCTTCTCAACATCCGAAGTCACCCGAAACAGCACGTACCCGACGCTCATCCAGTTCAGACGGCCCAGCACCTCATTGATCACAAGGAGCATAATGGGCACGGCCCACATCGAGTCGAAGAACGTCCGTTTGGTCAGGGCTGCCGAGCCGGCCGGTGGCACGACCCAGTTGGGAATCTCGCTGGCGATGAGGCCGGCCTGAGGCGCCTGACGGAAGTATTGGTTCCAGATCAGGGCACCGAATGGGCCGCCGGAAATGCCCCTGTCCGCCATCAGCAAGCTGGAGAGCATGGCGGCCACATAGTACAGGATGTAAATCTCCTGCCGTTTCATAGGCAAGAAGGATCGCCGCATGACCTCCGAAAAGAGGACGATGGTGACCCAGGTAGCCGCTTCACCCAGCCCCTGGCCCGCCACGAGACCCAGGTAGAGGGCGCCGGGCAGCATCACGAACCCAACGAACAGGGCGCCCGCTACGGTCTTAGCGGTGAAGCCCTCTTCGAACTTGGGTGCCTGAGTCTGTACGCCCTCTTCCTTGGAGGCGTCCTCTACGACGGCCCTAGCTCGGGCAATGTCATCTACTGCCAAGCGTCCGGTCCTCCCTTGTGGTCCAACACCCGGTTCCCGCGCACCGGTGCGCTTGCGCAAACGCCATGGGGCGCCGCCTCAACGAAGTGGGTCGCCATTGTTCTAAGCCGCCGGTTCCGGAGTGGCGGCGCCGGGGCCGCCCTCCTGCTGCGCCAGGTACTTCTCGCGCTCGCCCTGCTTCAGCGTGCGCCAGATGAGGAACTGCTTCCTCAGCGTGTTCAAGAAGCGTCGGTTGACGCGCTTCCAGTTCGAGATGTCGCCGCTCTCGCGGTGGATCGTCACGCTGATGTCGAACACGTCCGCCATATCCGTGGGCCTGGTCTCGATGGCCACGCGCTGGCTCACACCCAGGTCGAAGGGGGCCAGCCACGTCATGCACCGGATGCTGTACATAGTGCCCATCGTCGGCGACTTGGCGCTACCCGGCGCCTGCGGCACAGGCACGGGCGACTCGTCGGCTTCGACGTTCTGTGTCACGAAGTCGCCGATACTGTACTCCTCGTAGGCCGAGAACCACTCCTGGAGGAAGCCGTTGAGGCCGCTGGCCTGCTCGCCCGTAACGGAGAACGGAAGAGGAATGGTCCAGTCGTCACCATCCGGGTCCGGGACGCGCCACGTGCGATCGATGGCGGGCGTCGCCACCTCAGCCGCCTTGCGCGCCGGATAGAGCGTCGAAAGAAGCACAACACCGACGACGATCAGTGTCGTCATGACCGCCGAGACGGACGAGAAGTTCAGGTAGAGGCCCTGGAAGGCGCCGGTCCAGACCAGAATCTTCGTGGCCAACTGCCCTACAAGGTAGCCGGCGACAGATCCGAGGATGGCGTAGACCATGGCCTCGGCGATGAACAGCATGGCAATGTGCGAGGGCGCCAGACCAATTGACGAGAAGATATGGATCTCACGCACACGCTCAAAGACCGAGCCCAGCATCGTGTTGAGAACGATCAGCGCCGCAATCAGCACCGGGAAGAAGACGAGTTCCAACCCCTTGCTCGACGTCGCCGCGATCGAGGAATAGCGCACGATGGTCGGTTTGCTGCCCGATTCCTTGGGGACGCGACCTGCGTAGAGGTTCAGGCCGAGACGGTGCATGAGCGGCCCGAGCTTCTTGGTGACGCGGTCCGCATCGCCGAAGTCGATGGCGATGGAACGCAACTCGGCGCCCAGGTTCGTCGCCGTCTGGTACGGAACCAGGAAGATCGAGTCCGGCTCCAGGTGCGTGTACTCACGGAAGCCGGTCTCTCCACCTGACTTGCCCTGGCGCGACATCTTCTGCATCAGGATGAAGTCAACCGGCGTCAGGGGCTCGCTGTCGAGGTCGACAAGCTTCTTGAACTTCTGGATGTCGTAGATGCCGACCACCTGATAGTCGACGCCGGCGTATGAGACCGTCGCCTTGCCTACGTCCTGCGGATCGATCCGTAACGCCGCAGCTATCACGTCAGGCAGGATGACCGTGTAGACATCGTCCGGTCCGAACCAGCGACCGGCGATGAGCGCATCCTGCGGTCGAGTAACCATCGACTCCTGCGGCGTGAGGCCGACCAGGGCCTTGGCATCGAACTGGGCATCGCCGCGCTTCACGGTAAGGAACGACTGCTCGCCCAGCTGCGTGCCGAAGAACCAGGAGCGCGGGGCCACCGAGTGGTTCGCACCGTACTCGTCGGCGAGCAGGCGGTAGGCAGGCTCCTGCAGTTGGTCCCACATGGCGGTGCGGATCATCAAGCCGTTGTACCGGGGCATACCCGGTGCTGGGACCTGGTTGAACCGCATGGTCTGCACCACGGAGGTGAACGACAACACCGTGAAGGTCAGGAGGACGAGCGTGATGCAGGTCAGCACGGTGCGGGCCTTGCGGCGGCGCATGTTGGAGATACCCAGGTTGAAGGCCGCCATGGCAACCGACACGCGCCCGATGTCCGCCTTGTGGACGCCGGATACCTGCTGGTTCATCTGCTTCAACTGCTCTTCAAACTTGCCTGTGATGAGCGCGATCACGATGCACGAGAGCGCCAGCATCACGAACGCAAGCAGCACAATGACCGGGTTCATCGTGATATCGAACGCCGGGTGGACCTGACTGAAGACCCAGAAGATGGCCAGGAAGATGAGGGCGGCAAAGCCCAACTGGCGCTTCAGGTCGTAACTGCCGAAGACGAGCCGCTCCATGAAGTAGGCAAACGGAATGAGAAGGGCCAGATAGAAGAGGACACCCTGGACCACGTCGATGGCGGTTCGCTGCACGTCGGGATAGGCCCGCGACGTGAAGCCCCACGCTGCGCGGCTCTCGGCGTCGAAGCGCTCCCAGTTCCTGTCGGCCCGTGCTTTCTCGGCCTCATCGATCGACGACTTGGCCATGGAATGCAGGTCGTTAATGCCTTCGTTGATGATGCGGTACTTGGCCAGGCGGCGGATGCGAAAGTCGTTCAGCGTCCACATATCCTTGGCCACGTGCAGAGCCGAATGGTAGATGGCGCCGCCCCGGGCGATCTCACGCTTGGGATCGTACTTGTCCAGCGTGACCTTGCCCCGCATATCGGCGTCCTGCGCCTCGTTGGGGTCGCCGCCCACAAGGTAGCCGCGGCCTTCAGGCTGCTCCTTGTCCGGGTTGATCAGCAGCAACCTCGTGGCGCCGGGACCTGCGCCCATCAGGATTTTCAGCCGGGCGCCGGGCTGCGAGAAGATGACGGCCATGTCCTCGACGTAGGAACCCACCAGGCCCGGGTCCTGCGGGTCCATGGCGAAACCGAACATGCGCGGCTCACCGTTGCTGTCGCCGTCCAGCACGTCAAGGGTAGCCAGTGCGCGGAGCGACTGCTGGTCCACCAGGTCGTAGACCGATGTCGCAACGCACCGGAAGAGGATGACCGAGACTTCCTTCTGGGCGGTTGTGACCATGACGTCGAGCGGCATGAACTTGGCGCCGGTGACGCCCAGGTCAGGCGCATAGTCAATATCGCCGCGGCGCGGGTTCGGGATCATCATGCCCGTGGGCTTGCCGGTCGCCGCATCGAGCTCGGGCGAGGTATCCCGCGTGTCCAGGTGGTAGGCGGCCACGCGGGTCACAGCGTTGCCGCCGTAGGCCGTGAGCGGGGCGACACCGCGGAACTCGAAGACGTTCTTTTCCTTCGACTTCTCGTCGGCATAAACGGCCTGGATCATATTGCCCCGGACGCCCATGTAGCTCTTGGTCCGGTTGCGGATCACGGCCAGCGAGTTCGCCAGCGCCGGGTCGGCATAGGCGATGAAGGTCTTCTTCGGGTTGTAGAGCGTAACGCGACCGCGGACCGTGGCGAAGCCGCCCTGCAGCGCCATTCGAGACCACTTCGCGGGCTCGGTGATGGGCATACGCTGGGCATTCACATCGCCCGGCTCGTTGGTGTCCGTCAGGATGTGATAGAACTGGCAGGCCAGCAACCGGGTCTGGAACGCCAGGTTGGCCACGTTCACGCGATCGGCAGTATCGAACGGGGTATCGACCAGGGCGCGTGCATCGTCGATGCTGGCAAAGGTGACGCCAAGGCCCTGAGCCATGGTGATCACTTCGGAGTCGAACGCCGGCTTTCCGGGGATATGGTTACGCCAGTTCTTTCCATCGACGGGGTTGACGCCATCCGCGAAGGCCTTCTTCGGGTCGAAACCCAGCGCGTTGCCGATCTTCTCCGCGTTCTCGCGGCAGACCCGGGCAATGTCGGAGAAGCGGCCCTGGATATCCTCGCGGACATCGTAGAACCAACTCTTGTAGAAGATGCCTACGCCCCGGCTCTGGCTGCTGAGGTCAAGCCCGGCCCAGAGGTAGATGCTGTCGCGCTTGCGCAGGGCCTGATCTCGCGGTTGCAGGTAGAAGAGCACGTTCAGGACCAGCGCACAGAGCACGAAGGCGGCCAGGACCCAGGAACCGGCATTCAGGCGCTTGCCGCCGGGCGTGACAGCCATCACCCGCGTGGCCAGCCAGATCAACAGCAGGACCGCGATACCGCCGAGCCACAGGGCGGTGCGAACGGCGTTCTCCTTGGCGACGGCGACCTCGGCCATGCTGGGCTGCACCCAGCCGTCTATATGCGCGTTGAGGAACTCACGTACGCCCTGCAAGGCCTGGAAGTGTGCGCTGGTGGCGACGAAGTAGATAGACCGCTTGGGCGGGTTCGCCCTGTAAAGACGCGCCAACTCCAGCATGCTCGCCAGTCCACAGGCAGATTCGGCGCCGGGCGCCAGGGCGGGCACCACGGAAATCGAGTCGTAGTAGGACTGCAGGACGACCACCTGGTCCTTCATCTTGGGGTCGGTGCCCTCGATGGATCCAAAGAACCACTTCGCCTTGCGCGACTCCCACGGCATGTCGCACTTGACTGTGCAGGTCGGCGGCTGCGCGCCGGCGGTGCTCACCAGGAGCGGCGCCACGTCTGCCCTGCTGACCCAGAACCGCGGGATATTGATGGGGATGGAGATGAACTTCGCTTCGGCCTCGCCCCGCATGGTGGTCTCTGGGGCGATGAAGACGACGGCTCGGGCGCCCAGGCGGGTGGCGTTGAGCCACTCGGCCCGGCTGTTGAAGTCGGCCAGGACGATGTTGCCCTCGACGTCTTTGCCGTTGAAATTGCTGATCTTGCCGTCGCCGACGTAGACGAGCTTGCCTGTCAGGCCCTCGGTAGGTAGCTCGGAGGTGCGGACCAGGTTCGGCCAGAGCGCGAACAGGGGCTTGGTTACCCCGTTCACGGTGATGCTCGCGCCCTTGTCGATCGGCACGGTCACGTCGTACGAACCGGAGCGCACCTTATCGACGCCGAATATCTCGGCGAACTGCTGCTCGACGTAGTCGGCGGCCTGGGCATCACCGGGATAGCCGGCCACGCGCGACCCGAAACCGGCCAGCGTGGTGACTGTCTCGGTCAGGTTCTTGGTGCTGATCTGAGCCGTTAGCTTGCGGTACTGCTCCGATGCGTCCGCGGCGAGAGCCCTTGGCCCGACCACCACCGAACTCAGAACGAGGACCGAGACAAAGGCGTACAGTCCCACGGTCGGAATCCGGGTCATTCTCATCCGCGCTATCCTTTCCGCAAGCGGCCTCCCAGCCACTATGCCGGAGGCGCCCGTAGTGGTTGGGGGGGCTACGAGTGGTCGGGTTATCATAACACACGGCCCGTCAAAAGGCAACAACCGTCGGCCGATTCCCGAGTAGGTCGAGGACTCACCGGACCCGCAAATGGGTGTATGGCGTGTCACACCGCCACTTGTGCGCCGTTCTGGAGGCTGTTGCGAACCGGGCGATGGCGCGGAACCGGGCGCAAACCACGCGGCTCGGGGTACGCTATTGCGCACTCGGCGTCATGCACCAGCGCTGCCGGGCACGCCTCGCACGGGAGCATTCTCGCGCCTATGTCTGCCCAGGGAAATGATGATGGTCCGGACCGCGGCACGGCGCCCGACGCCGATGAGGCAATACTCCTCCAGTGGACGGTGCACCTGTGGCGCCAGGCGCCCGCGCATGGCCTTGCTGTGGCCGCCGTCGCCGCCGTCGCCGCCGTCATGGGCTGGTGGAGCTTCCACTCCCTCCTGTTCGTACTGCTCGGTCCGGCCCTGGTGCTGACGGCTACGGCGGAGTTCCTTTTCCCCGCGCACTATCGCCTGACTGCGCGGCGCGCAATGGCGGCCTACGGCGCGGCACGACTGGAGATCGAGTGGGAGCGGGTCCGCCGGGTGCTCGTCTCGGAGGAGTGCGTCCGACTGTCGCCGTTTGGGCGGCCCAACCGGCTGGAGGCGTTCCGCGGGGTGCAGCTTCGTTTCGGCGACGCGGAGACCAGGAGGTCCGCCATGGCCATAGTCCGAGAGCGCGCCAGGGGACTGCAGGACCATGCCTAGCTGGGAAGAGCCCATCAGCGACGATGAACGCGATCGTGTGCTGGACAAGATCGCGAGCCAGGTCGTGGGCAGGGGCCTTGAGACCCCTGCCATCCTGTTCCTTGAGATGCACAAGCCGTTGACCTTCATGGCCAGCCAGGGCCTCGTGGTGACATCGCCGCTCCTGGCCCCGCTGATCGGCTTTGAGCGGGTTCACACCGTATCGCGATTGCTTGAGGAGCGCAGCAATGTTGAGCGCCTCATTCGCCGGATCGAGGACCTAACGATGCAGAAAAGGACGCCTGTTGGAGGAGAGACACCTTGACCCACGCCAGCGACAAGTGGGAGGCCGCGTTCCTTGTGGCCCTGTGGAGCATCATCGTGCTCGTCACAGTCATCACGGCCCAGCGAGGCAGAAAGTACTTCATCCGCCGCATCCCCGGCCTGAACGCCATTGATGAGGCTGTGGGCCGCGCCACGGAGATGGGCCGCCCAATCCTGATGGTGCCGGGCCTCAGCGGCCTGGGCGTCGTCGGGCTGCAGGCCCTGACGATCTTCAGCTACATCATCAAGACCGCGGCCAAGTTCGGCAACCGCATCCTGATGCCTGTGGCCGACCCGGCGCTCTACACCGTGGCAGAAGAGGTCGTGCGGGAGTCCTACGCATCCGCCGGCCGACCGGAGGACTTCGACCCGACCTCGGTCTACTTCCTGTCCGACAGGCAGTTCGCATTCGCTTCGGGCGTGGCGGGCACGATCCACCGCGAGAAGGTGGCGGCGAGCTTCCTCTTCGGCGACTTCTTCGCGGAATCGCTGATCTTTGCGGAGTCCGGGCAGCAGGTCGGCGCGATCCAGGTGGCGGGCACGGTGCAGACCACGCAGTTGCCCTTCTTCATCGCCAGCTGCGACTACACGATCATCGGCGACGAGTACTACGCGGCCTCCGCATACATCTCGCGGGAGCCGACGCTGCTGGGCAGCCTTGTGGGACAAGACATCTGCAAGGGGATGATGCTGCTCATCGTGGTACTCGGAACGCTGGCGCTGTCCATCAAGCCCCTGGGCGAGGAGTTCTTCTTCGTCCAGTGGTTCACGATCAAGTAGGAGACGCCGGCAACTATGAACCCTATTCAGTCGTTCCTGAGCCGCGCATTCCCTGCGCTGCACGGCGGTGCGCTGGCCGGCGCCGTGGCCGGCTGCGTCGTGGCGTGCGTCGTCGCTGTGCTCATCCTGCAGGCCCTTCCGGGCAAGGCGCGCAAGGCCGTGATCGCCGCCGTGACATTCGTCGCGGGCCTCTTCTACGCCCTGGAGTTCTTCCTGCCCGCCAACGGTCAGGATGAGAACATCCTCACCTTCGCCGTACCCACCGTCGGCAACGTCACCAACGTGCTGGGCGGCATGACGCTCGGGCTGGGTGTGCTTAGCCTGATCCGCATCCATGGCGCCAACGTGGTCAAGGTAAAGTCCGGCTGGGAGAACAGCGCCCTGCTGCTGACCTCCATGGTAGTGATGGCCGTGGCGGGCATCAAGTTCGAGCAGACTCTGTTCTACCGATCGCTGTTCCGCGACGTGCTCAACAGCTTCGACGCCGCCATGTTCGCGGTGCTGGCGTTCTTCATTGTGTCGGCCGCCTACCGGGCGTTCCGCATCAAGTCGGCCGAAGCCACGCTGCTTATGGTGGCGGCTCTGGTGGTGATGCTGGGCCAGATCCCGATCGGGCAGTACCTGACGCACTGGCTGCCGGTGAAGGGCTCCTACCTCTCACTGCTGCGGCTCGACAACATCAGCAACTGGCTTCTCACCACGGTGAACGCGCCGGCCCAACGAGCCATCGGCTTCGGCCTCGGCATCGGCGGGCTGGCCATCGCGCTACGCATCTGGCTGTCGCTGGAGCGCGGGGCCTACTTTGAGGCGAAGGCGGACGAGTCATGAGCAACCCAGGGCATCCACTCACCCGCATCAATCGGCACTGGCTCTACGGCGCGCTACTGGCCATCGTGGTGATCGGCCTCATCGTGCCGATCCCCTTGCCCCTGGCCGTGTCGCCTGAGGCCACGCGGTTCTATGAGGCCATCGAGAGCGCGCCGAAAGACAAGCTGGTGCTCGTCTCGACGCTCTGGAGCGCAAGTACACAGGGCGAGAACAGGCCGCAGACGCAGGTCGTCCTCAAGCACCTGATGAAGCGTCATATCCGCTTCGCCCTGATCGCGTTCGGCGACGCCCAGTCGACCACGCTGGCGCAGGAACTCGCAGAGGAGCAGGCCAGGATTTACAAGTACGAATATGGCAAGGACTGGATCAACCTCGGCTTTCGGCAGGATATCGCAGGGACGCTGAAGGGCATGGTGCGGGACATCAACGAGACGCTGAAGACCGACTCGGTGAA
Source organism: uncultured Chthonomonas sp. (assembly GCA_903885605.1). Classification (GTDB taxonomy): domain Bacteria; phylum Armatimonadota; class Chthonomonadetes; order Chthonomonadales; family CAJBBX01; genus CAJBBX01. The sequence goes on along the minus strand of CAISJD010000005.1, from coordinate 11,210 downwards.
CCGCCGCCCGCTGGCCGAGTACCCGGTCATGGCCGGCGTAAGAAACGTGAAGGACCTGAGCGTCATCGCCGAGTTCTCCGCGTCGGGCAACTACAAATCCTGGGTCGGCCTGGTCGTAGGCTCCACCAACGCCGCCTTCTGCTATGCGCCCACGTCAGTCATGGCGCCGGAGCTCTACACCTACCTCGACTCGGGCCAGATCCGCGGGATGCTGTTCGGTATCAAGGGCGCCGCGGAATATGAGCAGTTGCTGGGCGAGAAGGGGTTCACCACCCGGGCCATCACGCCGGTGTCGCTGGCCCTCGTACTCCTGTTCGTCCTGATAGGCCTCGGCAACTACGGCATGTATGCCACGAAGAAGATGGAGGGCAACTCCTGATGGATACCGCATCCACCTGGTCGCACCCGATAGGCGTCTGGTTCGGCGCCATCGGGACGCTGGCCCTCTTCTCCCTGATCTACCGCGAGAACCGCGTCTACCGGCTCTTTGAGCACATCTTCATCGGCCTTGCCGCAGGCTACCTGATCAAGACGACGTGGACGGAGGTGCTGGGTCCGCAGTGGTTCACGCCGCTCTTCCGTGACGGCCAATGGCCGTGGGCGCTCGTAGCCGGGTTCGGATTGCTCTTCTACACCATCTTCTCGAAGAAGCACAGCTGGATGAGCCGCATTGCCATCGGGACCCTGATGGGCTTTGCCGCAGGCCAGGCGTTCCAGACCACGGCGTCGGACTACATCCCCCAGATCCGCAGGTCGTTCAAACCGCTCTACGTCACACCTGAGATGATCCCCACAGGCTCGGGCCTCACGACGCTGGGGATCGGACTGAACAACCTGCTGTTCGTCTTCATCATGGTGACGGTGCTCACCTACTTCTTCTTCTCCTTCGAGCAGAAGAACAAGGTCGTTGCGGCATCGGCCCGGACCGGCCGGCTGATGCTGATGTTCGCCTTCGGCGCCATCTTCGGTTCCACGGTCATGGCGCGGATGGCCCTGCTGATCGACCGCGTCTGGTTCCTGATGCACAACTGGCTGCACCTGCAGTAAGGGGTGACCTCCATGAAACGTCTGTGCCTCGGAGTTTTCCCGGTCGGGGCCGCCCTCTGTGCGGCCGGCGCCTATGCACAGCTGCCGCCGGCGGCGGTGGTGCTCAACCGGATGACCGGCGCCTACCGGTCGATCGAGAGCGTCCGGATCCAGAGCGCCTGGACCCTCCGGGACACGGCAGGTGAGCTCACCGGCAACCTGACCCTGACCGCCAAGCGGCCCAACCTGCTTGCCGTCGATCTGGTTGCCGGCGACGCCTCCGCATCAGCACGGTGCGATGGCCGTACCCTTGGGCTCGCGCGCACCTCGCCTGCCACGTTCACACGCTTCGGCGCACCCGCCTCCTTCGCGCAACTGCGGCACCTTGGAGGCATGGGCATCCCGTCTCCTCTCACCCGGCTGACGCTGGCCCTCCTTACCGGGCTGGGACAGGATCGGGAAGGCCTCCTTTCGACCGCGCTGTCACGGATGGAGGTCATCGGCTCCGACGAGATCGACGGCGTGCGTTGCCTTGAGGTGACCTTCCGCTACAACGACAATCACATCGCCAGGATGCTTGTCGACACGTCCGGCTGGATGATCCGCCGCGTGGCCCTGGCCCGGGACGGCCGCACGGTGCTTACGGAGAAGGTGGGCGCCATCGAGACCGGCGCCGCCGTCAGCGCACGGGACGTGGCATTCACCGCACCCGACGGCGGAAAGCTCTTGGCGGACACGCCCACCATGGCGGCCCGCTTCGGCGAGCTGGACATATCCGTGAGGCCAGTGGACCGGAGCAAGGAGATGGCGGCGTTCGTTGCCAAGTCGGCCAACGCCTACCGGACGATGGATACGCTGCGGATGACGACCACGTGGTCTCGCACCGTCGGAGACAAGGTCTGGTCCCAGCCGGTTTCGCTCGCCATGAGCCGCCCGAACAGGCTGCTGATCGATGCGCAGTCGGAACCGCTCTCATCCGTCGTGTCCGTTGCCGGCGACAAGGCCCTGGTGGTGCGCAGCAAGGCCAAGGCATACACGGAAGCCAGGGCCCCCGAGGCGATTGCCGGAGCCAATGTGCTGGCCGGGACTAACCTCCTCTGCCCTGCGACGGAGTTCATCGCGGCCCTGCTCCAGGGCCAGAGCCGGGGGCAGTCGGCATTCGCGGAGCGCCTCGCGAGCGCCACCATGGCCGGGCCCATGGCCTATCGCGGTACCCTCTGCTATGTAGTATCGATGGCCTACTCCGGCGAGATGAGCATGAAGGTGCATATCGGCCTCGACGACGGCCTCGTCAAGCGAGCGGCACTGGTGGACGGGGCAACCGAGCTTGCCGTTGAGGACGTGGTCGAGGCAACGGTGAACGGCGAGCTTCCGGCCGAGGCCCTGGCTTACTCACTGCCGGACGGGGCACGCCTGGTGAGCCGGTTCCCCAACCCGACGCTGCCCGAGCCCTCCGAGGTCATCGCGCTGACCACGCTCACGGGTGAGGCATGGAGCCTCCCACAGAAGCGGGGCAAGATCGTGGTGATCGCGCTGTTTTACACCACTTCTGAGGGAAGCCTGCAGGAGTTGGCCGAGCTCCAGAAGCTGAACGACCAGTATAAGGACAGTGGCCTCGAGGTGCTGGCGGTGAACGGTACGGGTGAGACCACCGAAGCCCTCAGGACCTGGGTGGAGGAGGTCGGACTGACGATCCCGGTGGCCACCAACAAGAGCACGACCGACCTGGTCAAGCTCTTCTCGGTCACGACGTACCCAACCACGATCGTGGTGAGCAAAACCGGCAAGGTGCTCGCCACGGTGGTGGGCTTCAACAGCGACGCCATCAACGCCGCACTTCGCCGCGCCGGGCTCTTCCAGCAGTAGGCTCGTTGCCGTCCGACAAGGCCATGCCCTCCGTGGGGGCTTCGCCGGACGGCAGGGCTACCCCTTACGGACTGGGCCTCCGCAGCGCGCGGCCCGACCGAACGCCTGTCTCCGCCCCGTCCTGCCACGCCACACGACCGTTCACCAGCACGGTATCGATACCGTGCGAAAACTGGTGTGGATCCTCGTAGGAGTTCGCATCGCCAACGGTCTCGGGGTCATAGACCACCAGGTCGGCGAAGTAGCCGGGACGCAGCAAACCGCGCCCATCCAAGCCCAAACGCGATGCCGGAAGCTGCGTCATCTTCTGGACGGCAGCCGCCTCGGAAAGGAGGCCCTTCTCGCGGCAGTAGCGGCCCAGGACGCGCGGGAAGGTTCCGTAGCAGCGCGGGTGGACCTTCTCCTCAGCCATCTTGCCCACAGGCGCGGTGCCGACGGCATCGGAGCCGATCATCGTCCATGGGTGGCGCATGACGACGGCGATGTCCTCCTCGCTGATGGCGAAGTTCACCGCGCTGATGAAGTTAAGCGCCGAGGCGATGAGGTCCAGCGTGGTATCGACGCAGGAGACGCCCCGCTCAGCGGCCAACTCCGCGATGGTCCGGCCTTGCAGCGCCGGATTGTCGCGCGAGGCGCCGATCCGCACGTCGCCCCAGACGCCGCCCGGGGCGTCATCGGCCCATTCCGGGCGATTGGCCAGCATGGCCTCGCGGACCCTGGCCCGCTGGCCGGGATCGCGCAGGCGGGCGCCCACGTCGTCGGCATCGCCCTCCAGCGCCCAGTCCGGCAGGAACTGGATCGACATGGAGGTCATGAATGCGGTGTAGGGGTACTGGTCCATCTGGATATCGACGCCGCGGGCCCGCGCGGCCTCCACGAGCTTGAGCGTCTCGTGTACCTTGCCCCAGTTCTGTCGTCCCTCGGCTTTGTGATGGGAGAGCTGCACCGGCACGCCGGCCTCCTCACCCACCTGGATGGCCTCGCGCACCGCCTCCAGCAGCAGGTCTCCCTCGTTCCGCAGGTGGGTCGCGTAGAAGCCGCCGTACGCACGCATGACGCTGGAGACCGCCGCAAGCTCCTCTACGCCGGCGTATGAGCTGGGCTGGTACTCCAGGCCGGTGCTGAGCCCCCAGGCGCCCTGTTCCATGGCTCGAAGGGCGATGGCCTTCATCCGCTCGATCTCATCGGCGCCGGCCGCCCGGCCCGCCATCCCCATGACGCGCTTTCGGATCGTGCCGTGGCCCGCGAGCATGACGTAGTTGGTGGCGACCCCGTCGTCCTCGACGCGGCCCAGATGGCCCGCCATATCGCTCCACGTGATCTTCACCCCGTGGCTGCTGAGCCAGCGCCGCTCGAACGCAAAGGCGGGATCGTCCAGAGCCAGTCCGAGGCAGAGCGAGCAGTTCCCCACCACCTGTGTCGTGACGCCCTGAGAGACCATGCTCGCCATTCCGGGGTTGAAGTGGACCGAGATGTCGGAGTGTGTATGGATGTCGATGAAGCCGGGAGCCACGCGGAGGCCGTGGGCGTCAATGACGGCGGCAGCATGGTAACCAGGCAGGGCCGCAGCCACGGCCACGATCCGGTCGCCCTGGATCGCCACGTCGGCGCGGATCGGGTCGGTGCCGGAGCCGTCAAGCACGGTGCCACCCGCTACAATGATATCGACGACCTGGTCCGCGCCGCCCGATGCGCAGGCGGTCAAGCGCCGCTCCAAGTCGGCCGGCACCGATCGGAGCGTCGGCTCGTATATGTTGAGTGCCAACGCCGAGCCAGAGGGGGAAAGCCCGTGCAACGCAAGAGCCGCGCCTTCACGCTGGTGGAACTACTCACCGTCATCGGGATCATTGCCGTATTAGCCGCCCTTCTCTTCCCTGTATTCGCCACCGCACGCGGCAAGGCTCGGGAGATCACCTGTGTCTCGAACCTCCGCCAGATCGGTATGGCCATCAAGATGTACACGCAGGACTACGATGAACTCTACCCCTGGGCCGTCGACGCCACGGACAGGTACACGCCGCAGATCTGGTCGCAGTACCCCGAGTTCCAGGCGCAGATCCCCTATATGCCCTTCATCCACGAGGCGCTGCAGAGCTACATCAAGTCGAAGGAGCTCTTCCACTGCCCCGCCGACAGCGGCTACGATGTCGAGGACTTCAACGGTGAGCCGCTGGACGCCCGTCCCACAAGCTACCAGAAGTTCGGCACCAGCTATAACTACCGCACGGAGATCGCCTTTCGTCGCGCGGGCGAGGGCTCTATCCGCGAGCCGAGCAGCGTTAATCTGCTGTTCGATGCAGCGGGTAGGTGGCACGGTGGCGCCCTGTTCGGCCAATTGCGGTACAACGTGCTCCATGCTGACGGCCACGCCAAGAACCTTACCCGCGACGAGTTGGAGATGCGCTGGGCCGCACCGCTCTAACCGAGCCCCGCGCAACCGGGCTTCGGCGGGCCGGGCCGCGTGACCGGCCTCCGGGCTGAGGGCCGCGGTGTACGCTTCCGTGCGGCCTGGGTCCTGCCCATAGGCGGCCCACCCCTGCTTGACCACGAGGTCGTAGTGGAAGACGGCCGCATCGTTGATGTACGCCCCTGGAGGCTCACAGTCGGTCCTGCCGCCGATGTCGTTGACCTGGGTCGATGCGCCCTGCTGCCCGCGTTCGTCAATGCCCATACGCATCTGGAGTACAACGTCTTCCGGGGCCGCCTGGAGGACATCGAGTTCCTCCCCTGGATCGGTGCGCTGACGGCGCTGAAACCCGCCGTCACGGCCGCCGACTGGGTGGCGTCTGCCACGCTGGGCGCCGCCGAAGCCGCGGCAGCGGGCACCGGTACCATCGCCGACTGCACCGATGCAGGTGCCGCCGCAGATGGGGCGGCAACCGTTGGCTTACGCGGCGTCATCTATCAGGAGGTCTTCGGCATTGACGGCAAGCAGACGGCGCAGGAGGCGGTGATGGCCCTCGATGCCAAACTGGCCCGTATGGCGGTCACGCTACGGGGATCGCTACTCACTCCGGCCGTCTCGCCCCATGCGCCCTACACCGTGCGTCCGGACCTGATGCATGCCCTGGCCTGCTACACAGGGGAGCGGAGGTTGCGGCTTTGCATCCACGCATCCGAGTCGCAGGCCGAGGCCGAGCTGATGCTGCGCGGCTCGGGCCCCATCGCCCGCAGGCTCGCCGAGCGCGGCATCGAGTGGACCACGCCAGGCGTCACCACGGTGGCGCACCTGGCGCGGCATGGGCTGCTGACGGACCGCACGCTGCTGGTCCACGGCGTTCAGGTCTCCCGCACTGACGCCCATGCCGTGGCCCGAGCCGGCGCTTCATGGGTCCACTGCCCGAAGTCCAACGCCAAGCTGGGCAACGGGGTGGCGCCGCTCTGGGCGCTCCGTGCAGCCTGCCCCACCGGCAACCTGGCGCTGGGCACCGACAGCGCCGCATCGAACAACGGCCTCGACATGCTCGAGGAGATGCGGTTCGCCGTGCTGATGCAGCGCGCCTCGCGCCGGCGCATCGATGCGATGGATGCCGCGCAGGCGCTGGAGGCGGCCACGCTGGGCGGCGCGCGTGCGCTAGGCCTCGAACACCTTATCGGCACGTTGGAACCGGGCAAGCGCGCCGACCTGACGGCCGTCCGGCTGGACCGGTTGCATACGGCGCCCTGCTACGACCCGGTGTCGGCGCTGGTCTACGCCGCATCCGCCCGCGACGTGGCCCTGACGATGGTCGATGGGCGGCCCCTCTGGTGGCGGGGACGCCACACTGCCGACCTGGCGGCGCACCGTAGGCGCCTGCGGGCGGCGGCGCGCAAGATCGCCGAGGCGCCTCGATGAGGTTCGCGCTCCCTTCGGTCCGGGCACGGGACCTGGCGGTCTCCACGGTCGTGCTGATCATCGGCGCCGGCACCGTGGCCTGGCTGACCCGGTACAACCTGCACCCCTACTCCGTCTCCTCGACGCCCATGGCGACGGCGGCGCGAAGCTGGGAGGAGTACCTGGTCGTGAACCTCACGGCCCTGATGCTGGCGCCGATGCTCGTGGCCTGGTTCGCACCGGGCTTGACACCGGTCGATTTCGGCTGGAGGGCTCCCGGCCGGGCGGGCGCACGGACCGCGACAGCCATGTACCTCGCCATGCTGCCGGTGCTGGTCATCGCCTCGCGGTGGCCCGCCTTCCACGACTACTACCCGATCGTGCCTCAAGCGGCGATGTCGTGGACCATGTTCACGTACCACGAACTGAGCTATGGCCTCTACATGCTGGCCTGGGAGTGGTTCTACCGTGGCTTCCTGACGCACGGCCTGGCGCGAGGGTACGGCGCCTGGCCCGCGGTGGCGCTGCAGGCCCTGGCCTTCGGCATCATGCACCTCGGCAAGCCTGCGCCCGAAGTCGCAGGATCGTTCATAGCAGGCGTTGGGCTGGGGATCGTGGCGCTCCGGACGCGGTCGTTCGTGCCCTGCTTCCTGACACACTGGGCGGTCTCCATCACCTTCGACGTGCTGGCCATCTACTGGAAGCCCGGCGGTATCCTGTAGGCCTGCGACGCACCGGCGTTCGCGCAACTCTGCGGTCTCTACCAAACCAGGAGCAAATGGATGGTCTATCCGCTGGTGGGGGTCCTCATGGGATCCAAGTCGGACTGGGACATCATGTCCCACGCATGCTCGACGCTGGAGAAGCTCGGCGTACCTTTTGAGGTCCAGGTGATCTCAGCGCACCGGGCGCCGGACCGCCTGTTCGAGTATGCCTCCACCGCCGAGGAGCGCGGCATCGAGGTGATCATTGCCGGAGCCGGCGGCGCGGCCCACCTGCCGGGCGTCACGGCGGCCAAGACGGCGCTTCCTGTCCTCGGCGTTCCGATGGAAAGCAAGCTCATGAGCGGGCTCGACAGCCTGCTCTCCATGGTTCAGATGCCGGCGGGCATCCCCGTGGGCACTCTGGCTGTGGGCCGGGCCGGCGCGGTGAACTCGGCGCTCTTCGCGGCGGCGATCCTGGGCCTCAAGTACCCCGAGATCGGCGTCGCCTGGCGTGCATTCCGTGCGGCGCAGACACAAAACGTGCTGGACCATCCCGACCCCCGAGAGGCGTAGCGTGGCCTCCATGCTCCTCCGGTCGCTGCCCGCGATCCTGGCGGCCTGCCTCTGCCTGTGCGGCTCGGCCGACCCGGCCATCGAGGCGCCGGAGCCCGTGCGCGAGTTCCGCGCGGCCTGGGTCGCCACGGTGGCCAACATCGACTGGCCGAGCAAACCGGGCCTGCCCGTAGCCCAGCAGAAGGCCGAGATGCTGCGCATCCTGGACCGCTGCGTAGAGCTTCGGCTCAACGCAGTGGTCTTCCAGGTGCGGCCCGCCTGCGACGCCATGTACGCGTCGGCGATAGAGCCCTGGTCCGAGTACCTGACCGGAGCCATGGGTAAGCCGCCATCGCCCGCCTACGACCCTCTGGAGTTCGCCGTCGAACAGGCGCACGAGCGGGGCCTTGAGCTGCACGCCTGGTTCAATCCATATCGAGCCAAGCACCTCGGCTCGCGCTCGGCCATCTCTCCGGGGCACGTGAGCAAGAAGCGGCCTGAGATCGTGCGCACCTACGGCAAGTCGCTCTGGCTCGACCCGGGCGACCCGGCCACTGCGGCCTACTCGCTCTCGGTGGTGATGGATGTCGTGCGCCGGTACGACGTGGACGGCATTCACTTTGACGACTACTTCTATCCGTACAAGGTCAAGGATGCGGCAGGCGCGGTGGTCGACTTCCCTGACCAGCCTAGTTATGCGCGGTACAAGGCGGGCGGCGGCACGCTTGCCCGCGACGATTGGCGACGCTCCTGCGTTGATGAGTTCGTGCGAAGCGTGTACGCCGAGGTCAAGCGCGTGAAGCCCTGGGTCAGGTTCGGGATCAGCCCGTTCGGCATCTGGCGGCCGGGCAACCCGCCCCAGATCCGCGGGTTCGATGCCTACGCTGAGATTTACGCCGACTCGCTCCGGTGGCTCCGCAACGGCTGGGTCGACTACTGGACGCCGCAGCTCTACTGGCCCATCGAAGCGAAGGCGCAAAGCTACCCCGTGCTGCTCAAGTGGTGGGCCGAACAGAACAGCAAGGGCCGGCACCTGTGGCCGGGCCTCTACACGAGTCGAGTACAAGACGGGAGCGCCACGCAATGGAAGCCCGACCAGGTGACGAGGCAGGTCGAAGCCACGCGGGCGCAACCGGGCGCCACAGGCCATGTCCACTTCAGCATGGTCGCGCTCATGGGCGGACGCGGCGATCTGGGAGCGCAGTTGAAGCAGGGGGTGTACGCAGCCCCGGCACTTGTGCCGCCGACGCCGTGGCTCGGCGGAAAGGCGCCGGCCAAGCCGGCCCTGCAGGCGGCGAGCAGGGGCTCCATGCGGGCTGTCAGCCTAACGTCCGGAGCATCTCCATGGCTGTGGCTCGTACAGTGGAAGCATGGCAGCGACTGGTCACAGGACGTCCTGCCCGGCTCACGGCGCGAAGCCATTGCACCGCGGGCCGACGCCGATGCCGCCGTTGTTCGCGCAGTCTCGCGGCTTGGAGCGCTCAGCGCTCCGGCAATCATCCAACTTCGACCGCAGTAGGTCCACAACCAGGAGGGAGCCGATATGGCATACCGAGTGACCCTTATCCCGGGCGACGGCACAGGGCCCGAGCTGACGGAGGCCGCACGACGCGTACTGGAGGCAACCGGCGTCGCGTTTGACTGGGATATCCAGCACGCCGGCGTCGACATCATGGAGACGGCGGGCACCCCGCTGCCGGAGAGCGTGCTGAGCAGCGTCAGGGCGAACAAGGTGGCATTGAAGGGGCCCATCACCACGCCCATCGGAACCGGGTTCCGCTCCGTCAACGTGGCGTTGCGCAAGGAGCTGAGCCTCTACGCCTGCCTGCGCCCGTGCAAGAGCTACGCGGGTGTCCGCAGCCGGTACAGCGACATCAACCTGGTGATCGTCCGCGAGAACACCGAGGACCTCTACGCCGGCGTCGAGTACGAACCCTATACGGACGAGGCCCGGACCATCATCGAGCTCTCCAAGGGACGAATCGTTCCGTCGGCCGCCATCTCCGTGAAGCCCATCTCGGCCGAAGCGACCCGCCGCATCGTGGAGTTCGCCTTCGACTACGCCGAACAGAACGGCCGCCGCAAGGTGACCGCCGTGGCCAAGGCCAACATCATGAAATGCACCGACGGCCTCTTCTACCGCACGGCGCGCGAAGTGGCGGCGGAGCATACCTCCATCGCCTACGAAGAGGTGTTGGTCGACGCCATGTGCATGCAGCTGGTCCAGCGGCCCGAGGCGTATGATGTGCTGGTCATGCCCAACCTCTACGGCGATATCCTCTCCGACCTCTGCGCCGGACTGGTAGGCGGCCTGGGCGTGGCTCCGGGTGCGAACATCGGTGCCGACACCGCCGTCTTCGAACCCACCCACGGCTCTGCGCCCAAGTACAAGGGCCAGAACAAGGTGAACCCCACCGCGCTGATCCTCTCGGGCATGCTCATGCTCCGCTACCTCGGCGAGCTGGATGCGGCCGACAGGCTGGAGCAAGCGGTTTCCGGCGTCATCGCCGACGGCGACCGGGTGACCTACGACATGAAGGCCGACCGGAACGACCCCACCGCCGTGGGCACGAGCCAGATGGCGGACGCCATCATCGAGCGGCTCCAGGCGTAAGGGCGACGGAAACGGACGCCCCACGCGTCCCGTAGTCCCTTCAGCGTCACGCGCACCCACAGATCGCGGGGCGCTGGAGGGATCGAACGTGAAAAGACGATGGATTGCCGTTGGAGCGGCCGTGGCCGTGGTAGCCCTCGCCGGGGGTGCCGCGGCAGTCTACGGTCGTCCCACCCCCGCCCGGACCGCCGACGCCTTCCTGCAAGCCTCTCAGGAGGGCGACTCCGCCGCCTACGAGGCCGCCTTCACCCGCAAGGCCCGCGAGGCGGGCAAACAGGCCGGCATGCCCCTCCGCGTCGAAGTCACACCCGCAGGCGACGAGGACCTACGCAAGCGCCTGCGCGTCGGTGCTACACAGGTGGAAGGCGAGACCGCAGACGTGACGCTGATCGACCCCAGCGCCCCCGAGGGGAGCCTCCCACTCAAGCTCAAGATGCGCAAGGACGAGGGTCAGTGGCGTATCTGCGCGGTGGTGGCGCCCATCGCGGGCACCGGTACGCAGGTGACGCTGGACTACGAGAACCCCGGCTCGATCCCGGCCGACCTCCTGGCGGGCATGGCGCGAGGCTGGGGTTCCAAGGTAATCGGAGCCGGCTTGAAGGCGATCGGCGAGGGCCTCAAGACCGCCGGCGAC
>CAISJD010000004.1 GCA_903885605.1 uncultured Chthonomonas sp. | reverse complement strand
CGGCGCTCAGGCCGGCGGCCGTATCGGCCACGCGAACGCGGACCCCGATAGTGGTGCCCTCCGGCGTGAACCCGTTCCACGAGCAGGTTCCCCAGGCCATGCCGGCCGCTCCGCCGTCACGAATGACGTTCCAGGTGCCGGTCTGCTGGGTGATGTTGCGGACCACGTAGCCCGTGAAGTCCGAGCAGGTGTTGGGCGCGGTCCCTACCGGTGTACGCCACATGAAGGCGCCGTCGCTCTCTCGGAGCTTCCAGACATCGTTCGTGTCCCGGCATACGACAATGACGTTGCCGTCGGAGCCGATACCCACGCCATTCGGGTTGACACCCAACCTGTCGCCGTCGGTGATCTCGTATGTCGCGAGCCACATGCCGGAGGGGTTGTACTTGGTGACGGTGTTGTTGGGCGATCCTGCCGGGCCGTATGCTTCAGCTACCCAGATATTACCGTTGCCGGCCACGCAGACGCCGCGGCCTGCGTAGGTGGCGTTGCTCGGGTCAGGGTAGTGCGTGAACCTCGTGGTCACGGGATCAAACGCGTACACGCCCGAGTTGGGGTTGGCGCCGAGCCAGACGGTTCCGTCTTTACCTGCAGCGATGCCGTAGCCGCCGCCCAACTGCCAATTGCCCGTGCGGTGCATGGTAGCAGTGCTGACGCTCTCGAGGCCCCAGCTTTCGCTGGCATTCCAGAGGGTGCCGTTACGGTCGATCGCTGCGGCGCCGGGCCGTCTATAGACTTCCACGGTGGCTTCGAGGTCCCCGTTGGGTTTCAGCACGGCGTAATTCCGCTCGAACTCCAGACCGACCCAGATCCGGCCCGAGGCGTCAATGGCGATGGCCCGCGGCATGCTGCTCGAGGAGGCGCCTACCGAGACATGGATCACGATCCGCTCATCGGCTGGACCGGTGGGGGTCCAGTCTTTCACATCGGTAGGGCCTGTTGAGGTATCGATGACGCCATCGCCGTTGCGGTCAACGCCGCCGGTCATCAGGATTTTCGTAACCGTACCTGAGTGCCGGTTGCTGATCCAGCAGCTGCCGTCGATGTCCACGGCTGTCTGGGCCGGGTCGTCCCCACTCCCGTTGCGGCCGGTTCGGTATCTGGCCTCCTCAACCCCGGTTCGAGTATCGATCTTCGAGACCGTCCCGTCGCGGGAGTTGGCAACCCAGGCGTAGGGGAACGTCGTCGCGACCTTGGCCAGCTGAAGCTGGTCAGGGACGCCATTGCACTCGACCCCGTCCATCAATCCCTGCTGGAAGTCGGAACTGAGGGTCCAGGTGTGGCTGCCCTGCGCTTCCGCGGCGACATCGGCGGTCGCCATCCCGAAGCAGATCAGGGCCGTGAGGGCAAGTTGCAGTCCTCTGAAGCGCATTGTCATCTCCTAGCAACTGTGAGCACCAGCATCGAAGTTCGGTGGATGTAACCGAGTGCAAAGGCACGACCGCCGGCGAGGCAAATCCTCGCCGCCGGCGTATATCAAGTGCCTATACCATTAATGACAGAATACCTTTCTACTATGACTTACTGCCTCCTTTATAGTCGCGTCGACTATGGGTACGTTCTGAGGCTAGAAGTCTACGACTTATCCTCCGACGGGTCAAGCGGCTTACCGGCCATTCGATGGGCGCTTTTGAGCCACGGTATGGACCGCGCAGAGACCTGCGGTCCGACGCACGCATGACCACGGCTGAGCGGCGCCCGCGAGTGCTGGTCGAGGCGATCCGTCGCGGTGCGCCTCGGCGGCGCGCTGACCAGCGAGCTGCTGGTGTATGAGGCGTTGCCGGCCTGACGGGCGAGGCGCCGGAGGGACCAGGCAGCCCGGGGACGCCGCCGTCGGCGACATCTCCCGGGCTGCTCCGGTGGGGGATCGAGGCTACTGCTTGGGGCCGATGGTGGGCCCGTCGCCGATGACGAAGAAGTCCGGAGGAGGCGCGCCGCCATTGGCGGAGCAGAAGGCCCTGGCCGCCGCAGCCTGTTCGTTTACAGAGGCTATGGCCTTGGCGCTCTTGCTGTGCGGCACGACCACGGTGCAGCAGCTGAAGCCGACATTGCCCAGGGCATCGGTGGCCTTGACTACGATCAGGTACACGCGGCCGTCGCCGTCACCCTTGCGCTCGGACCGCAGCCGGAGGGTGCCCGGTCCGATGTCGAGGGCATCCGCCGAGAAAAGCCCGTCGCCGGTCGGTGTCTCATCGTCCTCGTCGCCATACACCAGGACCTCGATCGTCGGGTTCGGGGTCATGTTGTCGGTTGCCGTGACCGTCAGGCCGACGTTCACCATCTCGTGGTTCGGCGGCCACATCTCGCCGTTGGCTACAGACAAGGTGACCACCGGCGGAGTGGTGTCGTAGGGCGTGATGGTCAGGTCCGTGAGGACGGGAGTGACCTCGGACTGCGTCGTGAGGCGGGCTTCAATCTCGATGAACCGCCCGAACACGGGGCCGAAGAGGACGCCGCTGGATACGTCCAGCCACGGTGCGGCGCTCAGGCCGGCGGCCGTATCGGCCACGCGAACGCGGACCCCGATAGTGGTGCCCTCCGGCGTGAACCCGTTCCACGAGCAGGTTCCCCAGGCCATGCCGGCCGCTCCGCCGTCACGAATGACGCTCCAGGTGCCGGTCTGCTGGGTGATGTTGCGGACCACGTAGCCCGTGAAGTCCGAGTAGGTGTAGGGCGTGTGCCCTACCGGCGTCCGCCACATGAAGGCGCCGTCGCTCTCCCGGAACTTCCAGACATCATTCGTGTCCTGGCATACGACAATGACGTTGCCGTCGGAGTCGATACCCACGCCATTGGGGTTCACACCCACCATGGCGCCGTCGGTGATCTTGTATGTCGCCAGCCAGTTGCCGGAGGAGTCGTACTTGGTGACGGTGTTGTTCGGCCAGCCGTACCCTTCGGCCACCCAGATGTCACCGTCGCCGGCAACGCAGACGCCGCGGCCTACCCTGTGGTTGGCCGGGTCAGGATGGTACGTGAATGTCCTGGTCGTGGGATCAAACGCGTACACGCCCGAGTGGGCGTAGGCGCCGAGCCAGACAGTGCCGTTCTTATCCACGGCGATGCCGTAGCCGCCGCCCGAGTACCACGCGCCCGTGCTCTGCATGGCGGCAGTGTCTACGCTCTCGAGGCCCCAATCCAAGTCTGCATTCCAGAGCGTGCCGCTGCCGTCGATCGCGGCGCCGTAGGGCCGTCTCGACACCGGCACGTAGGCTCCAATGGTCCCGTCGGGTTGGAGCACGGCATAGCGTGACTCGTTGTACAACCCGACCCAAATCCGGCCCGAGGCGTCGATCGCGATGGCCCGAGGCAGGCTGTTGGAGGCGCCTACCGCGACATGGATCACGATCCGCTCGTCAGCCATCCACGGCTTGACGTCGGCCGGGCCCGTAGAGGTCTCGATGGCGCCGCTGCCGTCGCGGTCAACACCGCCGGTCATCAGGATCTTGGTGACCGTACCTGTGTTCCGGTTGCCGATCCAGCAGTTGCCGTCGATGTCCACGGCGGTCCGGGACGGGTTATCCCAACCCCCGTTAGGTCCGGTGCGGTATCTGGCCTCTTCAACCCCGGTTCGAGTATCGATCTTCGACACCGTCCCGTCGCCGGAGTTGGCGATCCAAGCGTAGGGGAACGTCGTCGCGACCTTGTCCAACTGAAGCTGGTCAGGGACGTCGGTGCAGTTGACCCCGTCCATCACTCCCTGTTGGAAGTCGGAACTGAGGGTCCAGGTGTGGCTACCCTGCGCTTCCGCAGCGACGCCGGCAGTCGCCATCCCGAAGCAGATCAGGGCCGTGAGGGCAAGTTGCGGTCCTCTATAGCGCATTGTCATCTCCCAACTGGTCTAGTACCCGCTTGCTAATCGTCCGGTGCGCCCCGGCAGTCGTCGCCTCGCCTTGGGCGCAGCGACACGGCCACCATGGGGAAGGCACGCGGACACGCTCGAAACAGGTTGTACGTGTGTCTCTCCGTGATAATCTTGCATCACGGCGGAGTGCGCAGTCAGAGTGAGAGTCTCTCCTTTCGGTGCGTGGCATCTCAGAACGCAATCGACCTATGCAATGCTACGACCGAAGGACAGGTGGGTCAAGGTCAGCTTGCATGACACGGGCAGCTCTTTGGAGCCAGTGACAGTGCCTGAATGGGACCTGAGTGCTTATGTGCAGGTAGCCGGGCGGCGTTCCCAATCATGGTTCGACAACAGCGGCCAGGCGTGCGAGGTGGGTGGCCTGCAGGCGGCGGCGCGGGGCCTCACGGTGCGCCTCGACGGCGCGCTGACCAGCGAGCTGCTGGTGTATGGGGCGGTGGGGTATGCGGAGGCCGCCTCAGGCTGAGGCCAAGGGCCGACCCCCGCCACCCGCGGCGGTCGCCCTGAGGTGCAACTTGGGGCTTTGCCCCGGGGCCCGGTACCCGATGACGGGCCCGCCACCCTCGGCGGCGCCATGGTCGGCTTCCTGGGGCGGAGCGGCGGAACCCTCTAGCGAACCCACTCCGCCGTCTGCGACATCAGGTCCACCACGCAGGGGCGGCCCCAGCGGCCCTTGATCTGGTGCAGCCGCAGGATGCGCGGGGCGTCGCTCAGCGGAAGGCCCTGCACCCGCACACCGCCCACCGTCACGTTGGTGCGGAGCACGGGGCAGTCGTCACTGGCTGTGATGGGCTGCCAGTAGACCAGCTTGCGGACCGGGATGCGGCCGGATCGATCGTCGAACAGGTACCACTTCACGCCGGGCGTACCGAACGTCGCGCGGGTCCTGGTATCCCGCTTGCAGCGGCTGTCCAGCTGGGCGTAGAGCGTCTGGAGGGCGATGTAGGCGGGCTTCGGCGTGTTGTCCGGGTGGACGATGCCGAAGTGGTTCTCGATGTGGCCGGGAGGGCAGGGCGCGTTGTCGTGCCTTTCGCGCAGCAGAAAGTAGGTGGCCACCTCCACGCCCACCGCGAAGTCCTGGACCTGCTGGCGTAGCGCGAACTTGGCCTGCGTCAGCTCGGTGATCCGCTCGCGGGTGGAGCCGTTCAGCGGGCCTATCGGCGCCGTGGACCATCCCACCTCGGTCACGGCGATGGGCTTGCCGGGCGCCAGGCGGCGCAGGGCCGCGACCTGCTCCTCGTAGGTGCGGTAGCCGGCGCCCGGCCTCCCCTCGAAGGTGCTGGGGTTCTCGGGGACGTTGGATGGGCTGTAGGCCTGCCGGTAGGGGTGGATCGAGACGCCGTCCACGGCGCCGGCCAGCCCCGCCCCGAATGCCAGCCGGAGCCAGGGGTAGGGCTGCTCCTCCATGCACTGGAGCATGGCTGTCTCGGGGCCGAAGAGGCGCAGGCCCGGCCGCTCGGCTCGCAGGATCGCCCGCACGGCGCGCGCTTCGGCCACGTAGGCCTCGGGGGTCACGGCCGGCTTCGTGTGGTCGTTGTCGGTCGGCGCGTTGGGCTCGTTCAGGAAGTGCCACGAGGCGATCCGGTCGCCGTAGTTCCGCACGGCGTTGCGCCAGAGCTCCAGGTCGCGCGAGGCCAGGATGCAGCGCACGCCGATGCCCGCCTCCTTGCACATGCGCAGCCAGTGGTTGAGGCGCCGGTCGGCGGGATCGGGCAGGCTGCCGTGGATGTTGTGCATCATCACCCACTTCACGCCCAGCGCCCGCATGGAGGCCACCACGCCCGCATCCTCGTCCTCGCCATGCACCTCGAACGAGGTGAGCGTGGCGAAGGGCGAGGCCGGTATGGCGTTGGAGCTTCGGCGCAGGGGCACGTCGATGGTCGGCTTCGGCGCCGCACCGCCTGCCTTGCCGACCTGCAGCGCCCTGTACTCCTGCGCCAGCGCGCTGAACGCCGGATGCTCGGCCGCAGGTTCCCACCGGCCCGCGGCATCCTTGCGGAGCCCCACCAGGCCGTAGTGCGACTCGGGGTTGTCGGGCCCGAAGTAGGGCTCGTCGAGCAGTTCGTAGGCCATGAGCGCGCGGATCGGGTAGGCGGCCGAGAGCCCTGCGAACGTGCGCGTCATGGCGGTCAGCGCGGCGGCCTGCTCGG
Source organism: uncultured Chthonomonas sp. (assembly GCA_903885605.1). Lineage (GTDB taxonomy): Bacteria > Armatimonadota > Chthonomonadetes > Chthonomonadales > CAJBBX01 > CAJBBX01. The sequence goes on along the minus strand of CAISJD010000004.1, from coordinate 9,225 downwards.
CCTCGCCTTTGTCGCCGCCGTTGCCGCCGCGCCGGTTGTACTCGTTGATCCAGATCGGCTTGCCGAACGCCGTGATCTTCGCCAGCGCGTTGACGCCCGCGGCCGACGTGATGTCGCCCATCTCCGAGTACCAGTGCCAGCCGAGGATCTCGAACGGCACGCCGTCGGCGACCAGCCGCTGGATGAAGCCGAAGTGGAGCCATCCCGAGCTGTTGATGAGCCGTCGAGCGGTCGGGTTCCCCTCGCGGATGCCGTCGGCCAGGCCCTGAAGCACGGCTCTGGCGCGGGCGTAGCGCCCCTCCTCGAAGTGCTCGGCCAGCCGCCCGTCGGCATCGCCCCACTGCCAGACCTCTCCGCGGGCGTTCTTCTCGCCCTTGCGGATCATGGCGTAGCTATCCAGCTCGTTATGCAGCTCCCAGACGTGGATGCGGCCCTTGAAGCGCGCCGCCAGCGCACGGGCGTACTCGCGGGCGGCTTGCCGGATCGACGCCTCGCTATCCCTGGCCATGTCCACCGGCGGGAAGATCACCGGCAGCACCTGCAGGCCTCGCCTGGCCGCCTCGCGCACCAGCGTCTCGGCCCGTTCGACCCCGCGCCCCGGCGCGTCGGAGCCCCAATCGGCCCGGTACCACCGAGCCCCGAGCCGCTTCACCAGGTCCAGCTGCGCACCCAGCGGCGCCTGCAGGTAGCCCTCCTGCGACAGAGGGTGCCCGTTCACGCCGGTCTCGATGGCGCCAAGCGCGGGCAGGCAGGCAAGGACGCAGGCGGCAAGGCAGATGCCGAATCTCATGGGGACCCCCGTAGCGCCGGGATGGTGGCGCGCATGGAGTGTACTCCAGCGCTTGGCGCCCCGCCCCCCAGGCCTCACTCGCTGTTGGTCGGCCCCATGTCCCAGGCGTCCGGCGTGCGGATGCGGGCCGTGCCGCCCCTGGTGAGGAAGGCCACGCCGAGGCTGTCGGGGCGGGTTGGGTAGATGCGCTGGGTGATGCACTGGCGGCCGTTGGCGAAGGTCTCCAGCACGGAGCGGTCGAGGTAGACCCGCAGCCGCAGCGCCTCGTCGCGAGCGAGCTTGAGCGGGGCGACCTGGGCGCCGGGGAACCAATAGGCCGGGTAGGTCACTCGGGGGTCGCTGCCCGAGCTGCGCGTCACCACGGTGAGGGTGGAGGCGGCGCGGTCGAAGACCGCCTCGGTCCGCTCCGGGCCGTCCTGCGGGACCGCCGCCGCCGCCACCGCGGTCCCGACGAGCGCCACAAGGGCGAGCCCCGCGTTCATGAGAGACATCGGCCACCTCTCGGCGCCGGGCTGATCGGCCGCGCCGGCGTGGGTCTACCGCGATGCGGCGGGAGCCGATTCTGGGCTGGGTCCTTTCCGCTTCCGCCCTCCTCGCCATAGTACTGTAGACGTGGGCTTGCCGGGCTGCGACCGGGCAGCCGAGGCCCGCGAGGGGAACCGATGAGAAGCGAACTGACCAACCTGCTGACCGACCAGCCGCATACCTACTATTGCGTGGCCTCGTCCGCCAAGGAGGCGGGCATGGTCAAGCTCCCCGACATGGTGACCGAGGGCAAGAGGCTCTACACGACCCCCGCCGTCCGCGTCTACTCGTCCGAGGAGTTGGCTGACGCCGCCTGCGTCAAGAAGACCGACCGTGCGCTGGAGCTGGTCTGCCTGGCCTGCTTCCTCAACATCCTGCGCCCGCGGATCGGCACGGACGCCATGGTGCTCGACGACGTGCTGCACTGCTCCGTCGCCGCCTGGCGGGCGCCGTGCCAGACGACGGCGGTGCTGGAGGACGACGGCGAACGCTACTATGTGGAGGGGTGCGCCGAGGGCGGGGTCTTCTGGTCGCACGCCTCCGAGAAGGCGGAGACCACCCCGCCCTTCCTCCAGTGCGGCGCCCAGTACGCCGACTGCGTCTGGGGCGGCTGCCCGCGCGACTACCCCTACCTGAACGCGGAACCCATCACGCTCTGCACTACGACGCGGCCGGCCGATGCGCCGCCGGATGTGGAGTGCCATGTCCGCTTCGACGCGCCGCACGGCTCGTTCTACTTCGCCGGCATGAGCCCACAGGGCTTCGACATGGCGCCGAGCCCGGCAAGCGCGGCCAACCTCCGCGCCGACCAGGCAGAGCGCGTGGCCACGGCGCTGGCCAACGTCCATATCCACTGGTCGGACGGCATGATGGCCGGCGCGCCGGGCTGCAGCGTCACAGTGGTGACCACGGCGGGGCGTGAGGTGATGGTGATCCGGTAGAGGGCGAGACGGACGAGGGTGTCGGGCGGCGGGTTCATGCCGCCCGATCGCGTTCGGCCCCACCCCTCTACCTCACCGGCGGCTCTGACAGGTACCGGACCTCGTAGCCGTACCGCGTGGTCTCGCCGGATCGAAGCGCCGTCGCCCTGGGCGTCATCTCCAGGTTCACCTGAAGCCGCGAGGGCTCCCAGTAGAGGCCCAGGCCGGCGATCTGGGCCGGATCGTAGCGCTGCTCCACGCCGAAGCGCTCCTTGTGGTTGTAGTAGGCAAAGGCGCCGCCCGGCGCCCCGGCGGCCACGAGGTCTGCGGCGCCGGAGGCGGGCTTGCCGTCGCGCCGGCCCCTGTTGGCCTGCACCCAGCCCGGCGCTTTCACGTAGATGCCCAGTGTGCGCGGATCGGCCGAGGTCGTCGCGGCATCGTACTCCGGGTGTAGCCATAGGTCCAGCGGCCTGGCCTCGGAGGCGGTGACCGATGCGGCGAACCGCACGGCGCCGCCTGCCAGCGAGACGGTTCGGGTGAACGTGGAGCCGTCGGACGCGGTGAGTGCCATCTCCAGCCGGTCTGGTCGGGCGTCCACGACGTTGTAGGCGAGGATGCTGTTCGCGCCCGGGCCGGGGCCGCTCCGAACCCAGTCCTCGTACCGGAACCGGTTGAAGGCCCGATGCTGCTGGATGACGTTGCGGCCGGAGGGCTTGTGGCGCATCTCAACCACCTTGCCGTTGCTCTCGGGCAGGACCACCACGCGCCACGTGGCATCCTCAAGCGTGACGGCGGGCACCCCCGCGAAGAGCCGCCGCAGCGTCTCCACGTAAGCGGTCGCCGGGGTCATCTCGCTCTCCATGGTCACGCCGTAGCGGCTCGCCAGTTCTGAGTAACGGTCCAGCAGGTCCGGCTCGAACCCCGACAGGTCGGGTCGGCAGACGCCGTCCTGCACGCTCAACTGCGTGCTGGAGGCGCTCAGTGCGGCGCGGTAGGCGCAGAGCGAGGCCTTCTCCACACGTGCACGGACGGCCTCGGAGCGGGCCAGGCCCAGCGCCTCGCGGAAGGCGGAGAAGGCCTGCCGTGCCGTGTCGGGCGTGACGGCAAGGGCCGACTCGGTGGCGAAGCAGGTCGGGTGGAGGCCCGCCGCCTCGACGCTCCGGTGGTAGGAGCTGAGGTAGGCCAGGATCGGACCGGCGGCCTCGGCGTAGTGGAGGCGGCAGAACTCCTCGGCCTCCTTCCAGCTGTCGCGGCCGGGCTTCCAGAGGCATCGCGACATGACGTAGTTCCTCAGATCGCTCATCTCGGTCGAGAAGCCGTTGCCTGCTGCCTGCATGAAGACGCCCCGGCCGTTGTTGCGCGCGAAGGTGGCCACGCTCCGGCCGATGGACTTGAGGTTCGGGAAGGGGAGCATGTAGCACGAGAAGTTGGTGTTGTAGTGCCAGATGAGGAGCTGGTCGCACCGCGTCTTCCAGACGGCCATGTCGCGGCAGAAGGTGCGGTTGAGGGCGCACGCGGGGTCGTCGATGGCGTGGAGGTCGCAGCACTCGATGCTGCAGAGCTGGATCAGCACATTGCGGCGTGCGCGCAGCGTCTTCGGCGGCTTGCGAGTGTACCAGTAGGCGAACGTGCTGAGGAGCACGTCGGGGTGGTCCTTCTCGATGCGCTCGGCCACGGCGTTGACGAAGGCCAGCATGGTCGCGGAGTGCGAGCCCTCACGCTCGTCCAGCGCCGCGCAGTTGGGGCAGGTGCAGTAGTTGCCGTTGTCCATCTGCGCGATGTTGATGTTGCGCGCCGTGGGGTTCTCGCGGATCTCGGTGCGGACGGCCCGGGTCACCACATCCAGCACCTCGGGGTTGGTCAGGCAGAGCTGCGGGCCGCCTCCCTCGGGGCCCAGCTTCCGCTCGCCGCCCACCAGCGCGAAGTACTCGGGGTGCGCCGCGCCGTAGACCGACGGGGGCGCCAGGTTGGCCACGTTGTGCATCACGAGCCGGAAGCCCGTGCGGCCGCCCAGAGCCGGGTCGTCTGACACGGTGTTGGTCCGCAGCCGGGCGGCGAACTCGGGCCGGCGGCTCGTCTCGCCGTAGTAGGACCACCGGAAGTCGAACGTGGGCTTGAACCGCCACGTCCCGGGCCGCAGGACGCGCGCTCGGCTGCCGGGCGGGTAGTAGGTATGGTCGAAGGTGAGGAACCGGACCCCGCAGAGCTCCTCGAGGAACTCATACACTCCGTAGAGCGTGCCCCGCGGTCGCCCGCCGTCGATGCAGACGGCATCGGCGCGAACCGTGATGCGGAGCTCCTCGTCGCCCATGGTCCCGTCTTCCGGCGCGATGCCGGAAGCCGCGACGGCGTCGGGGCCGATGAAGACGGCCGGGGCCTTCGCCTCGGCTCGGATCGGCAGTGTCAGGCCGGTGAGGCCGCGGAAGTGAAGCTGGAACTCCTCGGCCGCGTGCCGCTCCGCCGGCGACGCCGAGGCGCCGCAGACGATGGGCCACCCGGCCATGCGCTCAAGGGTGAGCGGCCGCGCCCACGCCCGGCCTGCCGCAGCTAGAAGAGCCAACCCGGCCAACCATGCCACATGCCTCATCGCCGCCTCCATGGAGGGATGGCGTCATGCTACCTGCACAGACGGGCTGGAGCGTACGCGCAGGGCGCCGGCGGCCTTACCCGGCGGCCTCCTGGCGGGCCGATGCCAGCATCTCCTGCACCTTGACGGGCATCCCGGTCCTGCTGCTCTTAATGCCGGCGAAGACCAACGCGACGGATTGCAGGTTGTCCTCTACGTTGGTTTCCATCGGAGCGCCGCCGTCGAGCCAATGGACGAACTGCTCGGTCAGCCAGGCGTTGGCCCACTTCGGCTGTTCGATCAGGGCGACGGGCTCACCGGCTCCCTCAGCGGCCAATGCCCAGCTGCGACCAGGCCGTCGGCCAGGTTGGGCGGCAGGCACGCCCTGCACCACGCCTCACCCATGGCGCCCACTCCGATCAGCAGCGCGCGGTATGGCCTCTTGCCCATCGCTCAGACCTCCAAAGCCCAGATGCGGGCATGGAGCGTCATTCGACACGGAGCGCGATTGCACCTCCAGAAGGGCCGGCCGGGCTTCTCAGGCGGCCTTTCGCCCCGCCTTGAGCGCCATGAGCCACCGCACGAAGGGCGATGTCTGCGGTGTCTCGTAGCCGCAGGAGGGACACTTCACCTTGCGGCATCCGCCGAACGCGGCGCAGGCCCCGCAGGAGGTCGCCCCCTCCTCCTCGGTGAAGGAGTGGCCGCAGAAGGCGCAGGTGGTCGTCAGTGGCGTCATAGCGGTACCCTCAGGGTCGTCAGCAGCCAGTTCAGCAGCGCGCCGACGCCCACGGCGAAGGGGAAGATGAAGGCCGACATGCCCAGCGCGGCGCGGGCCCCACGCTCCTTCTTCACCATCAGGAACTGGGCCACGCAGGGCAGGAAGATGGTCAGCGCCACCACGCTCACCAGCAGCTGCCGTCCGTCCAAGCCACCCGACTGGTGCAGGCGGTAGAGGCCGGCGGCGCCGTAGTCGCGGCGGAAGAAGCCGAACAGGAAGGCCTCGGCAGATGACGACGGCAGGCCCAGCAGGTGGACCACCGGCTGCAGCGCCCGGATCGCGACCGCGAACAGGCCCGCCATCTGCGCCAGCCAGATGCCGACGCTGGCGATGACGAACAGCGGAAGCACCTCCAGGAAGTACCAGTGCATCCGCGAGAGGGTCTTGATGGCCACGTTGGCGGGGCTCGGCAGGCGGAGCGGCGGTAGCTCAATGGCGAACTGGGCCGCCTCGCCGGGCATGAGCCGCGCCGACAGGTAGCCCACCAGCAGGAAGATGCCCGCCATGATGCCGGTCCAGAGCCCAAACGCCAGCGAGTGGCCGGCCAGCAGCGCCGTCATGACGCCCAGCTGCGCCGAACAGGGGATGGCCAGCGAGAGCAGGAACGTGGCGATGATCCTCTCGCGCCGCGTCTCCAGGATGCGCGTCACCAGCGTCGCCATGGTGTCGCAACCGAAGCCGAGCACGATGGGGATCACGGCCTTGCCGCTCATGCCGATGGACTTGAAGAGCCGGTCCACCAGCATGGCCAACCGGGGCAGGTAGCCGCTATCCTCCAGCACGGAGAAGGCCAGGAAGAACGTGCCGACGATGGGAAAGACCAGCGCCACGGCGTAGGTCACGCCCAGCGTCCATATCCCGTAGTCGCCCACGAAGAGGCTCGCCAGCCAGGGCCAGGGCACCCACTGCCGGACATGGGCCACTACCCAGGGGTTGATGACGCCTTGGAAGAGCCCCTTCTCCAGCAGACCCACCAGGGTGCCGCCGCCGAAGACCCCTACGAACTGGTAGAGCCCGAACCAGATCACCAGCGCCAGCACAGGCACGCCGGTCACCGGCGAGGTGCAGAGCCTGCTGAGCCTCTCGGCGAGGCCCACCTTGCCCGATCCCGCGTGGTGCATGGCGGCTTCCGCCAGGTCCCTCGCCGCGGCGTGGCGGCGCAGGGCCACCGCGGTCTCCACGCCTTCGCCCAGCGCGTCACGGCCGGCGGCCAGAGCGCGCCCGGCATCGCCATCGGCGGCGCGGGTCTGCGCCAGTTCCGGGTCATCCTGCAGCAGGAGCAGGGCCAGCCCTCGCGGTGCGATGGGGTCGCCCTTGGGCAGGGCTCGGGCGATCGAGCCGACGGCGGCCTCAACGGCGGCGTCGTAGCTCACCGGCGCCGGCTCCGTCGGCATTGACCGAGGAGAGCGGATGAGGGCGCGCACCTGGTCCATACCGGCGTTGCGCAGGGCCGAGACGCCCACCACCGGGATGCCCAGCGCATCCCGGAGGCGCCCCAGGTCGATTGAGACGCCGAGCCGCTCCGCCTCGTCCAGCATGTTCACCACGAGCGCCACGGGCAGGCCGCACTCGATGAGCTGCAGCGTGAAGGGGAGCATGCGGGTCAGGTTCTTGGCATCCACCACGTGCAGGACCACGTCGGCCGGCTCGTTGAGGAGCAGCCGCCGACCCACGCGCTCCTCGTCGGATATGGGGCGCAGCGAGTACATGCCCGGGGTATCGACGACGTCGATCTCCTCGCCCTCCAGCGTCACGCGGCTTCGGGAGACCTCCACCGTGGTGCCGGGGTAGTTGGAGACGACGACGTAGCGGCCCGTCAGGCGGTTGAAGAGGACGCTCTTGCCCACGTTGGGGCTACCGACGATGAGGACGCGCTTGCGGGCGCCGGGATCAGCGGCCTTCTCGTCGCGGATGCCGGATCGGCCGGCCGAGCGCAGCGTATTCGCCACCCAGCCCCCGGCTCGGGCCAATGGGTTCCGGCCGGGCGCCTCCGCCTCCTGGGTTTGCCTCACCGCCATCCACGACCGCCCTTCTGTTGCGACTCGGTCGCAAGTGCAAGTACAAGCAAATGCCGTGCGCTCACCCGACCTGTGCCTCGCTGCACGCCTTGCAGATGCCCCGGACCTCGATGCGGATGCCCGTGGCCGTGAAGCCCTCACGCCGGGCCACTTCCTGAGAGAGCTCCAAGACAAGGTCCGTTTCGAACTCGCTGATGGTTCCGCATTGGGGGCAACCGAGGTGCACATGGTCACCCGTGCGCCGGCGCTCGTAGTAGTGCTCCTCGCCCTCCAGGTGGAGGAGGTCCAGCTCATCGACAAGGCCGCCCGTCTTCAGCAGGTGGAGGGTGCGGTACACGGTGGCTCGGTCGATGGTGGGATCGGTGCGACGGGCCGCCTGAAGAAGCTCCCGTGCGTTCAGATGGCCGGGGGCGTTATCAAGCACCTCCAGCAGGAGGCGCCGCTGGCGTGTCAGGCGGATGCCGCGCAGGCTCAACGCCTCGGCGAGGGAACCTCGGGCGGTCACGGACATGGCTGCGCCATCAGTTGCGACTCAGTTGCATTCACGACGCAGAGTCTACCCCAGCCCGATCCGGCAAGTCAATTGCGATTTGGTCGCAGCACCGGTTGTCGGCAGCAGGAGCCCGCGGGCACGCCGACTTCCCGCCCTACTCGCCCAGCACCACCACCCAGCAGGAGTTGCTCGTGCCGTCGGGCGACATGGCCACGCCGATGCTCTTGAATGCCGGCCGCGAGAGCATGCGCCGGGCCCTGGTGTCGCGCAGAAGCCACGCGTCGATGATGTCTCCCGCGAAGTCGGAGCCGATGGCGCAGATCTGGTAGGTGATGCCGCCCTTCCAGCCTGCGGCGGCCACGCGGGCGTCGAGGCTGGAGCCGTCGGATCCGGTTGCGTCCAGCGAGCGCGTACGCACCATGTCGCGGCAGTGGCGCTGGGCGGCCTTGTGGAGCGCGTCGTCCTGGGCGAACTCACGCAGCCGGGCCGCTCGGCGGGCCTCGTTGAGCAGCTCGATGGCCCGGGCCTCCATCTTTTCGGCGAGGGCGCTGTCGGCCACCGCGTTTCGAGCGGGCGGCGGCGTGCCGTCTGCGGCGGGCGGGGCGGGCGGGGCGCCGTCGCCGGTCTGATCGGGGAGGGGCGCGGCAGGAGGCGCACCCTCGAACCGGCCCGCTGAACCCGCGTCGGCCGACCGGACCGGCGCCGCGCCGGCTCCCTGCGCCGTCGACTCCCGCAGGACGATCGTGTCCGACGAGGTGACCGTGCGGCCCGCCGCGTCGCGCATTTCGACGGTGACGGCCTTGGGGCCGGCGCCTTCGGGCAGCTGCACTTCGACCTCAGACACGAACGGCTGCGGCGGGCCGAAGTCGGAGCCCGTCCAGCTTATACGGTAGCTCCTGGCGGCGCCCGAGCCGTAGAGGTAGAGCTTGACCGCGCGGCTGGTGGTTGCGGGGCTCTCGTTGTCGAGGATGACCGGCAGCACGTCTCGCCCGGCGAACACCTGCACCCAGTAGGCGACGCCCTTGCTGGACCGGGCGAAGCCGGCGCCCATCTCGCGGTAGTCCTTGCCGAGGATGTTCGCCTTGTGGCCCGGGCTCTTCATCCATGCCGCTATCGACTCGGCGGGGCCGCGTTG
>CAISJD010000003.1 GCA_903885605.1 uncultured Chthonomonas sp. | reverse complement strand
GTCGTCGGCGTCGGCGGCCAGCGTCTCCAGGGCCTCGGTGACCTTGGTGCGGGCCTCGTCGAACATGTCCTCGGAGTCCTCGGGATGCAGGAAGCCGCGGGAGATGAGGTCCGGTCCGTAGACGATCTCGCCGGTGGCTCGGTCGAGGCCCACGGTGACGACCACGGTGCCCTCGCTCCCCAGGTGGCGCCGGTCGCGCAGGATGACATCGCTGACCCCGCCCTCGCTGAGCCCGTCCACCAGGATGCCCGCCGCCGGGCCGATGGGCTCCAGCAACTCAGCGGTGGTGCCGTCGAGGAAGAGCCGGTCGCCGTTCTCAAGCCATAGCACACGGTCGCGCGCCATGCCCATGCCGGCCACCATCTCGGTGTAGGCGTACATCATGCGCGGTTCGCCGTGGAACGGCGCCGCGTAGAGCGGCCGCGTCAGGTTGAACATCAGCTTCAGCTCTTCCTGGTTCGCGTGGCCGGAGACGTGCACGGGGGTGATCATGTCGTAGACCACATGGGCGCCGCGCCGGATCAGGCGGTTGACGGTGCGCCATACATCCTCTTCATTGCCCGGGATCGGCTTGGAGGAGAGGATCACGGTGTCGCCGGGTCGGATCTTGATCTTGTGGTCGTCGCGGGCCATGCGGGAGAGCGCCGCAAGCGGTTCGCCCTGGCTGCCTGTGGTGATGACGGCCACCTTGTGGTCGGGCAGCTGCTCCATCTCCTCGATCTTCACGCGGTCGGTATCGGCATACTTCAGGTAGCCCAGTTCGCGGGCGACGCCGATGTTCCGCTCCATGGACCGGCCCGCCACGGCGACCCTGCGCCCGTACCGCGCGGCGGTCTCGAAGACCTGCTGCACGCGATGCAGGTTGGACGAAAAGGTCGTCACCAGCACGCGGCCCTCGGCCTTCCGGAACTGCTCGTCCAGCGCGTTGCCCACGACCCGCTCGCTGGGCACCCAGCCTTTGCGTTCCGCGTTCACGCTGTCCGAGAGGAGGAGCATCACGCCCTCGTCGCCTAGCTGCGCGAAGCGCGCGGCGTCGAAGTGCTTGCCGTCCACCGGTGTGTGGTCGATCTTGAAGTCGCCCGTGTGGACCACGATGCCCGCGGGGGAGAAGATGGCCAGGCTCACCGTGTCCGGGATCGAGTGGGTGACCCGGATGGGCTCCACCGTCAGGGCCCCGAGCTCCAGGGCCTCACCGGGAAGCCATGTTCGAAGCTGCGCGGTCTGGAGCAGGCCATGCTCGTCCAGCTTCTCGCGGATGATCCCGATCGTCAGCGGCGTGGCGTAGACCGGCGCCGAGACCTGCCGCAGCAGGTAGGGCAGCGCGCCGATGTGGTCCTCATGCGCGTGGGTGATGCAGATCGCGCGGAGCTGCTCTGCGTGGGCGGCCACGTAGGAGAAATCGGGGATGATGAGATCGACGCCCGGGTGCTCATCCGTGGGGAAGATGACGCCCGCGTCGATCAGCACGGCGTCGTTCCCGTACCGAACGAAGATGGAGCTCTTGCCCACCTCCGAGGCCCCGCCCAGCGGGATAATCTCTAGTCCGGCGGCCAGCAAGCTGCGTTCTGCCACTCTTTACACACCTCCCGCGCGACCGACGTGCAAAGCCGCGACTCCTGAACCATGGTACCTGCTCCCTGAGCAGCCTGCCCGAGGGCGGCTGGGTATACTCCGCCATCATGGCAGGGGAGCGTGCGATGCGACGAACAGCCTGGGCGGCGCTGGGACTTCTGGTTGTGCTGGCGGCGTCGCCCGGCGCTGAGGCGCAGACTTCGCCGGACGCGTGGCGGGCCAACTTCCGCGCCGATGGAACCCCGGCGCCTCTGCGCGATCCCGCGGATCGCACCCAATGGCCCAACCGATGGAGCCGGGCCAACTCGGACGACTGGATCGCGGCCAACCACGACCGCATCCGACGCATGCGCCCGCGCCTGCTGCTCATCAACCTCTCCAACCAGTGCAAGCCCGAGAAGCCCATGCAGCTCTTCGAGCAGCTTCGCGCCGCGGTTCGCGAGAGCAGCCGCTACCATGGCTATAGGGACCCGAAGGCTCCGGTCTTCCTGGACTACACCGTCTGGCGCTACGTCGACGCGCGCGAACCCGGCGCCGGCAAGGGCAACTGCGCCGCCGCGCCGCGCAAGCCCAACGCGCCCAAGGACGAACTGAACTGCGACTACGGTGGCTTCTTCAGCGAGGCCTTCGCCTCCGTCATCGGCGTGCGCGACCCGAAGGACCCGCAGCGCTTCCTGCGCCTCGATGAGCTGGTCGACCGGGGCTACGTCCACGAGGTCTGGTTCACCGCCGCGCCGTCGGGCGACTTCCGGTGCCTCGAGTGCGTCGAGGAGAAGCCGGTCTACGACGAGCGCTTCCGCAAGGTGCCGGGCAAGTGGGTGCAGGCCGGCAATGGCGGCGACGGCCAGCAGAAGTGGACCGGCCGATCGCTCCGCATCAATGGCCTGAACGACGAGCGAGGCATCGGCTGCGGCATGGAGAACCTGGCCCACTCCTTCGAGGGCACGGCGCACAGCCAGGCCATCCCGTACTTCACGCGCTACTTCCACGAGTTCGGCGGCTTCGACCTGGACAAGCGCTACGGCCTGCCCTTCGACTCGTTCTACGCCCTCTGGGGCCAGGGCAAGGGGATCGAGTATCCCGCGCCCGACACCGCCGTCGTGAAGGACGGCGAGAAGCGCTGGACCCTCAAGCCCTACGCCGCCCCGGCGGGCAACGTCCACTTCCCGCCCAACGGCCGAAGCCACTACGACCAGGCCAACACCCAGCCCGTCCTATCTACTATAGAGGATTGGCGCATCGGCTCCGGTCCCGGCGGCAGGGACCTGGCCAAGCCCTGGACCAACGCCGCACTGGAGCCCTACGCCAGGCTCGCCCCCGACTGCATGGGCAAGTGGCTCGTCTACTGGCGCCAGAACGTCCCCGGCTACCAGAACAAGTCCAGGGACGATCAGGGCCGGCGCATGAAGAACTGGTGGGTGTTCTTGTTCTACTAGTACGCCGCCGTGTTCCGGGCGCGGCGCCCGGTTCAGCCGCACCCGCGGGTATTTGCGCAGGAATGCCTGCACCACCGCCGTCTCGGCCTTGCTGGCGATACCAGCATGAACATCCGCGGCAGGTCATGCACCGTAACGGTGACGTCACCCCGCCCCGCCGCCGCGAGCAGCAGCGGCGCGAAGAGCACGAGCAGCAGGTTTCGAAGCAAACGAAGCGCCATGGCTAGGTATTCGGCGCGGGGGTGCTGGGAGTCCTATAGGGAATCTCGGCCGATTTTTGGGCGACTGACCCCTCGATCGGCCCCTGGGGCCGACTCTCTCACGGTAGCCCTGTATGATACATGGGAACCCGCCCGGTGTCGGGTACGGGCGGTCTGGTCAAGACTCACGGAATGGAGGTCTCACATGAAGGCGTTGCAGATGCTGATGGTCACCATGGTCGCGGCAGCCGTCTTGGCGTTCGTCGTGCCGCAACGGTTCGCTACTCCGGCGTCGGCCGGCGGGGCTCCGACGAAGGAGTATGCTGTGGTGGCCTGCCGCGGCGACTCGGTAGTGGTCGATTGTGGTAGGGGGCAGTCGATTACCGACAGTAGTCTCGGCCGTAGTGAGATCGCGCAGGCTATGCGCCATGCTGCCGAATCTGGATGGCGGGTCCATTCTGTTGTCGCGTCAGCCGTTAACAGTTATATAATCGTTGTTGAAAGATAACGCACTGGTCTGTAAGATCATCTATCATATGATCCAACCGGCAAGGGCGGCCACGGGGGGCCGCCCCTACGGCGAGGGAGGGGGTGGCCGGCGTGTTTGATCCGTCGCGGCGTCATCGTCGGTCCATCCGGCTCCGGGGGTACGACTACCGCAGCGCCGGCGCCTACTACGTGACCCTGGTGGCGCAAGGCGGTGCCGGCCCGTTCGGGCGGCTCACCGGCGACTGCGTGGAGCTGAACGATGCGGGCCGCATGGTTCAGGCGGCGTGGGACGGCCTTGCCGACCACTACGCCGGCGTGGAACTGGACGCTTCCATCCTGATGCCCGGCCACCTCCACGGCATCATCGTGCTAACGGGCGCCGGGTCCGACGCGCCGGGGCCCGCGCGGTCGCTGGCCGATCTGGTGCAACGGTCTAAGACGCTCACGACCAAACGGTACATTGATGGCGTTCGCGACGCCGGACGGGCTCCCTTCGAGGGCCGCCTGTGGCAGCGCAACTACTACGAACACATCATCCGCGACGAGACATCCCTGATGGCGATCCGCCAATACACCGCCGACAACCCCATCAACCCGTAGGGGCGGCCCCCCCGTGGCCGCCCATGCCCCGTGGCCGCCCCTGCCCCCTGCTATCCGCGGCCCTCTCCCGCGCCCACTCCACCTCACCTCGCCCCATCTTGCGGTGCGAGGGCGATGCGTTCGCCTGCTGCCGTCCGGATGCGTAGCGGGTCGCCGGCGAGCGCCTCGGCTGGACGGCCGTTGCGGGTCAGCTTGACCGTTCGGCCCGGCCAGGGGTTCTGCAGGATGCACTCGCGGCCCTTCTCGCTCTCGACTGTCAGAGCGGTCACCTCGCCCTTGCGCAACTCGGCGCTCACCAGGAAGGCGCCGACGGTGCGCAGGCGGCCGAACGAGGCGTCGCGGCTCTTCGGCCAGACCGGGAAGAGGCGCATGACCCCCTCGTGGCTCTGCAGCAGCATCTCGTCGATGGTGGCGGGCACGCCGGAGCAGTTCTCGATGCCGCCGCCTCCGCTGAAGATCATCAGGTTGGGGAAGCTCCACTCGGTGAGGTTCCGGCGCAGCTTCGCGAGGATATCCTCGGGGTCGTGGCCCACGCGCACGGCGCCGGGATAGGTCATGCTGAAGCCGTTGAAGTGGCCGATCCACTCCGGCTCGGCCCAGCCCTTCACGTCGTCGCGCATCATCGTCAGCGTCTCGGGATCCGAGCCCAGACCGATCACGCAGGAGGGCCAGACCATGCCCATGAACTCGATGCGGGTGTTGGTTCGACCCGGCCCGACGCGCGCCGCCGAGGGCCCGCCGTCGGCCCCGCGGATGCGCCGGACGCCGTCGACGACCGCGGTGGGGAAGTCGCTCATCCCGGCCAGCAGCCGGCGCCACTTCGGCCGCCGCGCCACGTCCATGCCCAGTTCCGCGCTCACGTCCAACATGCCGCGCAGGAGCATCCGCACCAGGCCCAGCGAGAGGCAGTTGTTCTTGTCGCTGCCGCCGTCGCCCACCTCGCCGGACGCGTCGTTGGTGATGACGTAGCGGCCGTTCTCCAGCTTCAGGTAGGCCTCCCAGAACGTGGCCGTCTCGCTGAGGAACGGGTAGACCCGGCGCGCATAGGCGAGGTCGTAGGTGTGGTAGAAGCGCATCAGCATGTTGGCCGCCGCGAAGGCCGCGTTGCTCTTCTGGCCCAGGAACATCCGGTTGCCCTCGCCGGGGATGGAGTGGCCGTCGGGCATGAAGGCGGTCTCGAGCCCCTTCGGTCCGATGCCCACGTCGTAGTAGACCCCCGGCGCCTTCAGGTACTTGCGCGCATTGTCCCTGGCCGTGGGCAGGTACTCCAGGATCGGCGTGTCGTAGGGGTCGGCCAGTTCCGCATGGTTCGCCGAGAAGACGCCCCACCAGGGCGCCTGATGGTTGTAGTTCAGGTGGTAATCGGCCTGCCACGAAGGCCCGTCAGCCGTGGTCCAGTTCCCGAAGAGCGAGGGCGGGAACCGGTTGTTCCGGCTGCACGACGCCATGAGGTAGAGCGAGCCGTAGTAGAACCGCTCGATCAGCGGGTCGCCGATCTCGACGTAGGACTTCGACCAGAACTCCTGCCACCACCGCTCGTGCGCCTGGCGGAGGGAGGCGATGCGGACCGGGTCGAGGGCCGCCACCCGGCGCTTGGCCTCGGAGAGCGGGGCCTTCGACTCCTCGCTGGTCACGATCGATGCGACGATGGTGATCGGTTGGGCGGGTGACAGCACGAAGCGGTCGGCGGGCCAGCCGTCGCCCCGGCTCCAGGGCAGTCCCGGCTTGTGGTGGTTGAGCAGGCGCATGGCCACCGCGGCCTCACTGGTCCATCGCGACGGCTTCTGCTCCAGCGCCACGGAGGCGGTCGTGGAGACGAACCGCCGCACGGCCCAGGTCCCGTCCGGCAGGTTGCCCGTGGCGGTCTCGGCCTCGTTGCCTGCCGTGGGCCATAGCGTGACGTCGACCCCGACCAGGTTGGTGGGCGAGAAGGGGTCCAGGTCGCCGGGGTCGCCGTCCACCGAGAGCTCGATGACAAGCAGGTTCTCCGTGGCCGCCACCCACGAGCGCATCCGGACGGTCGTGCCGGGTCGGGTGAACGGCGGGGGATCCTCCATGCGCTGCGTGGCCCGCAAGGTATGGACCACCTCGCCGGTCGATAGCAGCTGCTCGGCGTGGAACGTGCCGTTGACCAGAGCCGTGATGCTGACGTCGATGCCGCCGATGGGGCAGGGGTGCGCGTTCGGGTAGACGGATTTGGATTTCCAGAAGTCGTTCTTGGCGATATAGAACCGGTGTCGCTCAGGCGATGCGGTCACCGAGACGGGCTTCACGTTCACGTTGGCGCCGCCGGCCTCGCCCAGGCCGAAGTACCTCAGGCGCTCCACCACGCCGCCGATCGCGACGCCCACGTCGCCGTTGCCCAGGAGCGGCCCGTCCGGCACCTTGCGCGTGGGCATGATGAGCGGCGGGGCTGTCCAGACGCCCCTATGCCGCGCGACGACGGCCAGCGCCTTCGCCGCGACCTGAGCGTCGCCCGGCGGCGGCCCCGCCTGCGCCGCGATAGGCGCAAGGGCCGGCGCAAGGCCGAGCAGCGACGTCGCTCGGAGCAACCTGTCCGCTGTACGTGCGACGTTCAGTAAGTCCATGGGATCACACCTCCTCGGCGCTACCAGGCAGGCACTAGCCAGATCGACTTCTAGGATACACTTAGTACATCCGCTCTCAGGGTCTCGGATGCTGCTCGAACCGCAGTTTGACAATCTTCGAAGCAGGTCCTGAGCCTGCCGGTCGAAGTCGAGGAGTATTCAATGCCAGTCTTGTCTACGGGTCGGCTTCTGTTTGGCGTTGTCCCTGCGCTGGTGGCTGCCGTGCTTGCTGTATCCATCCAAGCCGTTGCGAGCGCAGCACCTGCTACATGGGGATACAACTACTATGGCCAGTTGGGCGACGGTACGAACACCAACCGGACCTTGCCGGTCCAGGTGGCCGGCCTTCCTGAGATCACGCAGATTGCATGCGAACACTACCATACCCTCGCGCTCGGGGCAGACGGCGCCGTATGGACATGGGGCGGCAATGGTCACGGCCAGTTGGGCGACGGATCAGTCGCGGACCGATGGGCTCCAGGGCAGGTTGTGGGCCTCACTGGCTGCATCGCAGTTGGGGGCGGTGACTGGCATAGCCTGGCACTCAAGGCTGATGGTACGGTCTGGGCGTGGGGCCGGAACGAGACCGGGCAGCTCGGCGATGGCACTACCGTGGGGCGGCGCACACCGGTCAAGGTGACCGGGCTCTCCGATGTCGTCGCCATTGCCAGTGGCGCCTGGCACAGCCTCGCGCTTACTGCAGACGGCGCAGTGTGGGCTTGGGGCGGCAGCTTCGGTGGCGCCATCGGTGACGGGACCAGTACCAACAGGCTGGTTCCCGTGAGGGTTCAGGGCCTGACGGGCATAATCGCCATCTCGGGCACCGGCCATCATGGGCTAGCGGTCAGGTCGGACGGCACACTCTGGGCTTGGGGCGCCAACACCTACGGCCAGATTGGTGACGGCACAACCCAGGACCGCTACTCGCCCGTGCGTGTTCTTCTTCCAAGTGGCGTCATTGCGGTCTCAGGCGGCGCGTTGCACAACATGGCGCTCCTGTCTGACGGTTCTGTCTGGACGTGGGGCCGCAACCACGACGGCCAACTCGGCGACGGCACGCTAACTGATAGGTGGATGCCCGTTCAGGTGCAGGGGTTGCCGTCCTGTACCGCGGTTGCCGCAGGTGACGTGCATAGCATGGCCCTTGGGGCAGATACGATCGTCCGCTCGTGGGGCCTGAACTCGTCGGGCCAGTTGGGCACTGGTGGAACCACCAGCAGTTCGGTTCCGGTTCCCGTCGCCGGCTCCACCGGCACGGGCGCAGTCGATGCTGGGTACCTGCACAGTGGATCACTGCCGGCGCCGCCGCAACCATCACCGACTACGCTCTATACCGTCGACCGAACCGGCACGATCACGGAGTCGATCCGGATGAGAGCTTACCTACGGCGGGTGTCCGACCTGGCCTGGCTAGCGGGCCGCGTGGTCATGATGAATGTCGATGGATCGCATGTCGGGTCGGCAGTAACCAATCCGTCTGGCATGGCCTATCTGGACTGGACCATTGCCCCGGGAACTGCCACACGCAGCATTGCGGCTACGCACCTAGGAGACGTCTACTACGCTGCCTCGTCGGCATCGGCAACGCTGACGGCTCTTACGCAGGACACTACCCTCACGGTGCCAAGCCGATCGGGAGAGATCGGTGACAGTGTTCTTCTGAAGGCGTACCTGTATTGGGGACCAATGCACCTACCGGCGCAGGGCAAGGTGCTGACCTTTGCAGTCGATGGTACAGTCGTCGGCTCGGTAGCGACCAACCCGAACGGTCGGTCGTTGCTGGCCTATGTTCCTCTAGAGGGAGAGGGGCCCGGTGCGCGGTCGCTTACCGTGCAGTGGCCAGGTGACGGCGGCTATCGGGCAGCTTCGACTACCGCAACGCTCGGCGTTGATCAGGCCCCGAGCTACCTCTGGCTAGCGTCGCGGTCGGCCCAGCGTGGTGCGAACACCTACCTTCGTGCGTACCTGCGGCGGCTGCCCGACTACTCGTGGCTCACGAACCGCACGATCCGGTTCTCGGTCGATGGAACTGTGCTGGGCGCTGCCGTGACAGAATCCGGCGGACGGGCTTCGTACCTGTTCGCTGTGACAGCCGAGACCGCGCTCGGGGATCACCCCATGGTGGCAGCCTTCGATGGCGACCCGTGGTATATGCCACACGGCAGTGCCGGGGTCCTGACCGTGACGCCTTAGTCGATCTTGCCCATGCTACCCGCCCGCCTTGCGCCTCGTGATGGTGCAGAGCTGGCAGCGGTTGCCGTCGCCTCGGTACAGGCTGTTGCAGATGGGGCAGGCGCGCCAGCCGTGGGCGAGGCGCCAGCGGCGGAGGTTGATCTGGTGCGTCAGGGCCGAGGCAACGCGGGCTCGGCGCTTGGGGTCTTCGATGGTGGCGATGGCTGCTGCGATGCCGGCGGCCTCCTCCGGGTTCGGGGGATGGGCGGCCAGTTCCTGCTCGGTGGGGATAAACTCGGGCTCCGGGGGCGGCGGCGGGGCTTTGAAGCCCGATGCCCGGAACCGGATGTCCGTCAGCACACCCTTGCCCACGCGCTCGTTCATGGCCCGCAGGATGTGCACCTTGTGGAGGGACAACTCCTGCGACCAGGCGGCGCTCTTGGTGCAGACATGCAGCACGCCGTTCTGCACCCGCTCGGCTCGCGACGACTGGGCGGCGCGTGGCCCCACGGCTTCGGCCCAGTGGGCCATGGCCATGGCCTCGCGTATGCGTCCGCCGCTATGCATCTTCCGGATGAGCTCCGCAAGCACGCCGGGCATCGACTCGCGGCGGCGGGTGTAGCGGGCCATCGAGGAGGGCCGGGGGTTGTTGTCGCGGTCCATGGCGGCATTCTACCTCCGGCGCGTTTGCGGTGCCTCGGGCAGGAACACGCGCCGCCCGCGGCGAACTTGGCGGCAGACCCTCATGACCGCTGGAGTACCCCTCAATGCTAGTTCGTTCGGCCTGCATCGCGGCGACTGTCGCCCTCTTCTCCATGCTTGCGGCGCCCAAGCCCGCGAGGCGCCCCGTGGCCCCCAAACCCACGCTCACCATGGGCGCGTGGTACGTGGCCGGGCCGTTCGTTCCCACGGAGGGAAGGGGCTTCGCCGTCGAGTTCGGGCCGGAGCGCTCGGTTTCGTGCTCCGAGCCGGTGGCAGGCGTCGCGTGGGTGAAGCGCGACCTGCCCGACGGCCGGTCGCACGACCTGGGCCTGCCGGACAACGGCTCGGCCTACCTGATGCGGACCCTCACGTCGCCCGACGCTCGCACGGTCACGGCGCGGTTCGGCAGCGATGACGGCCTGGCGGTCTGGTTGAACGGCGTGCGCCTGCTGGCCAACGATGTGCCGCGGGTGACCGCGCCGGATCAGGACAGCCTGGCCCTGCCGCTTCGGGCCGGGGAGAACCGGCTCCTGCTGAAGGTCTACAACATCTCGGGCGGCTCGGGCTTCTTCTTCCGCCTCGACGGCGACGCTTCGGCGGGCGACGTCATCGATCCCGTTTCGGCCGTCGCGGGCTTCCCTGTGCCGGCCCTGCGCCGCGCCGTCCGCGACCTGATGGCCCAGCATGGCGCGGGCTATCCGAAGGGCGCCGCCTATCTTGCCAGGATTGACAGCCTCTGCGCGGCGATCGGCAAGGCGCCGGAGGGACGCCGCGATGCCGCCGTCGCCGAACTGGCCGCCCTCCGCCGCGAGGCCCTGCTGGCCAACCCGCTGCTCCGGTTCGACAAGCTGCTTTACGTACGCCGGTCCGAGCGGCAGATGGGCCTCCCGCAGAACTGGCAGGGCAACTCCTCCATCCCCGCGCGCGGCTACGACAACCGGATCGAGCGGCTCTCCATCGCCACGGGCGCTCGGTCGGTGGTCTACCAGCCCGAGAATGGCGCCTTCGTGGGTGATTTGGAGCCGCACTGGGACGCCCGGCGGATGCTCCTCTCCATGCCCGGTACGCACGGCCGCTTCCAGCTCTTCGAGATGCCCACTGATGGCGGCGAGCCGCGGCAGGTGACGGCGGGCGAAGAGCCGGACGTCGACAACTACAGCGGCGCCTACCTGCCCGACGGCCGCATCGTCTACTGCTCCACCGCCTGCTACGTGGGCGTGCCCTGCGTGGGCGGCGGCGACTCGGTCGGCTCGCTCTACCTTCTCGATCCCAAGTCGGGCTCGGCGCGGCAGTTAACCTACGACCAGGACCACAGCTGGTATCCGCGCGTGCTGAACAACGGCCAGGTCATCTACACGCGCTGGGAGTACAGCGACACGCCGCACTACTTCTCGCGGTTGCTGTTCAAGATGAACCCGGACGGCTCCAACCAGATGGAGGAGTACGGCTCCAACAGCTTCTGGCCCAACTCCCTCTTCTACGCCCGGCCCGTGCCCGGCCACCCGAGCAAGCTCACGGTGATCGTCTCGGGCCACCACGGCGTGCCGCGCATGGGCGAGCTGGTGGTTCTGGACACGGCCCGAGGCCGCCACGAGGCCTCCGGCGTGGTGCAGCGTGTGCCCGGCTTCGGCAAGCGCGTGGAGCCGATCATCCGTGACCAGTTGGTGGACCAGGTGTCGCCCAGGTTCCTCCACCCCTTCCCGCTCAGCGACAAGTACTTCCTCGTCTCCTGCCAGCCGACCGGGCGGCCCTGGGGCATCTACCTCGCCGACGTGTTCGACAATCTCGTCCTCCTGGCAGAGGAGCCCGGCTACGCCCTGCTGGAACCCGTGCCGGTGATGCCCAGGCCCATGCCGCCCGCGACGCCCGACCGCGCCAAGGTCGCCCAGAAGACCGCCACAGTTTTCCTGGCCGATGTCTACCGAGGGCCGGGGCTGAAGGGCGTCCCCCGCGGCACCGTGAAGTCGCTGCGCATCTACGCCAACCACTACGGCTACCGCGGCATGGGCGGCCACGTGAACGTGGGCATCGACGGCCCGTGGGACGTGAAGCGCATCCTCGGCACCGTGCCGGTCAACGCACGTGGTTCGGCCCTCTTCACCGCGCCGGCCAACCTGCCGCTGGTGGTGCAGCCGCTGGATGCCGAGGGCAAAGCTCTGCAGGTCATGCGCTCCTGGTACACGGCCATGCCCGGCGAGTTCGCCACCTGCCAGGGCTGCCACGAGCCGCAGAGCAGCGCGCCCGGTCTGAGGCGGCCCCGGCCCGAGGGGATGGTCCCGGCCAAGATCGCCCCGTGGTTCGGCCCGGCCCGCGGCTTCAGCTTCGAGCGCGAGGTGCAGGCTCCCGTGCTGCAGCGCTACTGCGTCAGCTGCCACGACGGCGCGCCGGGGCGGCCGGACCTGCGCGCCCGTGCGGCCGTCACGAACTACCGAGGCGCCTTCACCCCGGCTTACGAGGCCCTGCACCGCTTCGTCCGGCGCCCCGGCAACGAGAGCGACTATCATCTGCAGCGGCCTCGCGAGTGGGACGCCGACACCAGCGAGCTGGTCCAGATGCTGAAGAAGGGCCACCACGGCGTCAAGCTGGCGCCGGAGGCCTGGAACCGCCTCTACACTTGGATCGACCTGAACGTGCCGTGCCACGGTACCTGGACCGCGCAGAACGGCGCCGCACCCGAGCGCAACCGCCGAATGATGGAACTGGCTCGGAAGTACGGCGGATCGGATATCGACCACGAGGCCATGCCGCCCGATGCGCCGGCCTCGCCGCCGGTGCCGCCCATGCCCGCGGAGCCCGCGCCTCCGGCCCCGGCGAACCCCGCGGGATGGCCCTTCGGACCCGATGTGGCCGCCCGCAGGCAGGCGTCACGCAAGGCCCAGCGCGTCGTGGACCTGGGAGGCGGCGTGAAGCTGCGGTTGGCCTACGTGCCGCCGGGCGCCTTCGTCATGGGCTCCAACAGCGGAGCGCCGGACGAGCGCCCCATGACCGCGCGGCGCGTGGTGAAGGGCTTCTGGATGGCCGTCACGGAGACGACCAACGCCCAGTACGCCCGCTTCGACCCGCGGCACGACAACGGCGTCATCGGCATGCACAACAAGGACCACACCTCGCGCGGCTACCCCATGGACCGGCCAAGCCAGCCCGCGGTCCGCATGACGTGGGCCGAGGCCGATCGCTTCGCCCGGTGGCTCAGCCGCAAGACAGGCCTGAAGTTCGACCTGCCCACCGAGACGCAGTGGGAGTACGCCTGCCGAGCCGGGAGCGCCAAACCCTTCTGGTTCGGCGGACTGGATACGGACTTCGGCCGCGCCGCCAATATGGGCGACCAGAGCCTCACCGCACTTGCCGTGGCGGGCATCGATCCCAAGCCCGTGCCGAACCCCGATCCGTTGCTCGACTGGGCGCCGAAGGAGACGCGCTTCAGCGACGGCGCACTGCTGCCCGCCGATGCCGGCTCCTTCGCGCCAAACCCGTGGGGCCTATGCGACATGCACGGCAATGTGGCCGAATGGACCCGCTCGGCCTACACGCGACGCCCCGGCGGCGGCGATGCCGTCACGGACCCATCCGCCGAGCGGGTCGTGCGCGGCGGGAGCTGGTACGACCGGCCGGCCCGCTGCACCTCCTCGTACCGGCTGCAGTACACGCCCTGGCAGGCAGTCTACAACGTGGGCTTCCGGGTGATCTGCCGGGAGTAGCGCGCACCGCGTGCGGCCGGGACCGCGAACCAGGCGGCCCGGCTGCAGGCGGCGTGACCTTCCAGCCCCTCGGCGGCGATGACCTCGGCATCCTGCAGGTCCAGCTGCCAGAGCCCGCCTCGGTGGCCGGCGGGGACGGGCGCCTCCACCGTGAAGGTGTACTCGGCGCTGTCGCCGAAGTCCACGAACCGCCTGCCGAGGGCCGCGATGGAGCCGTCGGGGCGCGTGATGACCGCGCCGTGGAAGCCCTCTCCCTTTGCCCTGAGCGTCAGGCGGATGCGGCTGCCCACGGCGGCGCAGAAGACGGTCGGCACGAGGCGATCCAGGATGCCGAGGTCGCGTGTGGCGACGACGCGTGGCATGGCCCTGTCGGTGACGATGTCCCATCCTTGCGACTGCTTCGAGGTCAGGGCCAGCCGCAGGATGCGCCCCGGCTTGCCCGCGGGCACGAGCGCCGTCCGGCGCAGACCCGCGTCCGGCGATGGCGCGAACCGGATCTGGGCTACCGTGCGTCCGCCTGATGTGAGCCTGCACCAGGCGGCGTCCAGGCTACCGTGGCGGATGACGGCGACGCGGAACGGCCGCCCCGTCCGGTCCAGGATGGCCGCTTCGGCCGTCGGCCGCGCAAGGTGCGTCAGGTGGAGCCCGTTGGCCGTGTCGCACTGGGCCGGCGTGAGGCGCAGGGGCGCTGGGCCGGTCGGCGCCATGCCGAGACGCTTGAGGAACGGCAGGTAGCGCGTGGCGAAGAGCGTGCTGTCCGGTCCCCATTGGCGCGTGCCGAGGTACTCCTGCGTGGTCTCCCAGGTGCGCTCCGCGTTGTCGAGGAAGCGGGCGTCGCCCGTGCGGTCATAGGCCCACGCGAGGCTGTCCAGGGTGCGACCGGCGTACTCCGGACGGAAACCCAGCGTGCGCTCGGCCAGCCGTAGCGCCATGGCGGCAGCCCGTTCGTCGCCCGTGGCGTCATAGGCTTCCCGCAGTCCCGCCATAGCCAGGCCGTTGAAGAAGGCGATGCGGTTGTCGTACCGGATGGCGAACCTGCCCGAGGGCTCCTGACCGGCCCAGAGGCGGTCGATCAGCGCCCGGATGCCCGCAAGGCAGCGCTCGTCGCCATGGGCGGCGTAGACCGCCGTCAGCGCGTAGAGGCTCCATCCGATCTGCCGCTCGTTGCCCACGCCGCGGTTGTGGATCAGGTCGTCGGCGATGCGCAGGCCGATCTGGTGGGCCACGTCGAGGCCGCGCCGGTCGCCGGTGAGGTGCCACCAGGCGATGAGGCCGCGCACGAAGACGTGGCCCAGTTCGGCTTCGGTCTCGGTGTGCCTCGGGCTATGCTTCCACGGTAGGCCGGTCTCATGGTTCGTGTCGATGTCGGCCTGGTGCCGCGCCGCGGCGACGGCCGCCCTGAGGACGCGGAGGTTTCCGGTCCGCGCGAACTGCATCGCAAAGTCATACGGAATATCGTACTCAAGGTTGGCGTAGGCGTTCTTGCCCTTGTAGGGGCCTCCCAGGTAGGCGTCGCCCCAGTTGCGGAACCCGTAGGGGCGCTTGCGGATCCACCGGTCGACTTCGGCGGCCACGCGGGTCTCGTAGGTGGGGAAGCGGTCCAGGTCATAGGGGGCCAGGTCGCCCAGCGCCCCCGAGCCGCAGTTCCATGCGGGGCCTGCCACCGCCATGAGCGGCGCCTGGTGCGCTTTCAGGCGGGCCACGCACGGCTCGAACGCCTGCGTCGCCGCGATGCGGAAGCGGAGCGTTTTGGCGATGCCCCGGTCGGCCTCGAAGGCCTTGCGGCTCCCGTCGAAGCCGATGCTCAGGCGGCGCCCCTCGACCCGGATCATCACAGGGGCCTGCTGCCAGAACTCCTCCATGGCGACGCCGATCCACCGGCTACCGCAGCGCAGCGCGATCCACCCCGGCGCGCGGGTCCACGCGGCCTCCGGTCGTCCCGCGGCGCGTAGGCGGCTGGTCTCCGAGTCGGACTGCTCGA
Organism: uncultured Chthonomonas sp.; assembly: GCA_903885605.1. Taxonomy (GTDB): domain Bacteria; phylum Armatimonadota; class Chthonomonadetes; order Chthonomonadales; family CAJBBX01; genus CAJBBX01. Next base: position 26,429 of record CAISJD010000003.1, on the reverse strand, counting down.
GCCGCAGGCCGGACGCCGCAGGCCCGGCCAACCGCACGACGCCGTTGGGCCCGCCGAGCAGGGCGGCCATGGGCGCGGCCGGTAGCTCCATCTCCATCTGCCAGCCCGTCAGCGAGGCCATGGCGGCCGGCCCGCGTCGCGTCAGAGTGGCCGTGATGTCGGCGGCCGCGCCGTCCGCTGAGCAGAGGCGCTGTTGCGAGGCGAGCTGGAAGAGGGGCTCGTCCGTGCCGAGGGGGACGGGATAGGGCGAGGCGTTGCCTGGGCGGGGCCGCACGGTCCGGCTCCGGCCGTCGGCGGCGATCTGCCACCGGACGGCGCCCAGTGCCGCTCGCAGGTCGGCGGTTGGTTGCGGCATCGGCGCTGGGAGGCGCGCGCGGGCGTCCGTCCTCAGACGCACCGTGGCGGTTGCGCCGGCTCCCACGTTCGCGGCGAACTCCAGTAGCGCCCACCGCACGCTTCCGTCGCGCCACCGGTCCGTCACCGACGCTCGCAGCGCCACCGGGCTCCGGTCGGCCCCGATCAGCGCCAGCCCATCGGCGTGCTTTAGTAGCCCCTGCGGGAAGGGCACGCCGCTGCGGACGATCTCGCCGTCGCGCCGAACCCCGGCCTCCTCTGTGATGGTGAGAGGAACCGAAGTGGCGGCCGGTTGCGAGGCCGTTGCGCCGGGCGAACGGCGTGGCGCCGGTGCGGTGGCGTCGGAGCCTTCCGCGTACCGCACGCTCGGACCGTCATCCGCCGCGCAGCGGAACCCCGTCCCGTCATAGCAGCCGTAGGGTACGGCCCGGCCGCGGTCGAAGGTTCGGCCCAGGTTCGGTGCGCCGTAGTAGCCGATGGCGCCGCCGCCCCGAAGCGCCTTGTACTTGCGGCCGGCATGGATCGAGAGCGGCGAGAAGACCGTGGGCCCCATGGCCGAGGCGGCCCGGTCGGTACGCGGGCCCGTCTCGGGGTAGGGCCCGTACCAGTCCTGGACCCACTCCCAGACGTTGCCGCACATATCGAGGCAGCCGAACGGAGAGGCGCCCGCCGCGAACCTGCCCACGCCGCCGAGGCTGGGTTCGTCCTCCAGCGCGGCCAGTCCCTTGGGGACGGCTTCGCCCCACGGGTAGGTCCGCCCGTCCGCCGATCGGGCTGCGTACTCCCACTCCGCCTCGGTGGGCAGCCGCTTGCCCGCCCATGCCGCGTAGGCCGATGCGTCGTGCCAGGTGACGTTGGTGACGGGCCACCGCTCCCGCCTGGGCTGGGGCGCTCCGTCGCGCCACGTGACGGGCGCCTTGTGGCCCGTCGCGCGGCAGAAGGCAGCGTACTCGGCCTGCGTCACCTCGCACCGGTCGATCCAGAATGGGCGCAGGGCCACCCGATGCCGCTGATAGGCATCCGGGCTGTCGGCCGCTTCGGCGCCCATGGTGAAGATCCCGCCCGGTATGCGCACCATGCCGTCGTACAGCCCGCCGACCGTCGGCAGTGCCGGGCCGGCCGCGGTGATCAGCGCCAACGCACACAGGAGGGCAGGCATCATGCCGGGTACCGTTACCGCTTCAGGATGCGGAGGCCGAAGAGGCCGCCCGCCATGCGTCCCGGGCCGGCCTGGAAGCGTACCGTGACGCGCCCCTTGCCCGCGACCATCTGCGCCGGCAGGGGATAGGTCTCGTCGAAGAAGACATCGGGCCGGTTTCGGTTGAGCGTCTGCGTGACCAGCGGCTTGCCGTCGATCAGGATGTCGAACGTGCGCGGGCCGACATCACTGCCCCAGTAGGTGCAGACCAGGTCCTGCGGCACGTCGGGCAGCACCTTCAGGTCGTACGAGAACCACCCGTCCCGGGCGTCGCGCCACTTGCGGTCCCCGAAATCGCCGGAGTTGTGGTTCACGCCGACCAGCCTGTGATCGCGCTCGTTCTGCTCCTCGCCGGGGCGCACCGCGTCTACCGTGCGCGCCTCGAGGGCTCGGGTCCGCTCCTGTTCGGCCCGGTAGGCGGCCGCCCGCTCCCGCCACTGCTCCCCAGTGAAGCGGTCCCAGTAGACGATGGTGCGGGCCTTGTACTCACGGAAGAAGGGGGCCAGCGTGATCGCCACCGGCGCGTCGGACCCCGGCATGCGGAAGGCGCCGGGCGCGGAGGCGAACGTCAGAGCCTTGCCGGGCACGGGCTTCCACCGGCGTACGGTCTCGGCGGGCGGCGTGACAATCGCCGGGTAGAGGCCTTCGGCCTGCGCCGTGCCGCAGAGGACGATGGGACCGTAGAGGAAGGCGAGCCGGTTCGGGTTGTCGCGAAACGCCTCGGTCCGGAGCGCCATGGGCAACCACACCTGCACGGTGTCGCCCGACTTCCACGTCCGGCGCAGCGCCGCGTAGCCGTCCGGACCCGGCGCCGCGGCGGCCGTGCGCCCGTTCAGCTTTACCGCGAAGCCTGGGCACCATGCCGGGCGGCGGATGCGGAGCGTGAATGCCGTGGGTTTGGTGCAGCGCAAGGTAATGGCTGAGCCCGGCTCGTCAGGGAAGCGGGTTGTCTGCGTCAGCGTCACGCCCCGGTCGCGCCAGTCGAGTTCCGAGGCGATGAACAGGTTCACGTACAGCGCGTCGTGGGCGCTGCTCTGGTAGTAGATGCCCTCGTGGTTGCGGACATGGTTCTCGACGCCGGTTCCGGTACAGCACCAGAAGCTGTCCAGCGGCTCGTTGAACACCTTCCGGGAGCCGCTCCGGAGCGGCACGTAGTAGCACATCATGCCCGTCTCTGGGTTCTGCGAGGCGAGGATGTGGTTGAACAGGGCCCGCTCGGTGAAATCGCCCAGCGCGGCCGAGGGCTGCCAGCCGAACAGCCGGCCGGTGAGCTTGAGCATGTTGTAGGTGTTGCAGGTCTCGGTGGTGTTGGCGCCGAGGGCCTGCGACAGCCGCTCCTTGGGCGTGAACATCTCACCGTCGGAGTGGCCTCCGATGACGTAGGAGCGCTCGTTGGCCACCGAGTTCCAGAAGAACGCCGCCGCCTTGCGGAGCTTCGGGTCGCCTGTCAGTTCGTACTCCCGAGCCGCTCCGATGAACTTGGGCACCTGCGTGTTGGCGTGGAGGCCCGTCAACGTGTCGCGCCCATCGGCCGCGGGATCGAGCAGGGCGTCGTGGTTGAACCTGAGGGCCAGCGCGCGGTACCGGGCCTCGCTGGTGACGGCGTATAGCTCGATCAGCGCCTCGCAGATGCCGCCGTGCTCGTTGCCCAGCATGGCCTGCATCCGCTCGTCGGGCATGGCGGCGTACCGGCGATCGATCCAATCGGCGAAGCGGGTCGCCACGCCGAGTGCCTCGCCGCTGCCTGCCAGGCGGTGCATATCGATCAGCCCCGCCAGCACCTTGTGCAGCGTGTACCAGGGCGCCCAGACCGGTTGCCGGTTGTCCACGCGGTCGATGAAGCTGTCCGGGAACGCGCTGAGGTAGCCGGTCCCCATGCGCTCCTGACACTGGGCCATCCCGGCCACCACCGCGTTCGCGTTGCGGCGCAGGACCGGGTCGCCGTCGGCGGCGATGAGCAGCGCGCAGGCCGAGAGATAGTGTCCCACGAAGTGCCCGCGCACCTCGCTCTCCGGCGCCTCCCAGCCGCCCAGCGGCTTCGCCGAACTCGCGACGCCCGCATTCAGCCGAAACGTATGCAGCAGCTGGTCAGGAGAGAGGCTGCGAAGGTACTTCCGGTCGAGCTCCCGCGCGTGCTGGAAGGGCCCGGCGAGGAGCTTCACCCGCGCCGGGCCGAAGGGAAGGGCCTCCAACGGCGCCACGGGCTTCACGTCGGCGCCGGCCGGGGCCAATGCGGCAACGGCCGCCAGTATAGCCATGCTGATCATCATCCAGGTTCTCCTCAGGTTGACCCTACGGCGTACCCATGGGCGGCGCTCCGGCGATGCCCATGAGGCGCAGCGTCTCGACCGTCAGCTTGCCCGACGACTGAACCCGGACCTTGCCGCCCTCCAGGTCGTAGACGCGCCGGCTGATGGCGTAGGCGTCGTTCACGAAGCACTCGAGCACGGAGCCGTCCAGGAAGACCCGGAGCCCTATGGGGCGCGTGGCGTCGATGCGGCATCCGTCGCGATGCCACTCCGACGTCGGCGTCGCCAGCGTGATGCGTCCCTTGCCGGGCTCCACCGTGAGGCGGTAGGCCCGGCCGTCGCCCTGGTCCCGCAGCGTCAGCGTCAGGTCGGCGCCGGGCTCGACGCGGGCCACGCACTCGACCATGCCGTCGGAGGTCAGGGCCATCTCGGCGGGCTTGGCCGGGTCGGCCTGGGCTACGGGGCGCGAGTGGAGCGCCACGATCTCGGCGGCGGGCCGGCAGAACAGCTCCCCGTTGCCGCCGGGGGTGATCTCACGGGGCATGCACATGAAGCCGCCCCAGCTGAGCACGCCTTGACCAGCCACGGCCTCGTCGGTCTGGTTGGGGCCGTCCCACATCCAGCCGACCCAGATGTGCCGATTGCCGTCGAACATCCGCTTGCCCGCGTAGACGCCGGGGAAGTCGATGTACGCATGCGCCGGTGTCTTGAAGGGGCCACCCGGCGCCGGGCCTGAAACGTATCGTCCGCCGCCGAGGAGGTACCAGGTCCCGCCGATCTCGAAGAGGTCCGGGCACTCCTCGCCCAGGCCGCCGGGCAGGGGCGGCTCGGCCTTCCACGTGACGAGGTCATCGGAGCTGAGGAGCCCCTGCACGGCCCGGCCGAACTCGTTCTCGCCGCCGGGGTCCTTCGGGTCCGTGGCGATGACGATCATCCACCACTTGCGGGCCACGGGGTTCCAGACCACGAAGGGGTCGCGCCAGTTGCGGAACCGCTTCCTGGCATACTGGACGCCATCGGGCCCCACGGTGAAGCCCGGCTCCTTCTTCCAGCGGATCAGGTCCTTGCTCGTGGCGTGGCGCACCACTTCCAGCGCGGCCGGGTTGCCGGGATTGTGGCCCGTGTAGAAGATGTGGAACGTTCCCGCGTGCTCCATCACGGAACCGGTGAACATGTGGCCGCCGTCGGGGCTGTCCGGCGCGCCGTCGCTCACGAGGGCGGTGGGCAGTTCGCGCCAGTGGACGAGGTCCTTGCTGACGATGTGCTGCCACGGCACCAGACCCACATCGCCCTGCAGGTAGAAGACGTGGTACTCGCCCTTCCAGTAGAAGGGGATCGGGTCGGCGAAGTTGCCTGCCTTCGGGCGGTAGTGGAAGGCGGTCTGCCAGACGCGGCCCGCAGGCGTTGCCATGTAGGCGTCCTTTCCGTTAAGGACCAGCTTTCCGCCGCTGATCTTCGCGCCGCCGTGGAGTGCGCCGGGTGGGAAGGCGCCCTCGGCATCGCGGCAGCTTCCGTCCTCGAAGGTCCAGCGCGCCAGCGGCTTGGGGCCGCCGGGCTTGCCGAGCGCCACCTGCGCTAGTTCGTCCGGTGAGAGGGCGGAGGCATAAACACGGGCCTCGTCCACCGTGCCCGCGAAGGCGCTGTCCGGCTGGCCCTGCCGCGCCCGGTGCCGAAGCCCGATGAGGACGTGCGAGCCGGAGCCGGGCTTCAGTGGCGGGTTCGCCATGCGGTACGAAGCCACCACCTGCTCGTTGCGGTAGAGCGTTACATGGTCGCCCTTGTAGACAGCGGCCATGCGGATGGGCGCCTTGCCCACTTCCTGCTCCACCGGGTAGGTGGCCTGGTCGGTCTGCGTGCGGCGGAACAACTCGCTGCCGGCCATCCATGCGCCGGGCTTCAACTCGCCGAGGACGATGCCGTCGAAGCTCTCGCTGCACTCCAGCGTGAGGACGCTGCCGCCCCGCTGCGTCAGGTTGGCGGGCGTGACCCACGCGACCAGCGTCTTGTCGGCCAGTGGGCGCAGGTCGGGATAGGCGCGTACGTAAGGCGCCTGGCCGGGCGCGGGTGTCTGCAGCGATGCGAGCATGGCAAGCCCTCCCAGGGCGCGAGAGACGGGCGTCTGCACGGTATCCTCCATGGGGCCGTTGGCCGGTCCGTTAGGGTACCGCCGAAGTGGCCGGCCGGTCATCAGGACGGGGTTTGTGGTCAGCATCGAGTGTGGAGGTGGCATATGCGGGGTGTTCGGCTTCTGGCGGTCGTGGCTGTGGTGTTGTCGGCGGTTGGGGCGGCGGCGCAGGACGTGTTGCCGCTGCCCGACAGGGCCTGGGTCATCGGACCCATCGGCCGCGCAGGCCGCAACGCCATCGTACAGGACGCGCTCATGCACCAGATCGTCACCGGGACGTGGCGGCCGCCGACCGAGGGCGCCACGGTGGCTCGAGCCTCCGGCGGGGAACGCGCTTGGAAGCAGATCACCCTCCCGGCGAACGGGAGCGTGGGCGGCGACGAGATGGCCGGCGGCTACGTCTACCTCTGCATCAAGTCGCCGTCCGAGCGCGTGGCCATCCTGGAGGCCTCGGGCCACTCCATGGCCATCCTCAACGGCGATCCCCGCGGCGGTGATCCCTACGGCTTCGGCTGGCTCAAGGCGCCCGTGCGGCTGAAGCAGGGCGACAACCACTTGCTGCTGCAGGGCGCTCGAGGGCAGGTGCGCGTGGCGCTGCGCTCGCCTGCCGCCCCGGCCTACGTCGATGGCGCGGACCCGACGCTGCCCGACCTGGTGGCCGGCAAGCGCGGCAAGCACCTCGGCGCGGCTCTGGTCATTAACGCCACCGACCACTGGCTACGCGGGGCCGTTCTGCGCGCGTCAGGCGCGGGGCTCTCCTCAACCCAGCATGCCGTGCCCCCGGTGCCGCCCTTCTCGTCGCGCAAAGTTCCTTTCGATATCGCCTGGAACGGCTCCGGCTCCGGCTCCGTCAAGGTTTCGGTCAGGCTGGAGGGCGGCCCCAAGCCGTCGGTCCCGTGCGAGTTCGGGCTTCGGGTTCGAACGCCGGCACAGACACGCAAGATCACCTTCATCAGCGAGATTGACGGTAGCGTGCAGTACTACGCCCTGAACCCGTCGACGCCGCAACCTGCACGGAGCAACCCACGGCAGGCTCTGGTGCTCTCCCTGCACGGCGCCTCTGTAGAGGGTCTCGGTCAGGCCGATTCCTACGCCTCCAAGACCTGGGCGAACCTCGCCGCGCCCACCAACCGCCGCCCCTACGGCTTCGACTGGGAGGAGTGGGGACGACTGGACGCCATGGAGGTGCTGCGGCTGGCAAGCAACGAGGTGAAGCCCGATCCCTCGCGCATCTACCTCACGGGTCACAGCATGGGCGGCCACGGCACCTGGATCAACGGCGTCACCTACCCGGATCGGTTCGCGGCCATCGCGCCCAGCGCCGGGTGGGTGAGCTTCGTCTCCTATGGCGGCGGCTCCCGCTTCGATAACCCCTCGCCCGTGGAGGAGATGCTCCGCCGCGCCTCGGCGGAGGGTGACACGCTGGCCCTGGCGCCGAACCTGCGCGACCTGGGCGTCTACATTCTCCATGGCGACGCCGATGACAACGTGCCCGTGACCGAGGCGCGCCGCATGGCCCAGGAGCTCTCAGGTTTCCACAAGGACTACACGCTCTACGAGCAGCCCGGCGCGGGCCACTGGTGGGGCGCCGCCAGCGATCCCGGAGCGGGATGCGTCGACTGGCCGGCGATCTTCGACCTCTTCGCGAGGCGGAGCATCCCGGCGGCCGAGACCGTGCGATCCGTCGATTTCACCACCATGAACCCCGAGACCTCCAGCCGCATGCGATGGCTCACCATCGAGCAGGCGCAGCGGCAGATGCTCCCCGCCCGAGCCCGCATTCGCCGTGATCCTGCCGTGCGCCGCTTCGTGGGGACGACCGAGAACATCCGGCGCATGACGCTGGACCTCGGCGGCATGGCGCCCGGCGAGAAGGTGACGCTTGACCTCGACGGCGGCAAGCAGGAGGTCGTTGTGGCGGCAGGGGCGGCCGCCATGGCGCTGGAGAAGGGCCCCGGCGGCTGGTCGCAGGCCGGGCCGCTCCCGGCCGACGCCAAGGGCCCCGCGCGTTGCGGGCCGTTCCGCCACGCCTGGAACCACCGGTTCGTCCTCGTCTACGGCACCAAGGGCACGGCCGAGGAGAACGCCTGGGCCTTCGCCCGTGCCCGCTTCGACGTCGAGACCTGGTGGTACCGGGGCAATGGCGCGGTGGACATGATGCCCGATACCGAGTTCCGCGCCGATCGTGACCGCGACCGGAGCGTGGTCCTCTACGGGAACGCCGACACCAATGCCGCGTGGCCCGCGCTGCTTGCCGCTTCGCCCATGCAGGTGCGCCGCGGGTCAGCTGCGCTCGAGGGACGAACCTGGAGCGGAGACGAATTGGCCTGCCTCTTCATGCGGCCCCGGCCGGGCTCGGCGGTTGCCTCGGTTGCCGTGGTGGGCGGCACAGGCTTGGCCGGCATGAGGCTCACGGGCCGTGCGCCCATCTTTGTCTCCGGCGCGGGCCTGCCGGACCTCCTGCTCTGGTCCGCCGAGAGCCTCCTCAGGGGCGTGGCGGGTGTTCGGGCGGCGGGCTTCTTCGGCAATGACTGGTCGGTGGGCGGCGGCGAGTTCGCCTACCAGTAAGGTCCGGGCAGGGGAGGGCGGCATGGCAACGGAACTGCAGCGGCTGGGCTTCGCCACGGTGGGCGAGGCCGTGGGCTGGTTCGACCAGGACTGGCGCGACCTTGATCAGCAGGGCGGCGGCCGCTGGTCGGCCTGGGGTCGCGTCCGGTTCACCGAACTGCTCGACCGCTGGCAGGATTGGCTGCCGGGGCTGCTCGCCGAGGCAGAGGCGCCGGATGACCGTGCCGACCTGGTGCTGCTCTCCCGCACGGTTGCCGCCCGCCGGCGCGATCTCGAGCAGGAGGCCCGGCAGTGGAACGAGATGCAGCCGCTGCTGCCCGGCCTGGCGCCCATCATCGGCCTGCAGGACGCACGCCGACGCCACGAGCCCGCCGACCCGGAAGGGGACGCAAGCCTGTTGTCCGATGCGGTCGCTTCCCTGGCCGCCGCCCGGACTGCGCTGGAGGGCGATGGCTCCCGTCCGGCGCCCCATGTTGCGCACCGGGCCGCTCGTGCGGCCATGGCCGTGGCCGATGCGCTGCGAAGCTGGTACGACTTCCGCGCGGGCTACGACCCCGTGATGGCCTGGTGGACTGCCCGCCCGCATGAGCAGCTCCAAGCCGCGCTGACCGAGCAAGCCGAGGCGTTGCGCCACGTCGCGGAGCCCGCGTCGGGCCACGGCATTGTGGGCGACCCCGTGGGTCGCGACGAGCTCCTGAGGCAGTTGGACGACGCCATGATCCCTCTGAGCCCCGAGGCGCTCATTGCCGCCGCCGACCGCGAGATGGAGTGGTGCGTTCGCGAGATGTCGCGCGCCGCCTCAGATATGGGGCTGGGCGGAGACGGCCGCGCCGCACTGGAGCGCGTGAAGGGCCTCCATGGCCCGCCCGGAAGCCAGCCCGGCCTTATCCGCGACCTGGCATTTGAGGCCATTGCGACCGTGGAGGAGGGCGACCTCCTCACGGTTCCACCCGTGGCCCGCGACGGTTGGCTCATGGAGATGATGACCGCCGAGGATCAGAAGGCCAATCCCTTCTTCTTGGGAGGCGACACGATCCGCGTCTCGTACCCCACGAGCGGCATGGACCACGACAACAAGCTGATGAGCCTGCGAGCCAACAACCGCCCCTTCGCCCGGGCCACGGTGCACCATGAGCTGGTGCCCGGCCACCATATGCAGGCCTACTATGCCCGGCGCTGCCGGCCCTACCGGCGCCTCTTCGGCACGCCCTTCTGGACGGAGGGGTGGGCGCTCCACTGGGAGATGCTGCTCTGGGACCGCGGCTTCGCGGCTACGCCGGAGGAGCGGGTGGGCATGCTCTTCTGGCGGACGCACCGATGCGCCCGCGTGGCCTTTTCGCTCCGCTTCCACATGGGCCTCATGACGGCTGACGAGTGTATCGCCATGCTCGTGCAGAAGGTCGGCCACGAGCCGAGCACGGCCGAGGCCGAGGTGCGGCGCTCGTTCCGGGGTGACTACCCGCCGCTCTACCAGTGTGCCTACCTGGTGGGAGCGTGGCAGGTGCAGGCGCTCCGCCGCGAGGCGCTGGCGGCGGGCTGGGCGGACCGCGCCTTCCACGATGCCTTCCTGCGCGGCAACTGCATGCCCGTTGCCATGGCGCGACGGCTGCTGCTCGGGTTGCCCATCGAGGACGCGCCCGAGCAGTGGCGGTTCGGCATCGAGGAGACCCAGTAGCCCCGAGGGGAGCGGGGCTACTCGTGCCGCAGGGCTTCGATGGGGTCCAGGCCGGCTGCGCGATAGGCCGGGTACAGGCCAAAGAAGACGCCGACGAAGGCCGAGAACGCGAATGCGCCCGCCATGGCCCAGATCGGCAGGTGGACCGGGATGCCCGGGTCGCCGCCCATGCCGCCTGTCATCACCTGCTTGCTGATAGCGCCGATGGCATAGGCCACGCCGGCCCCCACGCCGATGCCCACCACGCCGCCGGCGCCGGAGAGCGTTGCGGCCTCGATAAGGAACTGCGTCAGCACATCCTTCTTCTTGGCGCCGACGGCCTTGCGGAGCCCGATCTCGCGGGTTCGCTCAGTGACGCTCACCAGCATGATGTTCATGATGCCGATGCCGCCCACGAGTAGCGCCAGCCCCGCGATCCCTCCCATCACCAGCCCGAAGATGCTGAGGACGCGGTTGATGGCGTTCTGGATGTTCTCCAGGCTGTCTACCTGGAAGCCCGGGGCGTTGTTGTGCCGCCTCATGAGGCATGCCCAGACCTGGTCCATGGCGGCGTCTACCATCTCGGCGTCGCGCGGCTGGGCCCAGATGACGCCCACGATTTCGACGCCGGCGAATCGCTTCTGGATTGAGGTGATCGGCGCCAGGACCATCATGTCCGGGTCGTCGCCGCCGGTGCGTCCCTTGGGCGCCAGGACGCCGATGACGGAGGCCGAGATGCCCTTGATCTCGAAGTCCTTGCCCAGGGCATCCTCGCCGGGGAAGAGCCGATCCCTGACCTTGCTGCCGATCACCACTCCCTTGGACCAAGTTTCGTTGTCCTCGCGGGTGATGAAGCGGCCCTGGGCAATCTCGAGGTTGCGCAGCCGCTCGAAGTCGGGCTCCACGCCGGTCAGCTTGATCTGGACCTCGTTGTCCAGCCGCCGAGCCGACATCTCGCCGGTGGGTAGCTCGGCGGACATGCTCTGCACCAGGTCGCACTGCTCCGCAATGGCGCGCACGTCGTCCATGCGCATGCCGGAGAGCACGTTGGTGGCCTTCGCCTGGCGCGCCTTGCCGGGATCGTAGGCGATGATGATGAGCTTGGACCCGAGGCGCTCAAACTCGCTGACGACCTTCGAGCGGGCGCCCTCGACGATGGTGACCATGACGATCACCGCGCTGACGCCGATGATGACGCCGAGCATGGTGAGCGCCGACCGGAGCTTGTTGGCCCGGAGGTTGGCGAGGGCGGTCTGGATGCTGCGAAGCAGGTTCACGGTGTGGTGGCTCCTGGGTCTTGCCGCCGCTAGTCGGGCTTGGGTCCGAAGTCGACGCCCTGGCGTTTCGGGCCCGTGAAGATGCCCGGCTTCACCTTCTCGCCCTCCTTCATGCCGGAGAGGATCTCAACGAAGGTATCGCCCCGAAGGCCTACGCGGACCTTGCGCTTCGTGTACGTAAGCTGACCGGGTTTGGCCGGGTCGGGCTTGCCGGCGATCTGTACCGAGGCGTCGTCGCCTGACCCTTCCACGGCATCCGACGGCAGGCGCATCACGCTGCTTCGCCGAGACATGATGATGGTGCAGCGAGCGCTCATGCCGGGGCGCAGGCGTGGGTCTGGCTTTGTGACGGTCACCTGCACAGAGAATCGGACCACGCCGCCTGCGCCCTGGGCCTGCGAGTTCGGGTCCGTGGCGCCGAATGCCGCCGGAGCCACCTTGGTGACGCGGCCCTGGAAGGTGACGCCGCGGGCGCCGTCGATATGGATTTCCACGGGCAGGCCGAGGCGCACCTTGTGCACGTCGACCTCATTAACGGTCGCTTTCACCAGCATGGTGGATAGGTCGGCCACCTGGAAGACGGGGGTGCCGCTGGAGAAGGTGCTGACGCCGGAGGTGACCAACTCGCCTTTCTCAAGGTAGCGGTGGGTGATGACGCCGGCCATGGGAGCCACCAGCCGCGTATCGCGCTGGCGGACCTCGATCTCGGTCAGCTGGTTCTGGATCTGGTCCACGCCGGAGCGGGCCTGGGCCACATCGTCGCCGCGCATGCTGTCCTGTAGGCGCGACGCCCGGGCCTGGACCAACTGCGCCCTGGCCTGCTGGAGCGCGGCGCGGGCCGCCACGAGCTGCTGCTCCTTGACTTTTATCATGGTGCGCGCGGCTCGTGCGCGGGCCAGCGAGGCCTCGGATTGGGCCACGCGCTCCTCGGCGTCGGCGACCTCCAGCCTCTGCTGCTCCTTGATGACGTCGATGCGCTTCTGCGCCTGGTCAAGGCGTGCACGGGCCGCGACAGCCTCGGTGCTTGCGGCATCGACCTGTTGCTGGGCGACGAAGCCCTTGGCCAGCAGCTGGTTCTGCCGAGCCAGCTGTCGCTGGGCGTTGGCAGAGGCCGTCTGGGCCTCGGTCAGGCCGGTCTGGGCGGCGACAAGGGCCTGCGGCTGGGTGGCGGCCCGAAGGAGGTCCAGGGCGGCCTTGGCGCTCCGCAGGGAGGCCTCGGCCTGGCGGATATCGGCCTCGGTCAGGCTGGGTTGGCTCCGGCTCTCTTCCTCGGCCACTTCCACTTGTGATTGCGCCGACGCCACGGCCTGTTCGGCCACCCTGACGCCCGTTGAGGTCTGCTCGCGCTGGTAGCGCACGCCGGTGGACGCCGATGAGAGGCGCGCACGGGAGCCGTCGAGCTGCGCGCGCATTTGATCGACCTGGCTGTTGATCTCGGTGGGGTCGATCTCGGCAAGGAGCTGGCCCGCGGCCACCAGGTCGCCCTCGTCGACGAGCATCGAGGCGATCCGACCGGCGACCTTGGACTTCACGTCCACCTTGGTTAGCGGCTCGATCGTCCCGGTCTCGGTAACCTTGATCTCCACAGTGCCGCGGGTCACGGTGGCCGTCGCCGGCGGTTTGGGCACCTTCGTCAGCACTCGCCGGATGCCCCACCAGCTTCCCCCTACGACGAGAGCCAGAGGAACCAGGCAGCCAAGGACGATCTTCAGTCGCTTCATGTCACCCCCGGGGAGCGGCTATGCCGCGTGGATTGGGACTCGGGCGCACTACGGCGCTCAGGCGCGTCGGGTTTCGAGGCAGTACAATAGTAGACCGTTCTGGGCGGCTCTAGGTGTCGTGTTTCCGCGGGTGCGAGGGTCCGTCTACAACAAGTAGACTGGGCTCCGCGAGTGCGGGGCGCGACGGTGAGCGTGATGGCACCCTGGACAGACCAACCATTAGCGTGGCGATATGGAACTACGGTGCACGCGTCGGATGGCTTAATGCGCTTGGGGCGTACCGACAAGTCGGTCGGCGACCTTCAGATCCTCCCCGATGAGGATGTGCTGCGTTGCTGCGCCTCCGGCGACCAGCAAGCCCTCCGGGAACTGACGCGCAGGTACCAGGCGCCGATCTTCCGCTTCCTCTACCGCATGAGCGGGTCCCGGGAGGACGCCGAAGAGGCCGCGATGGATGTGTTCACCAAGGCCTGGCAGCACGCCGGTCGCTTCCAGTACCGGGCCAAGGTCTCGACGTGGCTGTACCGCATCGCCGCCAACCTGGCGCGTGATGCGCACAGCCGCAAGATGGCCCGGCCGCAAGAGGCATGGCCGGACGAGCGGCAGTTAGAGCGCGGGTCCCTGGGCAGCGCGGAGACTGACGCCCTGAATACCCTGGAAAGGGAAGATCAGGCGCGCCAGATTCGCGAAGCGATCGATCAGCTGAACGAGAGCGATCGCATGCTCATCGTGCTCTACTACCTGGAGGAGCGCGACTACGAGGAGATGCAGGCCATCACCGGCGTCTCCTACACCGTGCTCAAGACACGCCTGGCACGCGCCAGGCAGCGGCTCAAGGCGAAGCTGGAAGACGGCTACAAAAGGACGGTCCCATGAACTGCAGGGATTTGGAGAAGAACTCGGCGGCCTGGCTGCAGGGTCGCCGACCTGAACTGGCGGAGTCCATTGCCGAGCACACAGGCAAGTGCTCCCGGTGCGCCCTCCTGCTGCGCGAAGAGAAGGCCCTCCTGGAGAGCCTCGCCCCGCTCCGGGCGGAGCCGACCGCACCCGACCTCTGGCCGGACCTCTACGAGCGCATACGCACCACCACTCCGCACCGCGCGGCCACGCGGCCATGGTATGCCTTCGCCCTCACCGGCGCTGTGGCAGCCGCCCTGGCCTTCGTCTCGCTGCGGCCGCAGGAGCCTGTCCGGGAACTGACGCTGGCGCCCGAGGATGAGGTGCGCATCGTCCGCATGGCCGCCGACGTGCTGCCCGCTCCGGACCCGGCCGATGACGCCGGGTACGAAGGGATGCGCGCCACGAGGAGCGCCCGGCAGGCCATCCTCATCGGCTATGCGGGGGACGGCGAGTGATCGCCCGGGCCGCGGCCGGGGCGGCGCTGGCCCTCACGGCCCTGCTACCCCTGCACTGCCTGGCGCAGGGCGACGACCCCGGCCGCAGTCGTGGGCCCGGCTCCACGCGCCGCGGTCCCTCCGAAGAGGACAAGGAGCGCGCACGCCAGAAGATCGGCATGACGCGAGAGCAGCAGTCCCAACTCGAGGCAGTGTTCGACGATAGTGGTAAGCAGATGCGCGCCATCTTCGACGGCCTGCGCGAGCGCCACCGCAAGCTATCGGATGTATACGACGCTTACGACATCGACGAGGGCCAGGCCGAAATCGCCCGAAAGGGCGTCTTGGAGCTACGGAGGAAAATGCTCCAGTTGCAGGCCACGGCGGAGAAGCGCGTGCGCAAAATCCTGACCCGCGAGCAGTTCGAACGGATGCGCGCCCTGATGAAGGAAGAGTCCCAGAAGCGTCGCCGCGCGCGCATGCCGGGCGAGGCGCCGCCAGGTCCCCCGCGCCCGTAGGGCCTCAGCGGGTGAGGGCCATCCACACGAAGCGCGGCAAGGCCAACGCCTTGCCGATCTTCTTCGGGTTCTGTGCCAGCCGATAGAGCCACTCGACGTTCAGCCGGCGGGCCCAGTGCGGGGCCCGCTCCACGCGGCCCGACATCACGTCCAAGCTGCCGCCCACGCCGATCAGCACCGGCACCCCCAGCGCCTCGCGGTGCTGGTCGATCCACTTCTCCTGCTTCGGGATGCCGAACGCCACCAGCAGCACGTCAGGCGCGGCCTGGCGGATGGCATGGAGTACGTTGCGCTCTTCGACTGCGTCGTAGTAGCCGTGCATGGTCCCCACGATATTGCATCCGGGGTGCCGGTCGCGCATGCGGATCGCGGCATCTTCGGCCACACCGGGCGCCGAACCCAGGAAGTAGATGCGCGTGCCGCGTGCTGCCGACGCGGCGCAGAGGCGCTCGGAGATCTCCACGCCGGAGGCGCGGTCGGTCAGCGCGATGCCCTTACGCCTGGCCGCCCAGAGGACGCCGACGCTGTCTGGTGTGACAAGCTCCGCCTGCTGGATGATGCGCCGGAGCACCAGATCGCGCCGCGCCGTGACGCACATCGAGGCGTCCAGCGTGACCACGTGCGACGGCGTGCCGCGGGCGATGAGGCCGTTCACCGCCTCCACCGCACTGTCCAGGTTCACCTCATGGACGCAGACGTCGAAGAGCGACGACCTGCGCGGGGACCCGGCGACCTGCCCGGATGCGGCGCGCGTTGCGGTTGCGCCCTGCTGTTCTAACCTGTTCATCGGAGCCCGAGCCTCGCGCAGGCCATATCAGCGGCCGCGGCTTCGGGCCGGCAACGCAGGCGGTAGACGGGAACGCCCTGGAGGATGCTCAGCGCCGACCCCATGGCTGTGCCCACCAGTGCGGCGTCCCAGTAGGGCAGGAACGAGCGAGCCAGCAGCATCGGCAGGGCCTCGGCGGCAGATAGTGGCGTCATCTCGTTCTCGGTGTGCTGCTCCAGCACGATGATGGCGGCCAACGGCGCGCAGGCGTTGACGGCGATGCCTGCCGTGCCCGCCCATGGCGTGCCGTAGACGAGCCAGCGCCCGGCGTCGGGGCGGATGGCGGCTCGGTCATCGCAGAGCGGGCGCGCGCCGACGGCCTCCTGCCAGATCATGGCCTGTGTGCTCTTGCCCGCGCCGCTATGGCCTGTCAGGATCACCGCCGCTTCACCCACCTGCAGCGCGGCTCCGTGCATCACCAGGCCGTCGTGCAAGACCAGACGGGTGCGGATCAGCAGCTCGGCCGCGCCCGCGGTGATGACCGACCTCCAGGGACCCGGCGCGCGCTTCTCGGTCAGCACCGCGTTGCTCCACTCGGCGTCAATGGAGAGCAGGGCCGGAGGGCGTGGAGCCCCGTCCGGTGAGGGGTAGGTGATGACCGCCGTCCAGGAACCGTCGGCGCCCGCGTACATGCTCCAGATGTCCTCGGCGGTGTAGTCCGGCTTGCCCTCCGGCGCCGCGGGTTCGCCGAAGCGGCAGGCCACGCGGATGTCGGGCTCGCCGTCACCGGCAGCAAGGAAGGCGCCGTACCGCTCGTCAACACCCAGTTCGGCCGGCGGTGCCTCGGTCTCAAGCGCCAGGCGGAGCCCGGCGATGCTCAGGTCGGTTCGGTGCGTTTGCATGTCGGCGGGCGCTCCTCCCGGCGCGTCGCTGTTATGATACCAGCCGGGCGTCGGGCAGGGCGGCGCCGGCGAACCCGGCAAGCGGCCACACCCTCCCTTGACCCGGCTAGTGTTGGTGTCACCAATGTCGGTAGGGTCCCGTCAGCAGGGCTCCGCCCTGAACGCATCGCCCAGCGTCCGAACAGCCCTGCCGCCGGCCGCCAGCCTGGGCGCCCAGAGCGCTGAGAGGCCCTCCACTTCGCCCAGGCGTCGGAGCCCCTCGCGGCCCAGCACGAGCAGCGCGGTGGAGTAGGCATCGGTAGCCTCGGCGGAGGGGTGCGCCACGGCCGCCAGGAGGCTGGCGGCGGCGGGCTTGCCCGTGCGGGGGTCCATCACATGCCCCAGGCCTCCGACCGTGCGGCCGTGCGGCGCGGAGACCGACATGGCGCCCTCGACAAGCTCTACGCGGGCCAGGGGAACCTCGGCGCCGGGGCTCGGGTCGCGGACCAGCACCTGCCACGGCCCGCCGTCCGGGGTGGCGCCCATGGCGGCGGCGGTGCTTGTGCCGCCGTGGACCATGGCGCCCTTCAGGCCGCACTCGCGCAGCACGTCCATGGCCGCGTCCACGGCGTAGCCCTTGCCTACGGCGCCCAGGTCGAGCCGCACGGCTTCGGAGGCGAACGTCACCGTGCCGGCGTCGAGGTCCATCTCCAGCTTCTCCATACCCGTGGCGGCCCTGGCGGACGGCCAGTCGCCGGCGGGCTCACCGCGGAAGCCCCAGACGCGCATGAGCGGGCCGACGGTCACGTCGAACGCGCCGCCCGTCGCTTCGGTATAGGCCACGCATCGCTGAAGCAGCCGCAAGACGCGGAGATCCACGCGCACCGGGCCCTGGCTCTCGCGGGCATTCAGTTGGGCGACCTCGCCGGCTGGGTCGAAGGCGCTGAGGAGCCGCTCGGCGGCCTCGATCTCGCCCATGGCCTCGGTGGCGGCGGCCTGCAGCCGCTCAAAGGCGTCGCCCCAGAGCACGATATCGAACTGCGTGGCCATGGCCCGGCACGAGAAGACGCTGCAGCCGGGAGGCGCGCCCCGGCTCACGGGAAAAACCCGTAGGTGACGTGGTCTGTGAGCGCGGCATAGAGGGAGAGCGCCCCTCCCGCCAGGCATTCGCCCACCACGAGGCCGATGAAGAGCGGCGCGGCCGTGCGGTAGGCCTTCTGCCCGCCGTAGCGCATGAGCACGCCCTTGATCGCCCAGCCGGCCATCACGGAGCCCCAGAGCCAGGACATGGTCCACGACCCCGCCAGCGCGTAGCCCACGGGGTGGAATGGGAACCCCACGATCCGCGCACGGACGGCCAGCAGGCCCAGCGTGAGGCCCAGGCCGGAGCCGAACTGCTGCCACACGGCGAAGTCCGGGCCGCGGTTGGCCGCCGTGAGCCACTGGTCGAGCCGCGTGTACGACTCCTTGGCCAGCATGGTCCAGCCCGAGCCCGGCTGCGCCACGCGGACGATGGCGCCGCGGTCGTACATGACATGCGCGTAGGCCCAGAACCAACAGGCGAAGGCCCACGCGCTGATGAGCAGGACCGCCCAGACCACGCTGCGGGTGGAGAGCCCCGCCTCACCGGCCAGCTTGTAGCTCTCCAGCTGGTGCGGCATGGCGCTGCTCCGGTAGTCCCGCGTGAACCAGTGGAATTGGGACATGACGGTCATGTCCTGCGTGGAGAAGGCGCCCGGACCGGCGGCGGTCGTCATGATCCGCTCGGGACCGGAGAAGTAGAGGTCGTGCGTGGCCGGTCCCAGCTCCGCCCGCATCCGCGTGGCGGCCGTGACCAGCACGAAGAAGAGAGCCAGGAAGAGGGCCGCCACCGCCGGGCTCAGTCCCATGGCGCGGGCGCAGGCCATGAGGCCCAGGAACCCGCCGATGCCGCCCAGCACGGCCCCGCGATAGGGGAGCGGCTCGTGGCCGTCGTCGATCACCGAGCGCGGGCTGAAGGCGTGCCGCACGGCCCAGAGCAGGTGCTTGCGGGCGCCCCAGAATGCCACCAGCCCGATGCCGATCCACGCCCCGGAGCTCTGGTCGCCCATGTAGGCGCCGCCCAGGGGTTCCATGCCCACGGCCGACCGGGCGATCATCTGCGCCTTCCAGACCCAGTAGAAGAACCAGGAGGCAAAGGCCAGGTCGAGCGGCACGAAGTAGGTGAGGCCCACGGCGAAGGGGTAGAGGCAGAGCGGCGTCCAGCCCATGTCGCTCCAGGGCCGCTGCGTCATGAACTGCTGCAGCTCGTTCCGCAGGCGCAGGGAGGGGATGGCCGGCCAAACGGTGGCGGCGGCGTTCCAGAGGTCCAGCCCGGCGGCCAGCGCGAAGCCCGCCCAGAAGAGGCGCGAGCCGAGCAGGCGGTCGGTATGCACCAGCATCTCGGTGGGGATGCGCACCAGCGGGAAGGAGAGGCGCTCGTGCTCGGTCCACTGGCGGCGAAGCAGCGTGGTGAGGCAGGTCATGGTCCAGAGGAGCAGCATCATGAAGCCGAGCCAGACGGCCAGAGGCGTGGCCCAGGCTCGCAACGCGGCCCATCGGTAGGGACTCGCGCTTCCGAGCCAGACGGCCTTCAGCTCCGCCGGGTCGGTCACCACGAGCCAGGCGGGCAGGTGCTGCCGCACGGCGCCGACCCACGCTCCGCCGCCCTCCATCTGGCGGTACGGGTAGATGAGCATGTTGGCCAGCACCTGCAGGAAGTCATGCCCGTAGACGGCTGTGGCGGCGCTCAGGAGGATGTAGAGCCCCGCCAGTTCCGACGTGCTCAGGGCCAGGCGGGGCGCGCGCCGCCGCAGCCAGAGGTTGCCCAGCGTGATGAGGAAGAGCGTGGCCACCACGTTGAAGAAGACGGATAGCACCGAGGCGTGGACGAACGCCCAGACGACCTCCGACTTCACGATCCAGAGCGCGTGGATCGGCGCCAGCAGGAAGGCGATGACGAGTACCCGGCGCGTCATGGCGCCTCAGCCTGAGGTGGGCGTCTCATACCGTGGGTCTGGGCGGTAGCCGTAGCACTTGTAGATGTAGAGCGTGTCCACGGGGTCCGGGTAGACGCCCTCGTACATGACCAGGATGGGCTTGCGCACCATCTCGACGCGGCGGAAGATGCGCTGCAGCTTCGGGTGGTTCGGGTCCCACGCGGGCAGGCCGTCGAGGACGACGGCGTCGCTGCCCGGCGTCAGGCCGCCCTCGGCGTTCCAGTCGGTGTAGGCGTTGATGCGCGTGCCGAGGAAGAGGCAGACCGTGCGCGGCTGGTCGGGCAGGTAGAAGGCCAGCCGCGCGGCAGCGTCATAGGTCGTGCCGGCCACGGCCACACGGCGCCCGCTGCGCCCCATCTCCCGGCGCACTGCCTGGACGGCGGCGGCGATCTGCGGGCCGCCCTGCATCTTGCGGGTCTGGTCCCACTTCCACGGTATGCGGATGCCCGCCTGCACGCGTTGCCGCGGCAAGGCGATGAGGAGGCTCAAGAGGGCCGCTACGGTGACTGCCGTCGCGGCGAAGCCCCGGGCCCTGCCGCCGGACCGCACGACGAGCGCCGCGTAGGCCGGAGCCAGCGAGAGCCAGGCGCAGAGCGGCCAGTTCGCCTGCACCTTGGAGCGTGCGGCCATGAGGATGAAGAAGGCCAGCACGGGCCACGACACGGCGGCCACCAGCGGCCATGCGAAGCCCCCGACGGCGCGCCCCTTGCCTGTGGCGCGGATCGAGGCCCAGAGCATGCCGAGGAAGAGCAGCGGCGTGAGGACGCCGGCCTGGGAGCCCAGCAGGTCGCCGATCCGCCGCACGGCCGTCGAGTCCGACACGGCTCCGGAGAGGTGCGCCAGATGCCGGACCGTGGCCCAGCCATGTCCGTGCTGCCAGGCGAGGTTCGGCGCGTAGACCGCCAGTCCCAGCGCCAGCGCCAGGTAGGGCTCCGGTCGGGTGAGCCAGGAGCGGCCGGGACGCCACGACGCCAGCGCCCCGAGCAGGCAGAGCGGGTAGAGGGCCATGGTGTGCTTGCTCAGCATCCCGAGCCCGAAGCACACGCCCAGCGCGGCCCAGTGGCGGCGCTGCCCGCCCTCCACCGTAAGCAGCGAGAACCAGATGCAGCCCAGCCAGCAGAGCGCCAGCGGCACATCGTAGGTCGCCATGAAGCCGCCTGCCATGGCCAGCGGCGTGGCCGAGAGCATCAGCACGGCCAGTCGACCTGCGCCGGGTCCTGCCATGCGCCGTGCGATGGCGTAGACCAGCACGTTAGAGAGCGCCGCGGCGACGATGGAGGGTAATCGCAGCCCAAGCGGCGTGTCACCCGCCAGCGCGCGCCCCAGCCAGATCAGCCAGGCGATCATCGGCCCCTGGTCGTAGTATCCCAGCGCGGGACGGCGGCTCCACTCCCAGTAGTAGCACTCGTCGGGCGCGGGCGGCACGTGCAGAGCCAATGCCAGGTGCGCGCATGCAAGCGCCAGGATCAGCAGGGCGGCCGGCGCGTCGAAGCCCCCGCTCCTGGCGGGAGCGGGGGACGGGTCGGCTTCGACCGGCTGGGCGCGCTTGGCCATGCGGCGACCTCTCCTGGGCGGGTGTGGCTAAGGGTAGGATACCGGATGCGGCAAGGGAGAGCGGCACGGACTGACACGGTCCGCCGCCCTCTTGCGCCTCTGTCCGTGGCCGTCGGTGGCCGCCCGTGTGCGTCCGTGTCAGTCCGCGTCCAGCCCATCACCGCAGGAGGTCGCCGCCCGCGCGTCGAACTTGAGCGCGAGCGCGGGCGGATCCGCGCCGACAGGAGGCATCCATGACGCCATTCGCGCTGTTGGCTTGTTCGCTCGCCACGCTGACCGGGGCGCCTGCCCCGCGGCCTGCACATACCCTCGCCGAGGGCGGCAAGGCCCGCATGGTCCTGGTGACGCCCGCCAAGCCCACTCCGGCGGAGGCGAGCGCCGCCGCAGAGCTTCAGCGATGCATTGCGAAGGGCTCCGGCGCTCGGCCGGCCATCGTGGCCGAAGGAGCGTCCGGCAAGGTCGGACCGGCGATCTACATCGGCGCCACGCGGCGGGCGGCGGGCCTCAAGCCTCGCATCGACACCAAAGCGCTGGGCGCCGACGGGATCGTGCTCCGCACCGCGGGCCGCGACCTGATCGTGACCGGCGGCGCGTCGCGCGGGGTCTACTACGCCGCCTGCGAACTACTGGAGCGCGCCGTAGGCTGTCGATGGTGGGCCGAGGACGCCGAACTGATCCCCGCGGCCTCCACGATCACATGCCCGAAGATGGACCTTACCTACGCGCCCGCCATCGTCTGCCGGGAGCCGCACTTCTACATGCCCAACCACGACGGCGCTTGGGATGCCCACAACCGCGTCAACGGCCACTTCAACCCGGTCCCGGCGCAGCTCGGCGGCCATATGCAGATTCTGGGCTGGTGCCACACCTTTTACCAGCTGATCCCGCCGGACCGCTATGCCAGGACGCACCCCGAGTGGTTCAGCCTGCGCGAGGGGAAGCGGATCTGGGACTACGCCCAGCTCTGCCTGACCAACCCCGAGCTGGTCGAGGAGATGGCCAGGAACGCGCTGGCCTGGATCCGCAAGGAACCCGACGCGGGCTTCATCTCCATCGCGCAGAACGACTGGCTGGGCCGCTGCGAGTGCCCCGAGTGCCTCGCCATCGAGGCCGAGGACGGCTCGCCCAGCGGCCCGCTGGTGCGTTTCGTGAACGCCGTGGCCGAGCGGATCGAGAAGGAGTTTCCCGGCTTCCGCGTGGAGACGCTAGCCTACCAGTACACCCGCAAGGCGCCCAGGGTGACCCGGCCGCGCAAGAACGTGGTGATCCGCCTCTGCAGCATCGAGTGCGACTACGGCCTGCCCTTCACGCACGAGAAGAACCGGGGCTTCCTGGATGACCTGAAGGCCTGGTCGGCCATCTCGCCGGAGCTCTACATCTGGACCTACGTCGCCCGGTTCGGCGAGTACTGGTACCCGAACCCCTGTCTGCCGGTCTACGGTCCCAACATCCGCCTCTTCGCCGCCAACCACGCGGTGGGCGTCTTCGTGCAGGGCGATTCGTACAATGCCGCGTCGTGCTTCCAGCGGTTGCGCGCCTGGGTCACGGCGCGCCTGCTCTGGGACCCGTCGCGGAACCAGGCGCAGCTGGAGGGTGAGTTCCTGCAGGGCTACTACGGCAAGGCGGCGCCCTACATGCAGGCCTACCTGCGGCTGGTCGAGGCCGCCTACGCCAGCCGGAAGAGCGACCGGTACATGGGGCCGGACCACGTCCTGGAGGGCTACCGCCTCTTCGGCGAGGGTGAGCGCGCCGTGGCCTCGGATCCGGTCCTTGCGGCCCGCGTCCGGCGCGAGCGCTTCCCGCTGGACTACCTCTGGGCCACCGAGCATCGGAGCATGATGGCCGCCTGCGCCAAGCGCGGCATCGAGCCTCCCGCGCCGGCCTCGCGCATCGAGGCGGTACGGTACCTGCGCGACGCGGCGAAGCGGTACGAGACCACCTTCCGCGCCGAGGGGCAGCCCGCCATGCAGTGGCTCGACACGTGGGTCGACATGCTGACCGACCCCCCCGCCGCGCCACCGTCGCTGGCCGGCATCCCCGCGGACAGGCTGTTCGACCTGCAAGAGGGCGATATGCGCCTCTTCAACCTCGGCTCGTGGGTGGATGTGGTGGACGATCCCGCGGCCTCCAACCGCCGCGCGGCGCGGATGCGCACGGACCACAACCAGTGGGCGGTGCAGGCGGCCATCCCCGATGAGCTGACCGGCCCGGTGCATGTCTACATGGCGCTTCGGGCCGAGGGCGAAGGCGACGCTGAGACGGCGGTGACGCTGGGCGTCTACTCGTCCTCCGAGGCCAAGGGCATCTCGAGCCGCAGCCTGACACTGGCAGAGGCGGACGGCGCCGCCTACCGGCTGGTCGACCTGGGTGTGGTGCAGGCGACGCCCGGAACGTATGTCTGGGCGTCGCCTGCGAACAACGCCGGCCGCATCAAGGGCGTATGGATCGACCGGATCGTGCTGGTTCGGGAGTAGCGCCTACCGCGCCACGTCGGCGGCGGTGAGGGGTCCGGCGGTTCGCTTCAGCGACCCGCCGAGGAGCGGCGCCAGGCGGTCGACCCAGTCAAGGCCCTGTGCGCCGCCCAGGGTCAGCTTGCCGCCCGAAGCGGCCACCGCCGCCGGCAGGCCGCCGATCTGCTCCAGGCAGGGCACGTACGAGCCGCGCAGGGCGGAGGCGTAGCTGCCGTCGCATCCCTCCACGTCCGCCGCGCATTCGGCGATGTCCGGCGAGGCGGCCCGGGCCAGCAGAGCGGCGGGACCGGCTCCGCGCAGGGCCACGACCCGCACGCGCTTGCCGGTATGGGCGCGAAGGTCCGATGCGGCCTGGATGATGCGGCTTGCGGCCTCGGCGGCGGGCGTCCGGTTGTAGCAGAGCGAGTAGGCGCCCCAGATCTCGGGCTCGCGTGCGGCGACGGCGGGCAGGTCCAGGACCTCCGCGGCGGCTCCGGCGCCCTTGGCCCGAATGGCCGCCACGACATCGGCGGCCTCGGCGACCGAGCCGGCCTCCGTGACCAGCAGCAGCGGACCTCCGGCCGTGCGGCCCGCTGCACTGGAGGCGGGCTCAGGCAGCGAGAGGAGGCGCCGAAACGGCGGGGCCATCCGCTTGCGGTAGGCGGCCAGGGCGGTCGCGTCGGTGGGCGGGGCGGGGGCGAGGGCCTCCGAGCGCTCGGTGAGCGCCTGCAGCACAGCGGCATTGCCCTGCGGCCCGGCCGTGGGCTTGGCAACCCCCGTGCGCCACGTGCGCATAGCGGCGGTGTCGAAGGTGAGCGGCGCCTCGCGGAAGTGGTCGCGGTTCTCATCGCCCTGGAGCCACTTGCCGAACCAGGCATACATGGCCTCGCGGCTCTCGATGTTGTAGTTGTGGCCGTAGTTGAACTGCACATACGCGGTGCGGTCGGCGGCGCCGTAGAGCGCGTACACGCTGCGGAGGGCGGGCCACTCCTCGGTGGGTACGTTGGAGGTCCAGTCCCCCGTGCAGGCCACGAGCAGCTGCGGCTTCGGGGCGAAGAGCGCGGCGATCTCCACGTTGTCCGTGCCGATGCGGAGCGCCGGGCCGTTCTCGCAGAGGCAACCGCCCTGCATGTGCGCGCTCACCATGTTCACCGGCACGGAGACCTTGATGCGGTCGTCCAGTGCGGCCAGCAGGAACGTCTGCGTACCGCCGCCCGAGGCTCCCGTGGCGCCGATCCGCTCCTTGTCGACGTCGGGGAGGCTGCAGAGGTAGTCCACCGCGCGGAGGCTGTTCCACGTCTGCAGTCCCAGAAGGCTCACGCCGCGGAGCCAGGCCTCAGGCGACCCGGCCAGCTTGTGGTCGGACTGGCTGGTGTCGTTGTAGCCCACCATGTCGTAGGCGAAGACGACGAAGCCCTGGCGGGCCAGGTTCGCGCCGATGGCGGGAAGGTTGGCCTTGCCCTGGCCCTGGGCGCCGGGCGCCGGCGGGGCTTTGGGCACGTCGGGCTCCACCTGCAGGCGTCCGTTGGCCCAGTGGCCGTGCGGGTTGGCGATGGCTGGGAATGGCCCCTTGCGGCCCCGAGGCCGGTAGAGGCTCCCGCAGAGCCGGAAGCCGGGGAGTGTCTCGATGGCTACGCTCTCCACCGTGTACCCGTCGCCCTCGATGTGTCCCGTGACGATGGGCTTCAGGGGCGTCCGCTTCGGCTCAGGCCAGAGGCCCGTGTTCAGCATCAACTGGCTGCGCAGTTCCTTGCGCCGGGACTTCCACTGGGCCTGAGTGCCGGGCGTGGTAAAGAGGTGGTGGGTATCGACGTCGCGCTTGGCGGCGTGGTCGCTCTGCTGCACGGGCGTCTCCCTTGCGGCGGAGGCGTGGCCTGCCGCCGGCGCCGTCGTCAGGACGAACGCGGCGATCCATCGGGCTTGTGAAAGCAACGAGGCCTCCCCCATAGCAGAAAGCCCAGAACCGGCGCGGGGCCGGTTCTGGGCGATGGGTTCAGGCTGGAGCGGCCAGAGGCCTAGTTGGCGGCCTTGGCGCCGACCTTGGCGGTCTTCACCATGAAGCCGGTGTGGCGGCTGGCGTAACCGGCGGGGTTGGCCTTGAAGTCCTTGGCGCAGTGGTCGCACGCCCAGTAGTAGCGCTTGCCCTTGTAGTCGGCATACTTGCCCTGGGCGGTGAGCTTGGCGATGTCGATCTTCTTGGCGCCTTCGCCGCACTTGACGGAGGTGAGCTTGCCGCCGCTGACGGGGCAAGAAGCGGCGGAGCCCGACGGGCAATCGCCGCAGGAGCCCTTGGCGGCCTTTTCGGCCGGGCACTGAGCGCAATCGGCCTTGGCGGATGGGCACTGGGCGCAGTCCGCCTTCTTGGCGGCGGCGGCCGACGGGCAGGAGCCGCAGGCGTCCTTGGCGGCCTTGGACTTGGTGGTGGGACCCGCGTAAGCGGCAGTGCAGATGGCGCCGAAGGCCAACAGCGCTGCAAGCGTCTTCATCATTTGGCTGACACTCCTGTAGGGATGTGTGGCCGATCCGAGCCGCAGGCGACCCGCACCGACCGGCAGTAGCACCATTATATACGCAACAGCCCGGGCGAACGATTGCACGGGTCGGCATTGACAGCCCTTGGGCCTGCCGCTATACTACCGCACCCTGGCGGCGAGCGCCGACGCCCACGCCCTGGTAGCCCAACGGCAGAGGCAAGCGACTTAAAATCGCTCTAGTGTGGGTTCGAATCCCACCCAGGGCACTCAGCATTGTGGATCGGCGCCG
>CAISJD010000002.1 GCA_903885605.1 uncultured Chthonomonas sp. | reverse complement strand
ACGGGCAGGCGGTGAGGGCATGGGGCTGGAGCGTGGGCAGGGAACGCCTGACCTTGACGTCGCCCTGAGCGAAGCGAAGGGCCCCGACTCCGGCACTGCGCGGTCGTGCATCGGCGCGGAGCGCAACGTGGCGCCTGCCTCCGGCCCACCAACTCAAGCCACCGTAGCTCAGGCGTCGGGGTGCTTCACTGCGTCCAGCACGACGGTAACGGCGCCGCCGTTCGCCCTCGCCGTCGCCCTGAGCGAAGCGAAGGGCCCCGACTCCGGCACCGCACCGTCGTGCATCGGCGCGGAGCGCAACGCAGCGCCTGCCTCCGGTCCACCAACGCAAGCCACTGCACCGCTGGGATCGGGGTGCTGCACTGCGTTCAGCACGACCGTCAACCGGCAGTACCGGCCGATGCACACATGCCTCACGCGGACTGTGCAGCCCCCACGCGAACACGCCCGCCCGCGGAGCCGCCCATGACCCATCCACTCACAGCCGGTCTGGTCCTCCGCCTGCCGGACGTCGCGTCCACCATGGATGAGGCCCGCGGCGCCATGGCCGACCCGCGCCTCGTCGGGGTACGGGCCGACCGGCAGACGCAGGGGCGGGGGCGACGCGGTTCGCCCTGGCTGGACTGGCCCGGCCGTCGCCTGCTGGTGACCTACATCCTCCGCGGGCCGGATTGCGCCCCGGACGTGCGTCATCGTCTGGCCCTGATGGCGGGCCTTGCGGCCGCCGAGGCGTGTGAGGCCTCCTGCGGGGTGACCTGCGGGCTGAAGTGGCCCAACGACCTGCTACTGGGCAGCCGCAAGGTGGGTGGCCTCCTGCTGGAGTCCCCTGCGGGCGACGCGGCGCTGCTGGGCGTGGGCATCAACGTGTGCGGCGGCGGCATGGCCGGGCTCCCGGTCGCCGGCGCGCTACTCGCCGAGGCCGACGAGGACGCCTGCGACCGCCTTGAGGAGGCCCTCCGCGAGCGGATCGACGCATGGCGCGCGCTGCCGGCTCAGGGACAGTGGGACCGGCTGGTGGCGGCTTGGCGGCTCCGAGACCGGACGGCGGGAACGCGCTACCGGGCGCAGACCGACAAGGGAACCGTGTGCGGGGTGGCGGCCGGGATCAGCGATGAGGGCCTGCTGCTGCTGCGCCTGCCCGACGGCCGGCTGGTGGAGACCGCCGCGGCGACTTCCGCCATGGAGTGAGGCTGTGGGGGGTCAGTGCTTGCGGCGCTTGGCCCGAACCCCGTGGATGAAGACCGTGACCAGCGTGGTGCGGAGCCGGTCAACCGAGGCGGGGTCCTCGCTCACCATGCTCTCGTAGCCGGGGTCACGCATGATGCTGATGAGCATCTGCACCACCGCCACGGGCTCCAGGTCCGGGTGGGCCTCGCCTGCCTGCTGTGCCTCGCGGACCAGGCCGCAGAGCTTGGCCACCATCTTCGACTGCGCCTGCCGAAAGCCGTCGTCGGCCAGGATGGCGGGCATGAGGCCGTAGGTGCCGGGACGCCAGAGGCTCTTCGCCCGGTTGAGGCGGCTGGAGATCATCATATCGGCCACCTGCTCAAGGCGGGTCAGCGGAGGCAGGTCCGGGGGCAGGGCGTCGATGTACTCCTCGAGGCACTGGACGTGGCGTAGGACGACCTGAACGGCCAGCTCCTCCTTGGTGTGGTAGCACTGGTAGAGGGTCGCCTTGGAGACGCCGACGCGGGCCGCCAGATCATCCATCGTGGCAGCGGAGTATCCCTTTTCGGCCAACAGCTCTTGGGCGGCTTCCAGGATCGCGTCCAACCGAACCTGGCGCAGCCGCTCCTTCAGGGGTAAGGAGTCCATCGGCGCTCCGAACATACCTTGCGGCGTCCGCCGTTCTCCGCACCCGGGCTCACCGAGGGCCATCGGCGTTCCACGGGCGCGGAGCGGCAGTCGCGCCGGGGCTCAGAAGATACGAGCCCGAAGGGCCCAGGAGGCCCAACCATGCACAGCCCGATTATACCCATGCATCGGCCGCCGTGTCCACGTGCAGTACTGGTGAGTTCAGGACTTGATCCGGGCCGTAGTCATGCGGTACCCGTTGGCCTTTGCCGCCCCCAGTGCTCGTAGATGCCGGCGATCACCTCGTCAATGGGCGCCCGGTGCGTCTCCACATCCAGCACCCGGCACTGCTCCCCGGCGCCGGCCGAGAGCGCGGCAACATCGGCGCCTGCCCCGCGCAGTCGGTACTCGTGGCGCATGCCCTGCGAGCCGACCAACTCCGCGCCGGGCAGCGTGGGCGCCGTGGCGTCGTCGGTCTCCAGCACCAGCCGCCGCAGGTCGCCGAACTCGCGGCGCAGGCCGGCAAAGTCGCCGTCGTAGGCCAGGCTCCCGGACTCGATGAAGATGACGCGGCCGGCCAGCTGCTCCAGCTCGTTCATGTCATGGCTGGTGACCATCACGGTCACGGAACCCGTGGCGCTGAGCTGCCGCACCAGCCGCGTCATGCTCCGCTTGGCCAGCACGTCGAGGCCCAGCGTCGGCTCGTCGAGGAAGAGGATTTCCGGCTCGTGGAGCATCGCCATGCCGAGGTCGGCCCGCATGCGCTGGCCGAGGCTCAGTTCGCGCGCCAGGGTGTTCCATGTCTCACCCACGCCCAGGATCTCCCGCGCCACGCCGCACATTCGTTCGAAGCGCTCACGGGGGATGTCCCACACCACGCGCTTCCACTCGTAGCTGGCAGCCACCGGGTGGTCCCACCATAGCTCCGTGCGCTGCCCGAAGACGACGCCGATGCGCCCGACATAGCGTGTACGCTCGGCCACGGGATCGATGCCCAGCACGCGCACACTGCCCGACGTGGGCGCCAGCATCCCCGAGAGCAACTTGATGGTGGTGCTCTTCCCGGCGCCGTTGGGGCCCGCGTAGGCCACCACCTCGCCTCGGTTCACCGTGAAGCTCACATCGCGGAGGGCCTCGACGGTGCGGAAGCGGGGGTGGAGCAGGTTCCGCAGCACGTCGCGGGGACGCTCGGAGGGCTGCCGCTGCCGGAACGTCTTGCAGACCGCGCGGCACTCAACGACGATGCCCGAAGCTGGTATATCGGCTCGATCCGACCTGTGCATAGCGCCTCATTCCCATGCGAAACATCAGGCACGCCGCGCAGCAGAGCGCGACGGCGGCGGCGGGCGTGACCCACAGCGCGGCGATCCCGTGGTCCAGCCCCAGCAGCGCCCGGCACGGATACCAGGCCATCAGCCCGGCCGGTATCACGGTGAGCAGCGCCGTGCGGAGGCCCGGCCCCAGCGCGTCCAGCGGGAAGCCCTTCAGGTCGGTGAGCAGATCGACGGCGCTGCCGCTGATCTCCTCGGCCGCCCTCGGCTGGAAGAAGGCCGCGAAGCCCCAGAGCGCTGCGTAGGCCATGAGGGCCGCCGAGGCGCCTGCCAGGTTTAGGGCGAACGCCAGCAGCCAGGACGGCGTCGCCTCGAGACCCATGCGCTGCCCGGCCCAGACCATGAGGCCCACACCGGGCGCCAGGCTCAGCAGGCCCCAGAAGGGCGCGAACCCCTCGGTCAGCAGGGCCATCCAGACCGGCTGCGGCTGCACCAGGATGTGGTCGAGTTGCCCGCGCCCGATCCGGCGGCTGATGTGCAGCACGTTGTAGTTTCCCATCATGTCCGGCACGAACCGGGCCACCATGCCGAACCCCAGCAGGAAGAGCACCTGGTCGCGCGTCCACGGCGGGATGCCGTCGAACCGCTGGGCCAGCAGCAGCACGCCCGCCACCGACGCCACAGCCGTGACGGCATCGGCCAGGTAGTAGAAGATGAAGCTGCGGAAGTCCCGTGCGATCCACATGCCGTCGAGGTAGGCATAGAGCGCCCAGAGCCGCAGGAGCCTAGCCGCCATAGCTGACCATCCTCTCCCGCGTGACCCGCCAGACGCGGCGGCCGAAGAGGCAGAGGGCGGTGGCCCAGAAGGCCTGGAGCGCCAGCAGCGTCGGGGCGTCGCCCGCGCCGGTGTAGATCTGCAGCGGAGCCGAGGCCAGAGCGCCGAAGGGCAGCCACTGCATCCATCGGCCCATGCCCCAGGGCATCAGGGCCAGCGGCACCACGGCGCCCGAGAGGAGCAGCGCCACGGCGCTGCGCATGCCGTCCAGCATCCAGATGTCGGTTTTCAGGACCGCGATGGCGGCGCCGTAGAGGAAGTCCAGCGCAACGCCCACCACGACGGCAAGAGCCAGGCTCAGCCCGAACCACGCTGCCGCCGCGCCCGAGGCGGGCCAGGGGTCCACTCCCAGCCACGGGGCCAGCAGCAGCATGGGCAGCGAGCAGAACGCGAAGCCCACCACCCACCGTCCGGCCATCTCCGAGACAAACGAGGCCACGAGGCCTATGGGCTGCAGCATCCGGGTGACGATGGCGCCCTCCCAGAGCGAGCGGTCCAGGCCCGTGCGGCAGTTCAGGGGCTCAGCCAGGATGCCCGCAAGGAGCGTGTAGGTGAGCACCTGCTCCACATCCAGGCCGCCCGCCTGCCCCCGTGCGGCGAAGACCGCCCGCCAGACAGCCAGCAACGCCGCCAGCCGCAGCAGGCGCAGCAGGTAGGTGAGCAGGAAGAGCGGGTTCTCACCCAGCATGGCGCCGGCCGACAGGGCCGAAGTGCGCCGGCAGGCGGCAGTCAAGGCGCGGGCGTTCACGCCGTCATTGTGGCAGAAGCCTGTGATCGCCGCATGGCGGTCTCTATGCTACCTTGTCTCCATGGGCCGCGCGGCCATGGCGCGGCCCAACGCAGGAGGTCGCTGATGGCAGGCCGACGCCGGTTCGACAGCCCGTGGAAAACAGTCCTCGAGGCGCTCTTCGCGGAGTTCCTACAGCTCTTTGTGCCGGATGCCCACGCCGACATCGACTGGAGTGTAGCGCCGAGGTTCCTTGACAAGGAGTTCCGGCAGGCAACCCGGGGCGCCCGGGTCGGCTCTCGGGCGGTGGACCAACTCGCCGAGGTGACGCTGCGGGACGGCTCCGCGAGCTGGGTGCTGGTCCATATCGAGATTCAGGCGCAACGCGACGCTCTGTTCGCTCGCCGTATGTACAGGTACCACCTGCGAATCTTCGACCACTTCGACCGTGAGCCTGTGAGCATCGCCCTGTTGGCCGATCCCGAGCCCTCGTGGCGGCCCCAGGGCTTCGGCTACACGCGCTGGAGGTGCTCGGCGAGGCTCGACTTCCTGACGGTGAAGCTCACCGACTGGGAGGGGCGTCAGGGCGAGCTGCTGCACGGCGACAATCCGTTCGGCATCGCGGTTGCCGCGCACCTTGCAGCGTTGGCTACCGGCCGGCGGCCGGGCTCGCGGTTCGACGAGCGCAAGGCGCTCTATCGCAGCATGCGCCGGATGGGGGTATCACAAGACAAGGCGTCGGCGCTCATGGTGTTCATGGATTGGGTCCTCGAGCTCCCGGAGGAGCTTGACGACCGCTTCTGGAGCGAGGTGCGCGAGGAAGAGGGTGACACGGCGATGCAGTATGTAACCAGGTTTGAGCAGAAAGCCATGGAGCGTGGCCGTCAGGAGGGCGTTTCGCTGGGCAGGAGCGAAGGCCGTCAGGAAGGGCTCGTCTCGGGCCTGCAGCAGGCTATCGAACTGGGCCTACAGCTTCGGTTTGGGCCTGCAGCTCTGGAGCAGATGGCCGAGATCCGGCGCATTGACAGCCCCGACACGCTGAAGCGCATCAAGGACGCCATCGCCGGAGCCTCCTCAGCCGCCGACCTCCGCACCCTCTACTCCGGCACGCCGGCGGGACGCGGGTAGGCTCGCCGCCCTGGGACCACCCGGCTCGGGAGGCCCCAGGGGTCAGCGTGCGCCCACTACAGCGGGAAGAGCGCGTCGATCTCGGCCAGCGTTTCGGGGCTCAGGACCTTGCCCGATGCGCCCGCGTTGTCGGCGAGCTGGTCGGGCTTGGTGGCGCCGACGATGACGGAGCTGACGTTGTCGTTCCGCAGGATCCACGCCAGGGCCAGTTGCGCCAGGCTCAGGCCCTCGCGCTCGGCGATGGGCTTCAGCTGCTGCACCTTCTCGAGGAGCCCATCGTCCAGCCGGCCCTGGTTGAGGAACATGTTCTGCTTGGGGTCGGCGGCCCGGCTGTCGGCGGGGACGGGTTGCCCCGGCAGGTACTTGCCGGTGAGCACGCCCTGGGCCAGCGGCGAGAAGACGATCTGCCCGATGCCCTCGCGTTTGCACGTCGGCATCACCTCGCGCTCAATGCCGCGGCCGGTCATGTTGTAGTAGGGCTGGCTGGAGACAAATGGGTCCAGGTTCATCCGCTGCTGCATCCCAACGGCCTCGGCGATACGGCTGGCTGGCCACTCGCTGAACCCGACGTAGAGCGCCTTGCCGGCGGTGACCAGGTCGTCCATGGCCCGCAGCGTCTCCTCCAGCGGCGTCTCGGTGTCGTACCGATGGCACTGGTAGAGGTCCACGTAGTCGAGGTTCAGCCGCTTCAGGCTCCGCTCGCACTGCTCCCGGATGTGCTTGCGGCTCAGGCCGCGGTCGTTGGGGCCGGAACCCATGGGGAAGTAGACCTTGGTGGCGATGACGTAGTCGTCGCGGTCGAACTTGCTGAAGACGCGTCCCCAGACCTTCTCCGCCTCGCCGCCGGCGTAGACGTTGGCGCAGTCGAAGAAGTTGATGCCGAGTTCGAAGGCTTTGTCGACGATGGCCTCGGCAGTGCTATCGTCGGTGGCGTTTCCGTAGGTGAGCCAGGACCCGAGGCAGACCTCGCTGACGCGAAGGCCGCTGGAGCCCAGATGGCGATACTGCATGGTGATCCCCTCCCGTGTGGCGGCCGTGACGCTCAGGCGCCGGGCCATTGCATCATACGCAGCATACGACCCTTCATTGCGCCCGCGCCTAGGGCGCCCGGTAGACCCTCAGTCGCACCTGGTGCCGGATGGGCGTGCGGAATGTAAGCAGGACGCGCACGTGGCCCGGCGCCTGTTCGGCGTCGCGCATGGCCCACATGCGGTGCGCGAAGGCGCCGCCCTCCACCTCGATGACATCGTTGCCGTAGCGCATCCGGCCCGCGCCGCGCTTGAGGAAGAGCGCCTGCCCCGGCACGGGCTTCAGGCAGGTATCGTCGGTCTCCCACTCGCCGCCCGGCGCGAAGTCGAAGGCCATCTGTGCGGTGACCCCGTCCATGCCGTCGAGCGTCGCCAGCGAGAGGATCACGCCGTCGCCGCAGGGCTCGATCAGCAGTTCGGACCGGCAGGGCGGGAGTGCGCGGCAGACCCGCGAGGCTCGGTCTTCGTAGAAGCTCTCTCGCGGCATGGGCTTGCCGGCGGGCATGTCGTAGCCGGGCCGGTTGGGCAACTGGACGCCGCTGGAGGTGAGGACCACGCTGCCGTCGCGCTCTTCCAGCGTCTCGGCCTTGAAGGCGCCCACGCCGAAGTAGCTCTGGTTCACCTTGACCGCCGCCAACTCGGCCTGCCCGCTGGAGAGCGTCAGCAGCCGCGTGGCGCCGCGGAAGGCGCTGACGCTGAGCCTGCCGCGTCGCATGCGCCAGATGCCGTTGGCGGGCAGCAACTGCTGGAAGTCGAAGGGGAAGGCGCCCTCCGGCGTCTCGATGGCCTCGATCCCGGCCGAGAGAAGGTAGCCCGCCACGCCTGAGGCGTCGCCCCGGCCGCCCTGCCAGAGCAGGTGGGCCGCCGCCAGGTAGCGGGGATCGGGCCGGGCCTCGTAGCCCAGCAGATAGGCCAGAGCCATGGAGCCGGGCACGCTACGCTGGCCGTAGTCCTGCCGACGGGAGAGGCCGGTCTCGGCGGTTCCGTCGGCGTTGAGCATGAGAAGGTTCAGGTCGAGGTTCCGCAGGGCCGCGTCGCGCGAGGGCTCGTGGCCGATGGCCCGCCAGACCATCAGCAGCGACCGGTCGCAGATGGGGTCATAGACGCCTGCGCTCCGCTCAATGAAGAAGCCCTCGTCGTCGGCGTCGATCCCTTCTGCGAGGTAGGCGTCGATGACGGGCCGCACCTCGATCTCCGGGTAGAGCTTGCCCGCCCGCGCCAGGGCCCCGGCGATGACCCAGCGGTGGTTGGGCGTATGGAAGCCGCCGGTGATCATGCCCACCGTCGCGGCTCGGGTGAAGCGCTCCACGCGCTCCAGCACCGGCGCCAGTTCCGGGCAGCGCTCCAGCACGGTGCGTCCCAGTTCCAGCACGGGGCACATGGCCTGCACGGCGAAACCGGCGTCGGGCGACGAGTCGTAGTTGCAGTCCAGCAGGTCGGTGAGGCCGGAGGGCCGTTGCTGCCGCAGGAGGAAGTCGGCCGCCTCCACGGCGCGGCGCAGGAGCAGGCCGTCGTCGGGCTGTTGGGGCGCCAGGTCGGGGCGCAGGCGGCGGACCACCAGCGCCAGGGCCAGCGTGGCCGTGACGCCGATGGCGGAGCTAGGGTCCGGGATGCCCCACGCGGCATTCACAGGCCCGCCGTGGTCCGGCGAGCCCGGGTCGTCGATCTGCCGGTCCATGCAGGCCTGGGCGCCGGCGAAGAGGGGGCCGACGGCATCGGCCAGGCGGATGGCGTTCATGGGCGGCCTCCTCAGCGGATGGTGGCTTCCAGCCCGGCCCGGGCGCACCGGTCGATCCACGGCTGCACGTCGGCCTTGGTGGCGGCGGGCGTCTCGTGGTCCATGGTGGCGTCGGAGCCCAGCGACTCCCACTTGCTCAGGCCCAGGCGGTGGTAGGGCATGAACTCGATGGGCGGCTTCTTCGGCAGGCCGCTGACGAAGTCGATGAGCCCCTCCAGGAACGGCTCCTCGGCGTTGCGGCCGGGGATCCAGGGCGTCCGGAGGATCAGCGGGATGCCGACCTCCGAGAGGCGGACGAGATTGGCGAGGATCGGCACGTTGGAGACGCCGGTGAGCTCACGGTGGCGGGCGTCGTCGGTGTGCTTCAGGTCCACCATCAGCAGGTCCAGGAGGGGCAGCAGCTCCTCCAGACGCTCCCAGGGGCAGAACGCGGACGTCTCCATGGCGGTGCCGATGGCCTCGGCGCGGGCGGTCTGCAGCATCTCGCGGGTGAAGGCGAACTGCGCCATGGGCTCGCCGCCGCTGAGGGTCATGCCGCCCTTGGACTGGTCGTAGAAGGGCACGTCGCGGCGCACCACGGCCATGGCCTCCTCGGTGGTCATGCGCGATCCCACCATCTC
Source organism: uncultured Chthonomonas sp. (assembly GCA_903885605.1). Taxonomy (GTDB): domain Bacteria; phylum Armatimonadota; class Chthonomonadetes; order Chthonomonadales; family CAJBBX01; genus CAJBBX01. The sequence continues at coordinate 30,152 of CAISJD010000002.1, read as the reverse complement.
CACCGCGCCGGCGTAGCAGGCCTCCACGCACTGGCCGCAGCGCACGCAGTCCTCCAGATGGAGGTCGTGGCTATCCGGCGTCACCGTGTGGCCGCCATGCTCACAGGCTTCGGCGCACCGGCCGCAGTGGGTGCAGAGGCTCGATGTGAGCCGCACCTGGGGCCGGCTCTCCAGCCCCTCCGGGTTGTGGCACCAGAGGCAGCGCAGGGGGCAGCCCTTCATGAAGACGGTGGTGCGGATGCCCGGCCCATCGTGCAGGGAGAACCTCTGGATGTTGAAGACCCAACCGGCTTCGGGCATGCGCCACTCCGTATGCGTAGGGTGCCGAGAGGATACCGCAGACGCCGGGGCGGCTAGCCGCGCCACTCCCGGTCGCGGACCTTGGTGTCGCGCACGGTGCGGCTCAGGATCTCGCAGTTCTCCCGGATCTGGAAGTCGAACATACCCACGGCCACGAAGTCGGCGCCGCTGCTGAAGGCGTACTTGAAGGCGTCGCGAGGATGGTAGGCCCCGGCGGCGAGAATCTTGAAGGCGATCCACGGCTTGGCCACAGATTTCATGAACTGAACGGTTTCTTCAGGATTAATGCACCACATATTATCGTAATAACCGTTCTCGCCCGTGACCCACATGAACTCCTTGCGCTTCTCCTTTGGGGTGGCGCTGGGGTAGTCGTCCTTGTGGAGCGTCTTGACGTAGAAGTCCACCGGCGCGCCCAGCTTCTCCATCTCCTTCGGGACCAGCAGCGAGTGGGAGCCGACGCCGATGGGAAGCCCGTGCACCTTGGCCAGCTCCACGGCTCGGGCCAGCTTGCCGGCCTGCCCGTTCATCATCAGCGTGTCCGACGAGACGCCCCAGACGTAGAGCGCGCAGGCGCCGCTCTCGGCCTGGGCCTTGATGTGGTCCTTCAGGGCCTGCTCCGACTGGCCCGCGGTGACCTCGATGTGCGGGATGAACTGCATCTTCCCGCGGTTCTCTTTGTTGTGGCGCAGCACGAAGTCGCCGCCGGTCTCGAAGACGGTGTTGATGCCGTGCTTCTCGGCCAGCGCGATCGTCTCCATAATCTTCTGCTCGGTGACGTAGGCGCGGAAGAGGCGCCCGACGTACTGGAGGTCGCGGGAGTGCATCCAGCCGCCGATGAGGTTGCCGCCCAGCAGCATTCGGCTGATCTTCACCTTGCCGATGGTCCCGAGCGGGATCGGCTCCGGTGCGGGCTCCTGTTGCGCCGCGTCGGCGCCCGACGCCAGCGCGGCCGAGGCGGCAGGCACGGCGGCAGCAGCACCGATGAACTGGCGGCGAGTGAGGTGGTTAAGCGAATCCATGGCGGGCCTCCCGGATGCGGCGCTCAGCGCCCCGCACACCATTCGCCGTGTCGGGCCCGGGTTCCTGCAGCAGAACCCAGGCGAATGAGCACACACGCATGGCGCCCAAGCACCTGCGAGCAACCTGACACATCGGGCAGACCTACATGCGGTTGCTTCGCCCGCAGACCTGCCACTGTGCCCCCCTACCCGCCCACGTCGGCCTTCGTCCGGTCCACCGAGATGCCCAGGGACCGGAACCAGGGGAAGAGGTCTTCGCCTACCGCCGCGCTCCAGACGGCCACGCAGTCGTCGAGCGAGTATCCCTTGCGGCCGGGCTTCAGGAGGCGGCGCTTGGCCTGGAAGTACTTCGCCATGGCGTCGTCGCCGTGCTTGGCGCGTATCTGCTCGAAGATCCAGAAGGTCTTGCCCCAGACCGCCGCATTGGGCGCGCCGGGTGCGCCGATGTCGACCTTGCGCATCTCCGGGTCGTCGCGCCGCGCCCGCTCGACGGCGCCTTCCAGCGTCTTCTGGGCCTCGGGCATGCCCATGGCCTTCCCTACCTGGATGCCTAGGTAGGTAGCGATGGGCTCGTTCCAGACCGGCTCGGCGTAGGGCAGCACCCACGAGTGGGCCGCCTCGTGGCCGATCAGCTCGATCATCGGGTAGCGGTTCTTGGGGAAGTCGCCCCACCAGGCCCCGATGCCGATGCGGTCGCCGCTGGAGAAGCCTCCGCCGCCGGTGGGGAGCATGAGGAGGTTGGTGAGGGTCCCCGGCGAGGGCGGCACTCCGGTGATCTTCACCAGGTGTTCGCGGACGATGAAGTACTCCTTCGCGATGGCGTCGGCGAACTGCTTGGTGCCCTCGTGGTACTCCACGGTGAGGGCGCCCAGCTTCTTGGTCAGCTCGGCCGACTGGCCCTGGAAGGGCTTGCCGGCATCGACGGCCTTCCCCTTCACCGCATCCTGCAGCAGGGGTCGCACCCACTGGGAGTTGATGGGGTCCGACGCGTCGGGCCGGTTGCCGAAGAGGCCGCGGATGCCTACCAGCACGCATCCCTTGCCCACGCCGCGCCGCGCCAGGACCGGCTTGCCGCGGGCGTCGGTCACCAGCGGCTCCCAGCCGGGCTTCAGCTCCAGCGTACCGCCGCCGTAGAACTCCACCTTCTCGGCGCCCAGCTTCGCCTCGGCGCGGAGGGGCGGCTCGGCCTTCTCGGCGGCGAAGCCCGCTCCGAAGGCGGCGGCTACGTCGGCGATGGGCAGCTTCGTGGCGGCGGGCAGGCCGGAGCGGTCGGCCATGATGAGCGCCGCGCCGCCGCCCTCCGCGAACTTCCGCACATGGGCCACCGTGCGCGGGTCATAGGCCACCGGTCCGGAGCCGCTGCTCAGTGCCAGCAGGTTGGCGTTGGCCAGGTCCAGCTTCCAGAGCGTGCCCCAGTTCCGCACGTCGGCGCCGCCGGCCTCGCCCACGTACTGGTTGAAGAAGCGGCCGTCCATGTAGAAGGTGAACTCGTGCGAGATATCGCTGACGCAGTGGATGCGCGGAGCGGCGGCAAGGACGACGGCGGCGAGTAGCGTAGCGTGCATGTGAGCCTCCTCAGGACGGCGCTAGCGGTGTATGAGCTCAGCGGACAGGCGTGCCGTGCGGCCGCTCAGGCGGGCCAGCGCCTCGGCCGCATCCGGGTCGCCGGCGGCATGGGCCAGCATGAGCCGCCCCTCCTCGGCGCAGAGCTCGTCGAGCCGTGGGAAGTACTCGCGCATGAGGAAGAGCGAGTACTTCACCAGCCGGAACGGCCCGAAAGCCCGCGCCACCTGGCCGGGCAGCGCCTCGACGGCCGTGGAGTAGAGCCCCTTGACGGCGTCGATCAGCCCCTGGAGGCCGCCATCCTCGGCGAAGACGAGGGTGTAGTACCAGCCGAATAGCTCATGGCGGTCGCAGCCGTGGGCGTCCGAAACGCCGACGATGGGATGCGTGCGCCCCTCGGCCCTCTCATCGTGGTAGCGGGCCACCTGCAACGTGTTGCTGTCGGCCTCGTGCAGGTGGTAGCCGCCGATGACCTCGTAGGCGTCGAAGGGCCGCTCGCGGAAGAGGTGGCTCGTCAGGGCGCCGGAGGGCGTGTACCGGTGGTCGGTGAACCAGTAGGGGTGGCAGAAGATGCCCAGCCCGCCCGCCTCGCGGATCTTGCGGAAGCACCAGACCGCCGAGGCGTTCTGGTACGGGTCGACGCCCGGCGGCGGCTCGGGCAGCTCTCCGGCCACGGCCTGCACCGCGGCGGCGTAGTTGCCGGCGTCCTGGAAGAGGGCGTTCACGCTGAACGAGCCGCCGAAGTTGATGATGTGGATCGGGTTCCGAGGCGGGTGGACCTCTTCGCCGGGGAAGAGCCGCAGATCGATCGGCACGCCCTCGTAGGCGGCGATGGCCTCCAGCGAGGGCTCGTAGCGGCGGTGGTCGGTGATCGCCTGGAAGTCGAGGCCGATCTCCCGCGCCCGGCCCGCCACGTAGGCCGGCGACTCGCGGCCGTCGGATCGGTTGGTATGGATATGCAGGTCACCCTTGAATGGGCGCCGCGCCAGCAGGTCAGGCTCCAGCGAGTAGACCCGGATATCGGCCACCGTCACTCGGCGCTCGCCCTCGATCCGCTCCACCAGCAGCACATGCTCCTGCTCGCCCTCGAACCAGCAGTGAACGCGCAGGGAGCCGTCGACCACGCACGCGGAGGCCGGCTGCTTCCCCGGCCACCCGCTCCGCTGGGCGAACTCCTCGCAGGGGTAGGCCCGTACCTCGTAGGCGGCAGTCGGGTCCAGGCGCACGTGGCCGTGGAGCGGCTCGATGATGACCTCCGTCACGGCGTCGGCCGGGACCATGATCGGGCGTACGCGGAAGTGGCGATGCGACGGTTGCATGGTTCTGCTTCTCCTGATGGTGCGGGCGTCAGGCGCCGGGCGCCTTGCCCTTCGACTCCTTGAACAGCCGGAAGAAGTCGGCGGGGCCCACGACCTCAATGTCCAGCTCCGGCCGCTTGGCCTTGAGCCGCTCCAGTGTGGCGGCCACGTTGCCGGGGCCGGTCCAGACGATGCGGAAGAAGTGGAAGGCCGGCTTGCCCTGCGTCCGGGCCGAGATGGCGCTGGAGAGGATGCCGGCATGCGTCTCCACGTCCGTGAAGTTGCAGCCGTCGTTGATCAGCTCCAGCACCGGCATGCCCTTCCAGACCTGCGGCTCCGGCAGCTTGCCGCCCTTCCCGTGGAGGTCCATGACGATGGTGGCGAAGCCCTCCGGCGCGAACTTCGTGAAGGCGTCCTTCACGGCGGGTGTGGGCTCGTCCCAGTCCAGCACCATGGGGGCCATGGTCATGTCGCACTCTTTGAAGAACTTCTGGTTGTGGCGGATGAAGAGCGGCATGTGCTCCGGCGCGATCCGGTTGGGGTTCATGTAGCCCGCGGCGCTGGCGTCGGCTCCGAATTGATCGTTGGGCGACGCGGTCTCGTAGAGGTACTGGAAGATGTCCGGGTAGGTCTCCACGAGGTTGGGATTGAGGCCCCAGGCCAGCGGCAGCGTGCCGCGCTTCGGATCGAGCCAGTGGTCGGGCAGGAACTGGTAGAGCGGCGTCATGCTGTCGTAGTCGGCCATGAGGACGCAGACGTAGGTCTTGTCGGCCAGCTTCACGCCCGCGGGCTTCGCCTTCTGCTTCAGGGGCTTGCGCGGTGCGTGGGCATGGAGCGACTGGTTGTAGCAGTCGGAGGCCACGGTGTTCTGGTAGCAGTTGTACGGCGAGATGAGGTAGACGGTCTCCCACTCGGTGGGCACGGGTTCGTGGCGGCTGGCGTGGTCCGGCATGTTGCTGTACTTCGAGAAGGCGAAGAAGCCCGCGACCTCCGTCATCTGCTTGCCGCCGGTCTGCTTCATCAGCTCCGCCAGGAGCAGGTGGTAGGTCTCCAGGTCGGTTCCCAGCTTCTGCTTGGGGTCATCCTGCGGGACCTCGTCGCCCCAGGGCGAGAGGTCGTAGACGAACGAGCGGCTGCGCACGGCCCAATCGCGTGTGTCCACGTAGCCGATGTCGCCGCGCGCCCGGGTGCTGTAGGCATCCTCGTAGAGGCAGAGCCAGTGGCCCGAGCAGAGGCCCTTGGCCAGGAACTCGCGGATGGCCCACCGGTAGGCGTCGTTCTTGGCGCTGCCGGTCTCGGCGCCGGTGAAGCGGCCCCGGAAGTCCTCCAGCACCGGGAGGCCCCAGCCGGGCAGCGCCTTCTCGGCCAGTTCGGGGCTCAGCACCACGGCGTCGCGGATGCCGGCCAGCGTTGTGGCTACGTTGAGCGTGGCGGGCACGGCCGGGTCCCAGATCACGGCGCCCTTCAGGCGGCTGCCCGCCCACCGGCGCAGGGCGTCGAGCCCCTCGATGGGCTGCTCTTCGCGGCCCGCAAGCCAGCGGCCGGGCTGCTTCATGGTGTCGATCCAGAAGCGGGACTTCTTGTCTTTGGGCGAGAAGAGCGCCAGCGCGGGCGCCTTGCGGTTCACGATGCCCTGGATACAGGCCGCAGCCACCGCCTCGTCGTAGGATGCGGCGGTGCCGTCGTGGGCCAGGGTGTAGGTCATGAGTGGTGCGGGCGCTTCCATAGTAGGGGCTCCTGAGCAGGCCAGGCCTGCGGCAATGCAAAGGGCGGTCAACACGGCGGTGTTCTCCTTCCCGTCATGGCCTCACATTCGGCGCGCAGGGGCGTGGCTCCTGCTTACGGGAGCCATGTGCAACAGGGGTCGGTGAGGGCAGGGCGCCGGGGCCCAGGCGGGGACTACCGGAACTCCGCTTCGCCGCGTAGCTCTGCTCTGGCGAGCTACTCCGGACCCACCGCGGGACCGCGTCCCTTCAGCCCCGCGCGTCGCGGCTACCCTTCCGTAGCCGCGCGGCCCTGGCCATCCAGGCGTCGTACAGCACGCTGGCGCCCAGCACCAGGCCGCTGGCCAGCATCTGCGCCTCAGGCCGGGCGCCCATGCAGCTGAGTCCGCTGCTCAGCGAGACCAGCGCCAGGACCGCCGCCGCCGAGGCCACCACGCTACCCCGGCCGCCCTGCATGGAGGTGCCGCCGATGATGACCGCGGCGATCACCACCATGAGCGAGCTCTCGCCCATGAGCGGGTTGGCCGAGCTGACGCTCACGGCGAAGAGCGCGCCGCCGAAGGCCGCCAGCAGCCCCGAGAGCGTGAACGCCGTCTGCAGGTAACCCGGCGCGTTCAGGCCTGCGTACCGTGCCGTGGTGGCGTTGGCGCCCACCAGCAGCAGGTTTCGCCCCCAGCGGGTCCGCTGCAGCAGCAGTTCGAAGGCGACCACGAGCAGGGCGGCCAGCGCGGCCCGGGGGCAGAGGACCGATAGCCACGGACCCTCCAGCCAGTCGCCGGCGGCGAACTCCTCCACAGCCAGAGTGCCGCCCCTGGAGAGGATGTTCACCAATCCCTGCACGATGGTCATGGTGCCCAGCGTGGCAATGAAGGAGTTCACCCGCGCCCGGGCCACCAGCAGTCCGTTCACAGCGCCCAGCAGTGCTCCGCAGGCCAGCGCCACGCCCATGGCTCCCGACCAGCCCAGCTTCGGCTGCAGCGTCACGGTCACCATGCCGGCGAGGCTCATGGCCGATCCGAAGGAAAGGTCCAGCTGCCCTGCCACCATCACCAGCGTGAGGCCGATGGCTGCGGGGAGGTGTGTGGCGGCCGCCTTCAGGATGGAGGCGGTGTTTGGCCCCGTGGCGAAGTGGGGCGCGCAAGCCGCCATCACCCCCCAGACCGCCAGCAGGAGCAGCCAGATCCTCCGACGGGCGGCAAACCCGGCCACGGTGCGCCATGCCGGGCTATGCATCGTCGAGCCCCTGCCGCCGGAGGAGCATGGCGTGGGCGCCCACCACCGCGATGAAGACCATGCCCTGCGCGATCTCCTGCAGGAAGCTGTTGAGCCCGATGAGATTCATGGCGCTCCGCAGCAGCCCGATGACGAGCACGCCGCCCAGCACCCCGCCGGCGCCTCCTCGCCCGCCCGCCAGGCTCATGCCGCCCAGCACGATGGCGGTGACCGCCAGGAAGTCGTACCCTTTGCCGATGTAGGGCGCGCCCACCTTGTTGAGTGAGGCGAGCAGGATGCCGCCCACCGCCGCCGCCAGCCCGGAGAGAGCGAAGGCGCCCGCCACCACGCCGCCCACGGGAGCGCCGCTGAGCCGGGCGGCCTCGTAGCTGGCGCCGGTGAGCCTGGCCTGGAAGCCGAAGAGCGTGCCGCGCAACAGCGCCGCAGCCGCCACGGCCGCCGCGGCCATGGCCGCCACCGCCAGCGTCACGGGACCCCACACCTTGCCGCCATAGAGATCGAGGAACGTGCGCCCTGCCGCCAGCGCCTCGTCGGGGTAGACCTGCTCGCCGCTGAAGACCCACCGGATGAGCCCGCCCACGGCGGCGCCCGTGGCCAGCGTCCAGATGATGGGGTTCACGCGGAGCCAGCCGATGGCGGCGCCGTTCACCAGGCCCACGGCCAGTCCCACGCCCAATCCCGCCGCCAGCGCCGGTCCCAGCCCATGCGGCAGGGCCCAGATGGTGACGATGCCCGAGAAGGCCATGGCCGAGGGGACCGACAGGTCGGCGTAGTGCCCCGTGTAGGTAGTGAAGCAGACCCCGCAAGCCACAACGCCGAGGATCGCCACGGCCTGCACCACGGAGAGCAGGTTGGCCGGGCTGAACAGGGCCCGCGGCGCAAGCATGGCCACAACGGCAAGCACCACCACGGCCGCGGCGGGTGCAAGCCAACGTCGGCCGGCCGCCTCATGCCTGGGACCGCGAGCGACGGGCTCGGCCCTCTCCGTTGGCTCGGGCACATCGTGTGGCTCGGGCATATCGGGTGGCACGGGCGTCCCTGCCCGTGTCTCCCGCACCCCCGCCGGCACCGGCCTGCCGTTGGCCGCCAGCAACACCGCCTCCTCGCTGCACTGCTCCCGGTCCAGCTCGGCGGCCACGCGGCCCTGGCGCATCACAAGCACGCGGTCGGAGAGTGCCACCAGCTCCGGCAGGTCGCTGGAGACGAGCACGATGCACTTGCCCGCCTCGGCCAGCCGGACGATGGCCTCGTGGATGGCAGCCTTGGCCGCCACGTCTACGCCGCGCGTGGGCTCGTCCAGGAAGAGGACCTCGGGGTTGACGGCCAGCCAGCGGGCCAGGAGCGCCTTCTGCTGATTACCGCCGCTGAGCCCTGCGGCCTGGCGGCGCGGGTCGCGGGGCTGCACGGCCAGTTGGTCCAGCAGGGCGGCGACGCCTCCGGAGCGGGGCGCCAGCCAGCCCTTCTGCGTGCGGCCCGGCGTGGCGGCCGCCAGCACGTTGTCGGAGACGGTCAGGCGCAGGGCCAGGCCGTCGCCCTTGCGGTCCTCGGTCAGGTAGGCCAGCCCGCTCCGGATGGCGGCTGAGGGGCCGCCCCGGGCCACGGGCGCGCCGTCCAGCGTCACCGTGCCGCTATGGAGCGGGTCGATGCGGCAGAGGCTGCGCGCCAGCTCGGTGCGCCCGGAGCCGCTGAGCCCGCCGATGCCCAGCACCTCGCCGGCGCGAACCTGGAAGGAGACGTCGGAGAAGAAGCCCTTGCGCCCGGCGCCGCTCACCTCCAGCCGCACCGGACGGCTGTCGGTGGCCGGCGCGTCGCCGTCCGAGAGGCTCATGCCCGGTCGGACCCGGGCACGGAGGCCCGAGCCACCAGGGTCGGGGCCGACGCCGCCCACCATGAGGCCCACCAGCCGCTCGGGGCTCACGTCGCGCAGGTTCTCCTCGGCCACCTTGCGGCCGTCGCGCATCACCGTCACGCGGTCGGCGATGGCAAAGATCTCCGGCAGGTGGTGCGAGATGTAGACGATGGCCAGGCCCTTGGACCGCAGGCGGCGGAGCAGCTCGAAGAGCCGGTCGGCCTCCTCGCGGCTCAGCGAAGAGGTGGGCTCGTCCAGCACCAGGATGCAGGGCATGTTGGCCAGCGCCCGGGCGATCTCTACCAGTTGGGCCTCGTGGCGGCTCAGGTCTTCCACCGTGCCGGCGGGGTCGATGTCGAGCCCCACGGCCTCCAGCCAGATGCGGGCGTCGGCCTCCAGGCGGCGGTCATCCACCCAGAAGCCGGCCCTCACCGGAAGGCGGCCGGACAGGACGTTCTCGGCCACGCTACGCGGCAGGGCGAGGCTCAGCTCCTGGTGGATCAGCTCGATGCCCTGCGCCTTGGCGGCGGCGGGCGACCGGAGGGCCACCTCCTTGCCGTTGATGGCGATGGAGCCCATGTAGTCGCTGAAACCCCCGGCGATGATCTTCACCAGCGTCGACTTGCCCGCGCCGTTCTCGCCCACCAGCGCGTGGATCTCGCCGGAGCGGAGGCTGAAGTCCACGTTGTCGACGGCCAGCGTGCCGGGGTAGCGCTTGCTGACGCCCCGCAGGCTCAGGGCCAGGCCGATCTCGGCCGCCTCAGGCATAGACGCCGAACTCGTGGACCGCGTCGAACATGGCCACGACGTTCTCTACCGGCGTCTCCTCCAGGATGCTGTCGTGGCTCGCACCGGCGATGTAGCCGCCTCCGGGCATCATGGCGCGCAGGGCCTCGCGGGTCCCCTCGCGCACCGTCTCGGGCGTGCCCTTGATGAGCACGTGGTGCGAGTCGATGGCCCCGTTGAAGACGATGCGGTCGCCGAATTCGGCCTTGAGGCCCGCCAGGTCCATGCCCAGGCAGCTGGGCTGCACGGCGTGGAGGGCGTCGAGGCCCGCGTCGATCATGTCCGGGATCAACGGGCGGATGCCGCCGCAGCAGTGGAGCATCACCTTGAGGCCGTAACTGTGGCCCAGGTCGATGAGCCGCGCCAGGTGGGGCAGCACGAAGGTGCGGAAGTGGCGCGCCGAGAGGAGCGGCCCCCGCTGGCTCCCGAAGTCGTTGCCGATGAAGAAGATGTCGATGGCCCCGGCGGCCGCCTCGAAGACGCGCCGGCTCGACTCGTGGTAGTAGTCCACCATGTGCCGCATGAGGCTCTGCACCAGCTCCGGCTCATCGGCCATGGCGAAGTAGAGCCGCTCCATGCCCAGCAGGTCGATGGCGTCGTGGAAGAAGGGCGACCAGTCGCCGCCGAGGATGGCGTACCGGCGGTCCCGGCACAGCGCCTCCTCGCGGATGCGCGAGACGTCGACCCAGCCGGGATCCGGCCATGCGTAGGCATCCACTTCGGCCAGGCATGCGTCGGCCAGCGGGTGGCTCAAGGGCTGGCCGTAGCCCAATCCGTGCCGCTCCACGCCGAAGACCGTGCGGCAGGTAGCCCCCGGCGAGAGGGCGAACTCCGGCCCGCAGTCGCCGGCGCGCACCCGGCGGAAGTCGTCGCGGATGCGGAGGAGCCAGGCCTCTTCGTCCAGGCCCAGCTCGTCCTGCACCTTCTGCATGAACTCGGCCGAAGCGCCGCACCAGACCGGCACGCGGTCAGGCTCGCGGTGGTCGAAGGTGGTCAGGACGCGCTCTCTGGGTGTCATCATGGCAGCCTCAAGGGGTAGTCGCCGCATTCGCGGAGCGTGCGGAGGGCCAGCTCGTAGCTCTCGGGCGCCACGCCGCTGCTCACCGAATGGTCGGATTGGAAGATATAGCCGCCGCCCCGCGCCGCCTGCAGCTTGTAGAGGACCTCGGCGCGGATGGCCGCAGGATCGCCGGCTTCCAGCACCCGCACGTCGATGTTGCCGCAGAAGGCCAGGCGTCCGCCGTAGCGCTCCTTCAGCTTCACCACGTCCAGGTCGGCCTTGGCCTCCAGCGGGTTGTAGGCGTCCAGGCCGATCTCGACCATATCCTCAAAGATATCCGATGCGTTCCCGCAACCGTGGTAGATCACCATGAGGCCGCGCTCGTGGCAGAGGTCGATGAGCGCCCGTACGTGGGGCTTGAGGAGGCTCCGCCAGCGCCGCGCGCCGAAGAGCATCCCCCGGCGGTAGGCCACGTCGCCCCAGATGACCATGCCGGCCAGCTTGCCCTCGGCGGCGTCGATCTGCGCCCGGCACATCGCCAGCATGTGCGCTCCGATGCGCTCCACGAAGGCGCCCAGCTCGTCCGGCGCCGTGGCCATCCACTCCAGTGCGTTCTCGGTGCCGATGATGCGCCAGAGGTACTCAAAGGGCTCGCAGATGCCGCCGAAGACCGCCATATCCGCGGTGTAGGGCGCCATCCGATCCAGGAAGCTGGGGATGTCGCGGGCCAGCGCGTCGCCCACGCAGTTGAGCTGGTCGTCGCCGCCCTGCCGGAAGCGGCGCGGGTCGTCCGGCGCGTCGAAGGCGAAGTCGGCCATCTCCTCGGGCCGCGTCACGGAGAAGGCCTCGAAGCTGGGCATGGGCAGGTCGCCGGACCGCCGGATCGTCGCGCCGAAGCCGGTCCGCACGGTGATGTCGTCGCCGGACTGCGCCACCACCTCGAAGGGCCGGATGACCGGGTCCATATTCGGGCCGACGACGATGTAGTCCAGGTCGAACCGGCGATAGGGGTCGAAGTCATCGCCCCAGGCCGCCTTGCAGCGCTTCAGGAAGCCGGTCCAGAAGAACTCGCCCACCGGCACGCGGTCCGGCTCCCTGTGTGCCAGCGCCAGCCGAAGCCGGTCGATCTTTCCCTGCGCGATGTCCATGGTGCGGTTCCTCCCGAGGCCCTACTCGTAGCTACCCAGCTCCTTGGCCAGCTCCACGATGCGCCGGAAGTCCTCCAGGCTCACGCTGCTGGGCACGGAGTGGTCGGAGGAGAAGATGTAGCCACCGTTCTGCTTCAGGGCGGGTACCACCTTGCGCATCTCGGCCTCGATCTCGTCGGGCTTGTCCCACAGCACCGCGTTGATGCCGCCGTGGAGCAGCAGGCGGTCTCCGAACTGCTGCTTGATGCCGACGGCGTCCATCCCCGCCTTAACCTCAAGCGGGTTCAGGCCGTCCATGCCGATGCCCACCAGCTCCGGCACGAAGCGCATGATGTTGCCGCAGGAGTGGAGGTGCGCCACGATGCCCTTGCGGTGTGCCCACTCCACGGCGCGCTTCTGGGCCGGCAGGAGCAGCTCACGGTAGGACCGCACCGAGAAGAACTGGGTGTTGCGGTAGCCCATGTCGTCGCACCAGAAGAGCGAGTCGAAGGTGTAACCCTCGTCCCAGACCATGTCGAGCAGGGCCAGGCTCACGTCGAGGCAGTGGTTGTACATCTCGGCGCACCACTCGGGCTTCTCGACCATGGCCTCCAGCAGCACCTCCATGTCCACGAAGGAGTGCGCGGCGTCGAAGCCGAACCAGGGGTGGCCCTGAATCCAGCACCCCTGCTCGCGCCACGAGGCGTAGTGCTGCTTCAGGTGCGCCCAGTCCACGCGGTCGCGGGTGGGCATCATCCGCTCTCGGGCCTCGCGCCAGGTGTCCGGGTCCTTGATGCGGAAGTCGAGGTACTGCGGCACGGAGGTGGTCTTCAGGTTCTTCAGCGTGACGCCCCAGGAGGTGAGGTCGACGACGTAGGTGTCGGTCTCCTCCAGCCGCTTGCCCTCCCAGCGCGGGCCGTTATCGACCCCGATGCCGACGACCTTGTCCAGCCCGAAGTAGTCGACGTAGCTGACATCGGTCGGCATGCCCTCGCGCTGCCACCGGGCCACGGTATCGCCCCACGGCCCGTCGATGATCGGCACGCGGTCCGCCTCCTTGTGGGCGAACATGCGCGAGAAGCGTTCGTGCGAGGTCATCATGGGCGTCCCCTCCGAAGCGTGTGCCGGTAGGTTCGATGTGGAGGCCCCGCACTCCTTCCCGCCGGGAGTGCCTCTCGGCGCGTGGGGCGGACCACAAGCCGATCAGGAGGGCCCGAGCCCCAGGAGGCGCCGGCGCTGGGCGGCGTCCGTGGATGTCCGTGCTCGTCCGTGCTCGTCCGTGCCGCCGCAAAAGCCACACGGACCCACACGGACGGACACCGACGAACACGGACACGGCCTTGACGTCATCCTGAGGCCCCGCCAGGGGCTGAAGGACCCCCCCCGCAGGTGCGCCGCCGCACGCAGCAAGGGCCGAGGCGCCGGGGCTCGGGCTCGTCTCGCATATGGGCGAGGATCGCGGACGTGTCCAGGAGGTACCGGCCGCGATCAGCCATCCAGATCGCGCTCGGCCAACAACTCGGCCACGGCGTCGCGTCCGGGTGAGAACGCCCGGAGCGATCCCTTGAGGCGCCGCCCGAGCTCAGCGCGATCCGGCACGACCCGAACAATGATCTCGTCGGCGCCGGGGCTCGGGAGCCAGTCCAGGCGGTAGCCGGGCTTGATGTCGTAGAGCCGGGCGATCTCAGCCGGGATGGTGACCATGCTCTTGCGTGTGACGGTGGTTGTCATGGCTGCATTGTACTCCATGGAAGCGCCCATGCTCCATGGAAAACGATGGGTGGCGCCCGCCGATGGATGTGAGGCGTGGCGCTACTGCACATGCTCCCTCGATGCTGTGTCGCGCAGGACCGCCCACCAGCGGTTGGCAGCCTGGCCTTCCGCGCTGACGTGCGGGCGTCGGCCAATCGCGAGGCCGCGGCACTGGCGGCTGCCCACAAGCCGATCAGGGAGGCAGTGAGCCGTTCCGTGGCGAGCGTGCGCCGGCCGGTACCTCAGTCTGGGGACAGGCCGTTCAAGAGTGCCACTTCCGTGGTACAGGTCAGTGGCATCCCTGGTCCTCTGGCGGGGCATCAGGTTCTGCGCGTTCCGGTTCCACGGGCGCGGCGCCTTCGACCTTGTGCCCGCTCCCAGGCGCCGGTAGCGCGCATCCAGCCGAGCGCAGGTGTATAATCGGCCTGCACCTACTTCCGGAGGCCGCACACCATGATCGATCGGTACACCATGCCCGAGATGGGCGCCCTGTGGGACCTGAACGCCCGAACCCAGCGCTGGCTGGACGTGGAGATAGCAGTCTGCGCCGCCCTTGAGCGCTTCGGCAAGATCCCCGCCGGGGTCACGGACAAGATACGCGCCGGCGCTCGCTTTGAACTGGGCCGCATGTTGGAGCTGGAGAAGGTCACCCGCCACGACGTCATGGCCTTCGTCAAGAACGTGCAGGAGCACCTGGGCGAGGAGGGCCGCTTCGTCCACTACGGCATCACCTCCTATGATGTAGTCGATACCGCCCTCTGCATGGCCCTGCGCGACGCCGCGGACATGATCATCGGCCGCGCCGAGACGCTGCGGGAGACCATCCTCCGCCGCGCCCGTGAGCACAAGGACACGCTGCAGATCGGCCGGACCCACGGCATCCACGCCGAGCCCATCACCTTCGGCTTCAAGCTGGCGAACTGGCTCGACGAGATGAACCACAACGTCGACCGCCTCCGCGCCGCCCGCGACGGCATCGCCGTGGGCAAGATCTCCGGCGCCGTGGGCACCCACGCCAACATCAACGCCGAGATCGAGGCCCATGTCTGCCGCTCGCTGGGGCTGGAGCCCGCGCCGGTCTCCACCCAGATCATCTCCCGCGACCGCCACGCCGAGCTGGTCTGCACCCTTGCCATCGTCGCCTCCTCGCTGGAGCGCTACGCCACCGAGGTGCGCAACCTCCAGCGGACGGAGATCCTCGAGGTCCAGGAGTTCTTCGCGCAGGGCCAGAAGGGCTCGTCGGCCATGCCGCACAAGCGCAACCCCTGGAACTGCGAGACCGTCACCGGCCTGGCGCGGGTCGTGCGCGGCAACGTCATCCCCATGCTGGAGAGCGTCACCACCTGGCACGAGCGCGACCTGGCCAACTCTTCCATGGAGCGGATCATCCTGCCCGACACCTGCACCCTCGTCGATTGGATGCTCTGGAAGTTCAACGACATCCTCTCGGGCCTCATCGTCCATCCGGCCAACATGAAGCGCAACCTGGAGCAGATGGGCGGGCTGGTCTTCTCCGAGCAGATCATGCTGGCCCTGATCGCCCGGGGCCAGTCGCGCGAGGACGCCTACACCACCGTGCAGCGCAACGCGGCCAAGGCGTGGGAGGGGCAGGCGTTCCGCGACTGCATCGCCGCCGATCCCGACGTGCAGGCCCTGCTCACGGAGGACGAAGTCTCCCGGTGCTTCGACGTGAACCACCACCTGGCCAACCTGGCGCACACCTGGGAGCAGCTGGGCATCTGACGCGCCCGACGCGCCACACGAGCAGACGGCCGGCTCCACCATGCGGGGCCGGCCGTCGCTGCGTGCGGGTAGGCTCGGGAGCCTACCGCTTGAGGTGGATTCCCAGCATCACCGCCGAGGCGCCGCCCCGGCCCGCAAGGATGCTGGTGGCGGTGGTGGGCCCGAGCGCGTTGGTCCATGCAAGGTCCAGGGCCATGCTGTCGTCCTTGGCGTGCGGCTGGTAGCAGGCCCGGACGGCCCAGGTCTCGGTGCGGGTGGCTGTGCCGCTCAGGCGGCTGTAGATGTTGTCGCCGTAGATGACGCCGCCGGCCTCGCCGGAGAAGGTGAGCCGATCCGTGGCGCGGGCGCAGATGCCGCCGCTGAAGGTGGCCAGGAAGTTGGGGAAGAAGACCGCCTTCGGGTTGAAGTAGAGCGTGGTGTGCGTGGGCATCTCATGGGCAACCATCACCTGCGTGGTGAGGTAGGTGCCGTTGTACTGGGACCCGCCCGGCGTGCAGACGCCCAGCTCGACGGCGTGCGTCGACTTGCGGGGGTTCTGCCAGCGGACCATGGCCTCGACGTCACGCCCGCCGTAGGGGTAGCTGACGCCGCCGGCGGTCGTGCCGGTCTCCTTGTTGCCCACGGTTCCCCGGAGCAGGCCGGCCCAGGGGCCGCCCAGCCCGTAGAGGGCGCTGAGGCCGCCGTAGAGGTTGTCCTCGCGCCCGCCGAACGAGCGGAGGTCGGCCGAGAGCCGCAACTGGCCCTGGGCGGGCACGTAGGGCGTATCCACGATGACGAGGCGGCCGAGGTCAAAGCCCGGCGCGTCGGCGACGGCGGGATGCAGGGCCGCGCCGAGCAGGGCCGCCGCGGCGGGAAGCCACGCGAGCCGACGCATCATCGGGCCCCACACGCCTGCAGGCAGGCCTGCATATGCCCGCGGGACTCGGCTGCGATGACGCAGCACTGCTCCAGGCTGTACTCCCTGGCGCCGATGACCTCGAGGTCCACCGGGCCGGTGTAGCCATGCTGGTGCAGCACGCTGATGTAGCCGAGCAGGTCGATGTCGCCGCGCCCGTTGGCCTGCATCTCGGGCTTGCCGGGGTTCTGCTGCAGGCCCTTGCAGTCGCGGATGTGGACGTGCTTCACGCGGGAGACGACCGCCGCGATGGCCTCCACGGGGTTCTCGCCGGCGCGGTGGATGTGCGACGGGTCCATGTCGATGCCGAACGCCGGCGAGCTGATCGCGGCCATGGCCTTCAGCGTCGTGGGCGTGTTGTAGATGGCGGCGCCGACGTGCGCCTTCACGCAGAGCGTCACGCCGTAGCCCTGCGCCATGTCGGCCAGGCGGCCCAGCGAGTCGATGCTGGCCTGCAGGCTCTCCTCGTCGTCGCTCTTGCCGCCGGGGCCGCAGTTGACGATGGGGATGCCGATCTCCACGGCGGCCTGGAAGGCGGCCTCCATGGTGGCGAGATCCTGCGAGGGCTGCTCCATGCCCAGCAGCTCGAGGCTGTAGACCTCGGCCAGGCGCTTGATCTCGGGCGCCACCTCGCGCCAACGGGAGAGCGTCAGGTGGTCGCTCATGCCGTCGATGGCCGACAGCTCGATGCCGTCGTACCCGGCCATGGCCAGATACTTGAAGGCGGCTTCCATGTCATGGCCGCCGAAGAGAACCGAATTCGCGCCTAGCTTCACGTGACCTTACCTCACTGCTTAGTCCGGCGCACTGCGCCGCATCT
This sequence comes from uncultured Chthonomonas sp., assembly GCA_903885605.1. Taxonomy (GTDB): domain Bacteria; phylum Armatimonadota; class Chthonomonadetes; order Chthonomonadales; family CAJBBX01; genus CAJBBX01. Next base: position 13,040 of record CAISJD010000002.1, on the reverse strand, counting down.
CTAGGTTAGCCGCCCGGCGCCGTGAGTCCTGCCGCCGCGGCCCGCACTATGTGGCTGCTTGCCTGCGGTTCTCGGGAATCAGACGCTTCAAGGCAAGGCCGATGAGCCTGTCGTCGAAGAGGCGCGCCTTGCGTGGGGCAGCGCCACTGCCGCCGGGCCACGAGACTATTCCGCGTCTAAGGCCCGCCACCGTCGGCTCACAGCCGCCTTGGGCCAGAAGATAGTCTACGGTGGCCAGCAGCTCCAAGCCGAGCGGCGACTCGAAGCCCGCCACCACGGCGGCCGTCTGTTCAAGCGCTTCGCGGAACTGCACGACGGACGCATCAGACAGGTACCTGTCGACGGCTTCGGCCCGGGCGTTCTCAAACCACACCGCGTCGAACGGGCGCGCATCTCCCAGCCGTCGTTCGCAATGCAGGTAGCTGCCGTCCAGCGCGTCCAGGAGATGGCGCAGGCCGTCAGCATACGGGCCGTACCGATCGGGAACGAACTTCAGGTGCAGCGGGTCGTCAAGAGAGCGCTTCGCCAATGCCCGCTGCAGGAACCACGCCAGCTTCTGCACCTCAAGCACCGAGCAATCCATACCCGAGGCGCAGTACCTGCGGACCATCTCGGCGATCAGGGCGCGGGCTGGTGATAGCTCCATGACGCCGGCGGCCTTTGGAGCGTTCTGGTAAGTGGAAGCCGGCTCATAGGCCACAAACTCGACGGTGGGAAGCTCCGAGGCGGCGATCTCGATTTCGCGCCGGACGTGTTCCCAGATGAGGCCGCCGTTGCCGCACCCGAGCGGCGGGAGCGCCACCGATGCGATGCCGTGCTTGCGTATGACGCGCACCAGATCGGTCAGGCCGTCCCGGACCCACTCCATCTGCGACGGCCGGCGCCAGTGCCTCTTGGTCGGGAAGTTTATGATCCAGCGCGGCCCAAAGAGGGCGGGGTTGGCGGTTACGAACATGCTGCCGACCCGGACTTCACCGCGCTCGCACGCCGCCTCGTAGGCTTTCGTGTTGGCGGGAAACGCCTCCCTGAACATCAGCGCGACGCCCTTACCCATCACGCCGACCTCGTTCACGGTGTTCACGAGAGCTTCGGTCTGGGCGTCCAGTATGTTTCCGGTTGTGTATTGGATCATCACAGGTACCAGTCCGGCCGCGTGCGGACCGGCACGCGCTGGTCGGCGTCAGTCAACATCGCCTCAAGGCGCTGGTCGGTATCCCGATCGTAGCACGCGATCCCCAGTATAGCCGTCACCGGAACATAGCTCAACACGAGCGCTTCGGCTTGGTAGCGATCAAGTTTGCCCGGATCCTCCGGGTCTCGCCGGAAGTCCTTGCGGTTCAACAGGTCCCAGTCTATGCGGTCCAGGTCCGATGCATCCCGGAAGAAGCTGGACGTATGCATCAGGGCGTGGCCATCCGTGATGACGAACGGAAGCCCCAGCTCGGCGACTCTGGCCAGCGACGATGCAATGATTACGATGTCGGTCCTGGACTGCCGCGATATGCCCCTGTACCCGGTGACGATGTTATACAGCATGGGGGACCACGGCGTGAAGTAGAACGGTACATAGTCGCTCAGCATGCCGTGTGGCGGCACGGGCACGGTCCGGGCATTTCGCTTGCAGATGATCTCCTGATCACCGATCGGCACGTAGCCCGGATCCGTCACCGGCGAGGTCCGACAGCGCAGCCCGTGCCGCAGAAGCCAGGGCACGTTGTCGATGTGTGTGATGCGGAATAGCCATGCGGCCTGAGGCGTAAGGACAAGTGGCGCGCTCAACGTGCTGGACGCTCGTGGTCTGCGCGACAAAAGCGCGGCTGGATGAGCCCCTTCGTGCCGTGTTCCCCTCTCCTGCGTCCCGATGCCAACGGCTATCCCCTTTCGCGTCGCCCGCTGTGTCACCCTGGTGGCGCTGTCACTTCCCCTACTCGCGCAAGGCGCTGGGAACCGGAGAGCTAGTCGGCAGGGCGATCGCTCTTGTCGCACAGAACGCGGCCAGAAGTCCTGCCGGACCGGTGCGACGGCTCTTCCAAGCTGCCGCGCATCTACTCCTTGATCAGCCAGACCTCGCTGACCTGGGCTCCTCGGCCTACGGTGCGGTCCCAGCGCAGCTCCAGCGTGCCGCTTGCGGTGGCTTCGCGGGGTATGGGCCACTCCTGCGGGACGGGCGCGGCCGGGGTGGCTACCGGTCCGTGGACCTTGATGCGGCCGTTGGCGGTGAGCGTCATGGTGGGCTTGTAGCGCCCGCTGTAGACGGCGCGGACCTTGTACGACGCGTTCGGGTCGAGGCCCGTGTAGCGCATGATGAGCGGGCTGCCGTAGAGGGTCTCGGCGTACTTGGCCCAGCTCAGCTTGTCGCCGGGCTGCGTGTGGCGGAAGTCGCACCGGGGGCTCTCCACGTAGCCGGGATCGTCGGCCCAGGCCTTCTGGTGGACCAGGTGCGGCTGGCGGCCGGCGTCGCCCAGGTTGTCGTAGAAGCCGCCGGGGCCCGGGTCCTCCCAGTTCAGGATGTGCTGGACGCCCGCCAGGAGCGTCGGCGTGGCCGATATGGGCAGGAGCTTGGTCAGCTCCGCCTTGATCCAGTCGCGGTCCCATAGCGCCTGGTCCAGCGCGTCCATGATGGCCCCGCGCTCGGTCCCGCTGGCGCCCCAGAGCGGCACGCTCATCTGCATCCCGATGCTCTTGAACATCCTGCCGCCCAGTCTGAGGAGTTCCTGCTTCATCTCGGGCTCCACCGGCACGGCGTCGGAGGCTTCGATGATGTCCAGGGCCTTGCCGATGGCTACAGGGACGCCTGCCTCGGCGCTGTCGGCCACTCCGGCGCGGAGGGCGGCGTAGACCTTCGCCTCGGTGGCCTTGCCCGCCAGCAGGCGGCGGCGCACGTAGGCGTGGTAGGTGGCGGTGGTCAGGGCCATCTGGTATCGCCAGTTGGCCTGGAGCGAGGGCTGCTCTTCGCCGATGGAGCGCCAGAGGGCCAGCGTCGCCTCGATGCCCTCGTTGGCGGCCACGGATCCGCGCCAGGCCGCCTCCAGCCCGCGAAGCCCCTGCACCACGCGGGGCGCCGCGGCCTCGCCGAAGTACCAGCGTGCGTAGTCGCGCAGGATGTCATCCGTGGTCGCTTCGGCGTCCCACAGGACGGCGCTCCAGACCGCCTTGTTCAGGTCGTCCGTGACGCCGTCGGAGTAGGTCCCGGCTCCCACCGAGAAGGGCAGGTACAGCCTGGCGATCCGGGCGTGCTCGTCGGGCCGGAACATGGGAGGCTCGCGGTTGAGCGTCAGCGCCCAGGCCTGATCCCACTCGCGGGCGGGGTACTGGCACCGGACGGTGTGGCAGATGTCGGGGTAGAGGCGGATCGGGTAGCGCTTCGGCGTCCGGGCGCGCATGGCCGGGAGGGTCTCCTCGGCCCATGGCCCGGCGGCCAGCCCGGCCAGCCACCGGGGCTGCTCCTTGTTCAGGTACTCGTAGAACCAGTCGTTGTCGGGTCCCTTGAAGCCCTGGTTCGAGACCCACATCTGCGCGTTCGGGTGGTACCGCTTCATGATGGCGGTGATCTCGGCGCAGACGGGCAGCATGGTGCGGACCCACGGCTTGCACTGGCCGCAGGGGCATCCGGCCGGGTCGCCGCCGGGCACGAAGACCGCGTCCAGGTGGCGCATGGCCTTGAAGAGCTCGGAGCGGCGGCTCAGTATGTACTTGCGGCCGAGGGGCTTCGAGGGGCAGACCGGCTCGCCCGGCGTGACGCCCTGTGCGGCCATCTCCCTGGGCCAGACGTCGTCCAGCCCGTACCAGAGCCAGACCTGCATGCCGTAGGAGTGGACCAGGTCGGCCAGCTTGCAGGTGAAGTCGAGGTTCCTGGCCCGGTCGTACTGGGTGTCGAACGGGATCAGCTCGATGGCGTTCACGCCCCAGACCACCAGGTCGCGCAGGTACTGCTCGAACTCCTTCAGGCCCCATCGATCATAGCTGTTGGCCGTGGGCCGCCAACCCAACTGGTGTCCCCGGATGGCCTTGGCCGGGGCCGAACTGAGCCCAATGGCGGGCGCCTCGACCTTGTCCGTGCCGCAGGCCAGGAGGCGCAGGAGCCGCCCGGCGCCGAACATGACGCCCCGGTCCGAGGCGCCGGTGACGACGATCCTGGCCCTTCCGGCCACCGCATGGGAGACGATGTGGTATCCCTCGGGATTGGCCCCGCCGGAGCCGGTTCGGAGCACGATGACCGGCCCGGCCTTCGGCTCCTCAGCCGCCACGGGCAGCTTCACGCCGGAGCGCTTGGCGACCTCCTCTGAGATCATGCGGGCCGCCAGCTTCACCATGGGCGAGGCCGAGGCCGGGGTAACGATCACGCCGCCGTTCAGGTTCAGCCCGGCGGCGTCGGCGGCGGGTGCGCAGGCGGCGCTCAACGCAAGCGACACGAGGGCCGGTAAGGCGTGGGTATGCAGCATGGGAAGGCCTCCATTGGCAAGAACCGGAATGGCCGACGCCCCGCCGGCCCAACCGCAAGGTTGCGGGCAGGCAGGCAGGGCGTCAGGGGTCGCTCAGGTCGGGTTCCGGGCCCCGACCCGGGCGATGCGTTCACCACCGGCTAGAAGACGTTCTCGTTGCCGACCATCCACTTGGCATGGCCGTCTCGGAAGCCGCTGTTGCGGCCGTACATGCCCCCGTTCTGGGCCGACGCGTGGACGGCGTGCTCCTCCAGCCAGAGCAGGTAGCGGTACGGGGTCACATCATATGTCACGCCGTTGATGATCTTCACGAACTCCGTGTCCCAGAAGGAGGGTGGCGGGGCGTCGTCCTGGTCACAGGAGGGGTCGCCGCTCTGCCTCTTGTAGAAGCGGTAGCTGTTGTAGTAGTGGTCGTAGGCCATCTGGCTCCGCCACTGCACGAAGGCGTCGTCCTGGACGCCGGCGTTCAGCGTCACGCCGCTGCCGTAGCCGGTCTCCGGGGGTGTCGGGTAGGTGAAGGTGTGCTGGGTCTTGTACTTGTCAGACGGGCAGTAGAAGCAGGCGAAGTTCTTGATATAGGGCTGAAAGACGCGAATCATGAACCAGTTGTAGTTCGGGGCGCCCATGGCGGCGGGAGGAACCACGAGGGTCTTGGCGTTGTCCGCGTAGACCGTGGTGCTGGGGCGGCCCCGGAACCAGAAGTTCATCTGGTCATAGTCCTGGGAGTACATCTGGGCGGCGAGGCAGAGCTGCTTCAGGTTGCTGATGCAGCTGGCGCCGCGGGCCTTCTCCCTGGCTTTGGCGAAGACCGGGAAGAGGATCGCCGCCAGAATGGCGATGATAGCGATGACGACGAGCAGTTCAATGAGGGTGAAGCCACGACGTCGTGTCATGGTGATCCTTTCTCCTACGGACGGCCGCCGGAAACGGCCCCGGCCCGGACGGGCAACCCATTGACCTCGTCATGAGCGGCTCATGCCGCTCAGGCGTATCTACAGTATAAGACGTGGTATTGGAGTTGTCAACACGGCGGCGCACAGATGGCGTACCGTCAGCCCTGCCGCGTCCGCTGCTCCACCCTCACGGTGAGCACCATGAGGTCCGCGGCCGTGACGCCGGGGATGCGCGAGGCCTGGCCGAGGTTCGTCGGGCGGACGCGGGCCAGCTTCTCGCGCCCCTCCATGGAGATGGCCCGGATGCCCGCGTAGTCCATCTCCTCCGGGATGCCGAGGCGCTCCGTCTGGGCGGCTGCATCGAGCAGGACCTGCTGCCGGGCGATGTAGCCTTCGTAGCGCATCTCGATCTCCAGCTGCGCTCCCACGTCCTCGAGCACCGGCTCCGGGCCGGGGAGGCGCTCGGCCAGCAGCGCGTAGCTCAGCTCCGGCCGCCGCAGCAGCTCCAGCAGCGAGACCTTGCCGGAGAGGGGCGCCATGCCCCACTCGGCCAGCCGCACGTTGTCGCGCTGGCTCAGGAACTCGCCGGCGAGCCTCGTCCGCTCCGCCTCGATGGAGCCCAGCCGCGCCTCGAAGACGCGCCACCGGCGGTCGTCCACCAGGCCCGCCTCCCGGCCCATCGGCGTCAGGCGAAGGTCGGCGTTGTCGTGCCGCAGCGCCAGCCGATGCTCCGCCCGGGCCGTGAGCATGCGGTAGGGGTCCTCCACGCCCCGTGTGACGAGGTCGTCGATCATCACGCCGATGTAGGCCTGCTGCCGCGTGGGCGTGAGCGGCGGCCTGCCCAGCAGCGCCAGGCCAGCGTTGGCCCCGGCGATGAGGCCCTGGGCGGCGGCCTCCTCGTAGCCCGACGTGCCGTTGATCTGCCCGGCGAAGTAGAGGCCCGGCAGGACGCGGCTCTCCAGCGTGGCCCGGAGCTGGTCGGGGTAGGCCATGTCATACTCCACGGCGTAGCCCGGACGGAGCATCCGCACGCCGGCCAGGCCGGGCAGCGTGGCCAGGAAGGCCTGCTGTACCTCCTCGGGCAGGCTCGTGCTCATGCCCTGCACGTAGAGCCACGGGCTGTCCCACTCCTCCTGCTCCAGGAAGACCGGGTGCGAGGCCTTCTCCGGGAAGCGCACCACCTTGTCCTCGATGCTGGGGCAGTAGCGCGGCCCGACGCCCTCGATGCGCCCGGAGTACATGGCCGAGAGGTGCAGGTTGTCGCGGACCACCTCGTGCGTGGCAGGCGTCGTCTGGGTGGCCCAGCAGGGGAGCAGCGGACGGCCGTCGGGCGAGACCGGCGGCGTGAGCAGGGCCCCCTCCGGCGGGCGATGGAGGTAGGAGAAGCGCCCGCCGGGCTCCGAGGGGATGGTCTCCAGGGCGGGCCAGTCCACCGATGCGGCGTCGATGCGCGGCGTGGTGCCGGTCTTGAAGCGCCCCAGCCGGATGCCCAGCGCGGCCAGCGACGCGGGAAGCCCCGCATAGGCCTCCTCGCCGTGGCGTCCGCCGCGCGTGCGGGTGTCGCCGCAGTGCATCAGCCCGTTCATGAAGGTGCCGGTGGTGATGACCACGGCCCGGCACGCCGGCTCGGAGCCGTCAGCCAGCCGCACGCCCACGGCCCGTCCGTGGCCCGTTACGATGCCCTCTACCGACGCGGCCAGTAGCCGGATGCCCGGCTCCGCGTCCAGCGTGGCGCGCATGGCCGCCGGGTAGAGCGCCTTGTCGGCGTGGGCGCGCAGGGTTCGGACCGCGGGGCCCTTGCCGGTCCCCACGGGTCGCAGGTGCGTCAGCGTGGCATCGGCGGCGAGGCCCATCCGACCGCCCAGGGCATCGACCTCGCGGACGATATGCCCCTTGGCAGGCCCGCCGATGGAGCAGTTGCAGGGCATATGCGCGATGCGGTCCAGCCTCGGCGTCACCAGCCCAACGCTCAGCCCAAGCCGCGCCGAGGCCAGCGCCGCCTCGCACCCGGCGTGCCCGCCGCCCACCACGATCACATCGAAGCCGTCAGGCATCCTGGTTGCTGCCCCCTACCTGATCCGGACCTCGGCCCCGTCGCCGTGGGCCAGGTCGCGGCGGACGACCCTGCGGCCGTCGCGCTCTACGGTGAGGCAGAGGCCGTCGTCGGTCCGCTCCACGATGACATCGAGGTCGCCGCCGAAGGCCTGGGCGTGGCGCAGGGCCATGCCGTCCCACTCCTCGGGCAGGCGCGGGCGGCAACGGAAGGCCCGCAGCCCTGTGGGCTCGATGCCGAAGAGGCCCTCGGTGAAGATGCGGCAGTAGAGCGCGCTCTCGGCGGAGAGGTGCGCCTGGCCGCCTTCGGGCCACGCCTCCACGGCATAGGGCACGTGGTCGCCCAGCAGGCGCCGCTCGGTGTAGGCGAGCAGGTGGGCGAGGGCGGTCTCGGTCTCGCCGGCGGCCAGCACGCCGCGCAGGGCGTAGAGCGTGGATCGGTCCCAGAAGGTGGTATCGCCCGCCTGCGTGGCCAGGCCGTCGGGCGTCCAGAGGCGAGGCGAGAAGAGGGCGTCGACGGTGCCATGCGCCCGCTCGTCGATGCCCATCACCAACGGCAGGCAGATCCAGGCGCGGAGCACCTCGCACCCCTCGAAGTAGCGGTAGGTGGCGTATCCCTCCACCTCGGCGCCGAAGTGGCGCTCGATGGCCTCGCGCAGGTCTGTAGCGCGGCGGCGGCAATCGGCGGCCTCGCCGGAAAGGCCCAGGTCGGCGGCGAGGAAGGACGCGCTGCGCAGGGCGCCGTAGGCCAGCGAGGAGGTGGAGAGGTTGGCCGTGCCCGTGGGGAAGCGGCCCTCCAGCTCGTCGGTGTCGGATTCGACCACCCCGGCGGCGTTGGTCTTGCGGCGGCAGTACTCCAGGCACCAGCGGATGGAGGGCCACAGCTCGCGCGCCACCGCCCGGTCGCCGCCGGCCAGCGCGAACCGGGAGGCGCCGTAGGCCACCATGGCCGCGTCGCCCCGGTCGCCGCCGGCGTGGTAGAGCACGTCGCCCTCCACCTCGAAGGAGCTGGGCAGCATCTCGTAGTCGGGCGTCATGCGCGTGGCGTAGATGCGGTAGGCCTGCAGCGCGGCCTCTCGGGCGCCGGGCTCGCCCAGGAAGGCGAAGAGGGGACCGGAGTACTCGGCCTGGTCGTTGGCCCAGATGCCGCCGTAGTAGCGTCCCCCGCCGGGAGAGTGGACCAGCCCCATGCGGGTCTCGAAGACGCTCTCGGCGGTGCGCACCTTGGCCATCTCGAACATCCGGTCCAGCGCGGGCTCGGGCGTCTCCAGCGTCAGCGTCTCGGAGAGCGTGCGCAACAGCTTGGTCCGGCGCGCCAGGCGTGCGTCGGCGGTGCGGCGCCGAACAGGCGAGCCGACGACCTGCGCGCGCACCCCGAAGCTGATCTGCATCCGGTCGGGCCGGCCCGCCTCCCGGCGTTCGTCGGTCTCCATCCAGGCTTCCACGCGGTAGGCGCCGTAGATGCCCTGCGTCTCCGTGGGTTCCAGCGCGGGCAGGGCAGCGGCCACGCCGTCGCTGTCGTTCTCGGGCAGCTCCAGCGTCCACATCTCCACCACGGCCTCGTCGTCCGGTGAGGCGAAGAGGCTCCGCGTCAGCGTGATGCCGTCGGCGGGTTCGTGGGCGATCTGCAGGATGCCGTCGAACCGGATCAGCGCCACCCGTCCCGGCTCCCACCGTCGGCCGTTCATGGTGATGCGGGGCTCCACCTCGGCGCCGAAGTCGCGCACCAGGTAGCCGCGCACGTCGTCCCGCGTCAGCCGGAGCATGGGCCAGACCACGTGGCGGCTGAGGGAAAGCCGGCGGCCGCGGTCCACGCCGTACCGGGCGATGAGGCTCACCTTGCGGCCGCTCATCTCCACGTGGTCCTCGTGCGGCAGCTCGCGCCCGCGCACGGGCCGCCACTCGATGCCCCGCCCCTCGCCCAGTTCCCAGCGCGCCTCGGATGCCCTATCGCCCATGGTGCCCCTCCGCTCCCGCCGGGGCCGTAGCGGCCCGGCGACGTGGGCAGCATACCCGCAACGCCGAAAGCGCTTACCGGCGGCCCCCGCGGCGTCGCGCGCCTATGCCTGCCTCGCCCCGGCCTGCTTGAGGGCAGCCTGCACGGCCAGGAACTCGCCCATGTTGTCCATGGTCACCATGCCCACCACCTCGGTCCCGCGCAGGACGGCGATGGTGCGGCACTGGCACTCCTGCAGCCGCGCGAAGGCGATTTCCAGCATGACGCGCTCATCGACAGCCGTGAAGTCGGTGCGCATCACGTCGCGCACGGTCATGGCCTCGCCGTTGCGCGCCAGGCCGGCGATCAGGTCCGCCCGGGTGAGGATGCCCACGATGCCGAAGGGGTCGACCACCGGGAAGTCGGTCTGGCTCCGCGTGAGGAGGATCTGCACCGGACGCGAGAGCGGGTCGTGCGGCGTCACGGTCTCGAAGTCGGTGATCATGGCCCGCTGCACGGGAATGCCGCCCAGCGCCGACTTCACCTGCACCATGCCTGCCTCCTGCCCGGCGCCGATCCAGACGAAGAAGGCGATGAAGAGCAGCATCGGGTTGCCGAGCACGCCGAAGAGGCCGAGGAGCATGGCCATGCCCTGCCCCAGCGTGGCGGCGACCTGGGTGGCTCGGGTGTACTCCATGCGCATGGCCAGCAGGGCGCGCACCACGCGGCCGCCGTCCATGGGGAAGGCCGGGATCATGTTGAACGCCACCAGAGCCACGTTCACGCCCATGAGCCGCTCGAGGAACGGACCCTTGGCCACGGTCAGCTCGGCCACGGGTAGCATGGCCTGGGTGGCCTGCAGCCAGATGAAGAGCGCCGCCGCGATCACGACGTTCACGGCCGGCCCGGCCAGCGCCACCCACAGCTCCTGCTTCGGGTCATCGGGCATCCTCTCCAGCCGCGCCACGCCGCCGATGGGGTAGAGAGTGATGTCGCGCGTTCGGATGCCGAAGCGGCGGGCCATCAGCGCGTGGCCGAACTCATGCAGCACCACGCACGCGAACAGCGCCGTGATGAAGCCCACCGCTGCCGCCGCGCCGGTCACTCCCCGCCCGCCCAGCAGGTGGCTTCCACCGACCCAGGCAAGCAGCAGAACGAAAGTGGCATGCACGCGCACCGCAATGCCGGCGTATGACCCCACATTCCAGTCCCACTTCATCTCGCCCCTCCATGGCCCCAGGATTGCCTCAATAGCAATGTATGGGAACGGCGGCTTAAGGGTTCCCGTGGAAGGCGCGCGCCGCCGGAGGCGCTTACCAGGGGCCCGTCCCGGCGCGATAGGGCTGTGGTGGCGCGGCCCAACGCGCTACGGAAGGGAGGGCCAAGCGTAATGAAGGTCTGGGTTCACGCCCCGGAGGTCGGGCGCCGCTAACGCGGCAAGACCTCCACGAGCCGCCGCGGTGCCTCGCGCCCGCGGCGGCGCGTCAGTCCAACCGGTCGCTGAACTGAACCCCGAAGGCGAGAGGCCACGCGGCCGGCCCGCACGAACCAACGGCTCGCGACGCCGTGGTCCCGCTGCGCCTGCCGGGGAACTGCGTGCGGGGGCCTATGCCTTCCGGATGACCGTGACCACGTCGGGCTTGGTCTGGGTGGCCATCTGGTAGAGCGGGATGGTTCCTCCAGCCAGGCTGTCTTGCTGAAGCGCCACCTGGAGCCGGAAGTCGCGGCAGAACTCCTGCATATGCTCGGCCGTCATGTCGCTGCGCCAGCTACGGCTGTAGGCTCCGGCTCGGGCGTGGTGGATCACGGCCACGCCGTGTGGCTTCAGGATGCGCGCGAACTCCTTGACATAGCTGTGGATATCCGGCGGCGCGATATGGACGAACGTGTCGAACGACCAGATGCCGTCAATGCTCGCGTCGGGCACGAAGGGCAGTGAGCGGCCGTCGTTGACGTGGTACTCGATATGCTTGTGATCGGCGAAGCGCGCTCGGCAGAGGCCGATGCAGGCCGGCGTCAGGTCCACGAGCGTCAGTGCTCGGGCAAGCGGCGCGAGGTGCTCGGTCCAGCGTCCGCCGCCGGGCCCGATCTCCAGCAGCGCGCCCTGGCGCGGCATGTACTCATAGAGGAACTCGTAGAGGACGGCCTGCTTCCACTCGGGCGAAGGCGTCCACTCGTCGCCGGCCTCCGACCAGTCGTGCGTTTCCCAGACCTCGAGGTTGGCCTCCAAGGTGTTCGGCGGCTTCTGGCGCCGGAGCTTGCGCCACCACTTGTGCGCCAGGACGGCCACGGCGCGCCCCGTTCCGAGGTCCCGCCGCACGGTCCGCGCCACCGCGAGCATTTCCCGCAGTCCAGATGCCATATCAGTCCCTCACCACATCATCGAGATGGGAACCGGTCGCCGGGCTTGCTCGATCCGGTGAAGTGCAATGGGCGCCCTGCCCGCGAAGAGGTGCGCGGACCGGCATCATCTTACCGTGGTTTGGGCGATGTCAGCCCGGCGCCTGCCCTTGCCGCCTCTCCATCTCCGCCTGGGCGGCGGCTCGGAGGCCGGAGCAGTCCAGCACCTCGTCGTAGCCGCGCGGGTCTTCGGGCATGTAGTGGATGTGGTGGACGTCGGGCATGGCGGCGAGGGCCTGCAACGCGGCCTCGTCCAGGCATTGGGGTTGGCCGGCCAGCGCCGAGAGCATCTCCATGGCGATGGTCGTGTGCGTGGGGTCGTTGACCATGAGGTCGATGAGCGGTGGAACGGCGGCGGCTCCGCACCCGGTGACGGTGTCGAAGTCGGTCCAGCGGGCGCGGCCCTTGGCCCAGCTTTCCCGCAGGGCCGATACCACGGCGGCGGCGGCCTCCGGAGTGCGGATGGAGGCCAGGGCCTCGACGATATCGTGCGTGTCGGAGAGGCATCCCATGGCGCGCACCAGGGCCGGCACGGCCTCGGAGCCGCAGGCGGCCGCCCTCGCCAGGTCGCGGTTGGCGATGGCCAGGGCCACATACTGGTCCATGGTGGCGGGCGCCCAGCCTACCTCGGCCAGCGCGCGGGCGACGCGGCCGTCGAACCCCTCCGCCAGCTCTTCGGCCATGCCTGCGGCCACGTCCGCGTCGCGAAGCGACTGGCCGCAGAAGGCGTCCCAGTCACCGGCGCGCCACCGTGTCCGCACGGCCTGCACCAGCAGGGCGCGGGCATGGACGGTGTTCATGGCATCGAGGGCGTGCAACACGGGCGTACACCACTCGTGCATATGCTCCGAGCGCTGCATAGCCTCTACGGCGTCCTCGGGGTAGTGCGTCAGGTCGGCGTAGTCGCCCGTGGCGATGGCCCAGCCGATCCGCTGGTGCGGCGTCAACGGCCGCCAGCCCCGGCGCTGCAGCTCCCCGGCAGCCACCCCATCGAACCGTTCCGTGACGGCCTGCACCAGATGGTCCAGCCCGCGGCCGCTTCGCGCGGCTCCCTCACCGTCCTTGCGGCCCCACCAGAGCATCGGCGCCCTCCCCAAGAGTCGCTGCGGCTGCACCAGTGGCGAAGTGTAACACAAGGGCGAGGAGTATGCAAGGCGCTGCGGCACCGGCGGAGGGGGGAGGGCCGAGGGGTTGGGCCCGGCGGTTGAAACCGCGGCAACGAACGGCGGGAAGTCGCCCTTCGGCGACTCCAACGGCGGGTAGGTGCGGTGGCCGGGCCGGTTCGAGTGCCCGAAGGGGCACTTCGTGCCGTTCGTT
>CAISJD010000001.1 GCA_903885605.1 uncultured Chthonomonas sp. | reverse complement strand
TTCGGCGCAGACTACCCCTATGAACATGACACGCCCCACTCGATCGGTGTAGCTCGCCTTAGGAAGTTCCACGGCAGCCACGGCGTCCCTCTGCAAGACCTGCCAGACGAGGCGGTAATGGCCAGCCTACCTGCATATGCCCGAACGAAAGAGGCTCAATTTCCTGCATGGAAAGTACAATTCATTAAGCAGAATCGGACACTGTATCACTCCAATATCGGCTGGATTAGCCAGTGGCACCCCAAAGTGCTGGCATTTCCAGCTAGTCTTCAAAAGTTGGAATGGAATTGCAAAGGTGAGGTGCGGGATATTTGGCGCTACATTATCCAGTTCCGAGCATCTGGCGTCCGCGTCAAACGCCCGGCAACGTCGCCGTCGCTCATCGCCATGACTGCCACGCAGGTCCCCATTATCGGTTGGCAGCGGAGGTACCTCACTCCGCGGGAGTGCGCCAAGCTCCAGAGCATGAGCGAACTGCCGTACCTACCCACCGGACAGAATGCAGCGTTCAACGCCCTAGGCAATGCAGTGAATGTGGAGTTGGTGAAGTTGATCGCGGAGCGACTGGTTGCCCGGGACCGCACCGGCACCGGCCGTACTGCCTTGGGTGCTCACGGTTGTGCATGCGAACCCGAACTGGTCGCATCGCCGAGCTTAGGAGCAGTCACACCATGAGGCAGTCCCAGTGATCAGCACCGTGACCAATGAACGAGTGAACATTCGGCCGGGCGTCACGGTCCTAGCCGTACTCCGCCACCTGAACTACCGCCCGTGGTTCGCGCTGGCGGAGTTCGTTGACAACTCCCTGCAGAGCTTTCTGGCACATAAAGACGATCTGCGTTCGGAATGTGGGCAGAGCCGCCTCAGTGTGTCGATCACGCTCGACCCATCGGATGACGGCCGACTGACAATACGTGACAACGCGGCTGGCATATTCGCCAGTGAGTACCCGAGGGCGTTCCGACCGGCTGAAGTACCTCCAGACACCAGTGGCCTAAACGAGTTCGGTATGGGCATGAAGAGCGCAGCCTGCTGGTTAGCCAAGCGATGGACGGTGCGGACCTCGGCTCTGGGCGACGATGTGGAGCGGACGATCGCGTTCGACATTAGCAAGATTGTTAACGGCCAGATCGAAGAACTCGACGTTCATACCGCTCTGGTTGACCCCAGGCACCACTACACAGAGATCGTGCTCACCGGGCTTCACCAACGGCTGTACGGCAGGACTATTGGCAAAGTGAAGGAGCACCTCACCGGCATCTATCGCGTTTTCCTTCGCGATGGCAGCCTTGAACTACGGTTTGATGGTGAGACGCTGAACTTCACGGAGCCCGAAGTGCTTTGCGCGCCGTTCTACAAGACTCCCTCGGCACCTGCGGTCACGTGGCGGAAGGACCTGGCGTTTGACTTCGGGCTTGGGCTTCGAGCCCACGGCTTCGCGGCATTGCGGCGGATTGGCAGCACTACAGGAGCTGGATTTGCGTTGTTCAGGAAGAACCGGCTCATTGAAGGCAGCGCAGACGAAGGGTATCGGCCGGAACCCGTGTTTGGAAAATCAAATAGTTATGCGTATCAACGGTTATTCGGAGAACTGCATCTGGACGGGTTTGAGGTAAGTCACACTAAGGACGGATTCAAGTGGCAAGAGAATGAGGAGGTGTTCCTGTCGCTGCTAAGAGATATGCTAGACGATCAGGCTCTCCCACTGCTCTCGCAAGCTGAGGGCTTCCGCTCTAGGCCCAAACCTAGCGACCTTCAGGCTGGCGCAGAGACGGCTACGAAACACACCGCAGCCACGATTGAGCGTGAGGCTCCGCCTGTCTTGGAGGGACTCGTCGACAGTACCCTGGAGCAGGACCTGCCGAGCGAGTTCCCTGGTGCACACGTCGCGTCGAAGCGCAACATCAGCATACGCTTCGCCGACATGGACTGGGAGATCGTGTTGGAATTGTCCGACGATCCCGCGGTGGGTGACTGGCTTGACATCTCAGATGACGTGCTTACTGACACTCTGCCACTCGACATCACGCGGAGGCGTGTGGGCGTCCGCCTGGGACTAGCTCACCCCTTCATGGAGCGATTCGGCGGCACAACCACTGACAGCATTGAGCCGCTGTTGCGTGTCGCGTGCGCCCTTGCCCTCGCTGAGTCGGCCGCGCGGGAAGCAGGTGTTAAGAAGGTCGGTGTCGTCCGGCGCAATGTGAACGAGTTGCTAAGGCATGCGTTGTCCAAACCATAGAGGCGAAGCGCAGCGGAGGTGAGCCCAGATGGATGATGAGACCCAAGTGCGGGCGGCAACGGAAGTCGTCGAGGTGCTTAGGTGCGCAAGTAGCGAGGCGCGTTGGTCTCCAGTTGTGGGTCAAGAGACGCTGGCGCTTCTCGAGTATCGGCGCTTGGCGGGTGGGGGCGGCGCAGTTGTCCTACGCGAGGCGGTTGCCGTTCTAGAGCGATGCGTGCCGCCGCGGTCGGTCACTGGAACTGGGACCGGCCTCGTGATCGGCTATGTTCAAAGCGGCAAGACCATGTCGTTCACCGCGGTTGCTGCCTTGGCACGCGACAACGGCTATCGCCTGGTGATCGTGCTGACTGGCGTTACCACCAACCTGTTCGAGCAATCGAAGGCCCGACTGCAGGAGGACCTTCGGCTTGACACGCGGGATGACCGGGAGTGGAGCCACTTCAGTAATCCTAGGGTGACGCCAGCGAACAGGCAGAGCATCTACAATGCACTTGGGCCGCCGCCAGTGCCGGGCACGTGTGGGCGCACGGTGCTTATCACGGTTATGAAGAACTGCCGGCACCTCGAGAACCTGAGAATACTGCTAGCTGATATGGACTTGCGCGATGTACCTGCTCTTGTTATTGACGATGAGGCCGATCAGGCTAGCCTGAATAGCAAGGTGCACAACAATGGGCAGAGCCCAACCTACTCCAAGGTGGTATCACTACGCGCACTACTGCCGCACCACACGTTCCTGCAATACACTGCAACACCCCAGGCGCCGCTGCTGATTAGCATTATCGACCAACTTTCACCGGAGTTTGGCGTCCTATTGACGCCCGGCAACGCATACACCGGTGGCCAGGTTTTCTTTGAGAAGCGCCTAGATCTTGTCCGCACAATCCCGCAGAATGACATCCCGACGGGTTCGGTACCGGTGGTCGAGCCACCTGACAGTCTACTGGAAGCGCTGCGAGCGTTTTACATTGGCGTCGCTGTCGGTCTTAGTGGCGGTGACAAGGGTAACCGCTCCATGATGGTCCATCCATCCAAGGAGATAGCGGGCCACGCTGACTACGCCCGATGGGTCCGCGCCACGCAGCGTGAATGGCAGCGTACGCTCGGCCAAGGGCTGACCGACAGTGATTGCCAGGATCTCATCGCGGAGTTCGCCGTGGCATACAATGACCTCGCCAGTACCGAAAGCAGTCTTCCGCCGTTTGGCGACGTGGTCCCCCTGCTAGGCAATGCGATCTCCACAACAATCGTTACGGAGATGAACTCTTCCAAGGGCAAGATCGAGGAGCCGAACTGGAAGCGCGACTACGCGCACATCGCCGTTGGTGGCGAAGTGCTCAATCGGGGCGTAACCATTCGGGGCCTGACGGTGACGTATATGCCGCGAGGTCGCGGCGTCGGCAACGCCGATACCATCCAGCAGCGGGCGCGCTGGTTTGGCTACAAGGCCGACTACCTTGGCTTGTGTAGGGTGCATCTGAGCGCAGACACTCGTCAGGCGTACTCGGAGTGCGTGGAGCATGAGGAGAGCGTTCGGCAGGAGTTGCGAGCGCACTTCGACGATGGTGAGTCCTTGCGGGACTGGCGGCGTGCCTTCTTTCTGTCGCCGAACCTTCGACCCACGCGTGACGAGGTGGTGCAGCGCACCTATACCCGCGGCGGTTATTCTGACCGATGGTTCGCGCCCGATATGCCGCACCTGCCAATCGATGCACTTGCGACCAATGAAAAAACCGTGTCGGCATTCATTGGTGGGCTTTCGCTTGAGCCTGACACTGGTCATGCCGCACGCACTGAGGCGCAGCGCCACCTCGTTGCGCGCGCGGTGTCCTTGGCGTCGATCCATGCAGACCTGCTTGAGCGCCTGCGCTACGGGGCACCTAAGGATGCACAGAACCTGGTGGGTCTGCTACTCCAGTTGCGGTCATTCCTAGATGCCAGTCCCGCACCCGGTGCCGGAGACACTCGATGTGCGGTCTATCTGATGAGCCGGGGGAGGACGCGGGAGCGCGAACTCGGTAACGACGGCATACAGCAGTTGTTCCAGGGCCCACATCCTGATAGCACCGGCTCCATCTACCCGGGTGATCGCGCTGTCCGTGATCTGGCCACGCTTACGGTGCAGGTGCACTGGCTGCGCCTGCGAAGCAAGGGCATGGTCGTGGCGGATCGAGTGCCGGCGGTCGCTGTCTGGGTCCCCAAGTGCATGGCGCGGCACTGGGTGGCTGAGTGCTAGGCCATGTCGACGCAACGCCAAGGCATCCCCGATCTGGCAGCCCTTTATGCCGAAACTCTTGCGCAGGCAGCCGCGCCGGCTTGCAGCGGCCAACTAAGCGCAGTTGTGATTCCAGGCTATCCGAGCCATCGGCTAGCGCAAGATAGTTGTGGCGCGCCCGCAATCCTGCTGAGGTCGGAAACCAACGGCGCCTCGAGGGCCGCCGCGATGATCATGTTGCGGCACGTCACGGTTAGCTTCGGTACTGAGTGCCGTGTCACGCGCTCGGATGGGCTAGTCGAGGCTGGCCGTTTCACGCTCATCCAGTGCTTGGGAGATGATACAGTACTGCATGGCTACTTCCTTCGCGTTGCTGGCGCCATGCTAGGTGCAGTTGGCGATGATCCGGCTGGACAGGACGTTGCTGATGCCGTGGCTAATCTCGTAGAGTTGTTCCGGGCCATGACGCAGCCCCCGGCAAAGTCAGTTCAGGGATTGTGGGCCGAGCTGCTGCTGGTCGCCAAGGCGGGTGATCCTGTGCGCCTCACAGGGGCATGGCACTTGTTGCCAGAAGAGCGTTTCGATTTCGGATCCGCAGATCAGCGCATTGAGGTGAAGAGCACGGCGCTCCGTTCTCGACGGCACCACTTTGGGTTGGAGCAGTTGCGCCCCAACCAGCCCGCGGATGTACTCGTGGCGTCGCTGTATGTAGAGCGGGCTGAGACGGGAGCCTCGGTGTGCGAACTAGCCAATCTGGTGCGGACACGGATGGCAGCGCATCCCGATATGGTGCTGCACGTCGACCGGGTCATCGGCCTCACCTTGGGCTCTGATTGGCGGCAAGGACTCGAGGATAGGTTCGACACACAACTGGCGGAGAAGTCACTAGCCTTCTACCGCGCAACTGACATCCCCTGCATTCCCGGGCCCTTGCCTCCTAGTGTCTCCGATGTTCGCTTTATGGCAGACCTGACGGACGTTCCTCCTGTGAGTTCCGAATGGTGTCGTGCTGAGGGCGGGCTTTTCAGGTCGGTCCTGCGCCGATAAGTGCACCTAAGTATGTCAGTCCGCCTTTCGGTCGTGAGGGTGAGCCGCGCCGCGGCCCCGGGATGTAAGACGCAAGGTGTGGTCGTGTAGCACCGGGCGTTACTGGGAAGGTCCGTGGATGCGCGGTCTCGGCCAATGTGGACATTGGGACCGCTCCGGCGCCCCGACTGGGTTCGAGATCAGCGGCTGCCATAGGCGCTGTCATACGTGGATACGACTGCACTGGCCCGGGGAGCCGCCACTGGACATTGACTATCGGCTTTGGCAATCAGCCGTGCCACGGGGCTGATGGATGGCTTGGACGCTGACCTATCCATCTCATCGCGCGCTACGCCGACGGCGTCCTGGGCCGCTTCCCGGCGACTCCGATCCATCGTGCGCCGCTAGCGCGCCATGCCCCACCGGCGCGGCGATGGTGATATACTCTCTGGTGAGCCTCTGCTCAACGCTTCAGGTCGGTCGCCGGAGCGGCATTCGCCCGCGCCTCAGGGTCGCGGGTTCGAGTCCCGTTTCCCGCTCCATTCATGCGGCCTCGGCTCCGATGCCGAGGCCGCTTTCTGTTCCCTGCCTCCGGCAGCCAAAGGACCATCTATGCCCTCTGAGGCAATACAACTCAGTACCCTCCCCAACGGCGTTCGGGTCGTCTCCGAGACCGCGTCGCACGTGCAGAGCCTCTCGCTGGGGATCTGGGTGGACGCCGGATCCGTGGACGAGCCCGCCGGCGTGCGGGGGATCTCGCACTTCATCGAGCATATGCTCTTCAAGGGCACGGGGAAGCGCAACGCGCAGCAGATCGCCGAGGCCATCGAGTCACGCGGGGGGTCGCTGAACGCCTTCACGGACAAGGAGTGCACCTGCTTCTACGTGAAGTCGCTGGCCGAGGATGCCGAGGTGGCCATGGATGTGCTGAGCGACATGCTCATCGCATCGCGCCTCGACCCCGGCGAGCTGGCCCTGGAGCGCAACGTGGTGCTCGAGGAGATCAAGCGCTACGAGGATACGCCGGACGACATCATCCACGACGTCTTCACCCAGACGCTCTGGAAGCGACACCCGCTGGGCCGCCCGGTGCTGGGCTCCTCGCGGACCGTGGCCGAGCTGGACGACGTGGCCGTGCGCGCCTACATGGCCGAGAACTACACCCCGGACCGGATCGTGGTGGCCGCGGCCGGCAACGTGCCGCACGAGCGGATCGTGGAGCTGGCGTCGCAGATGCTGGGCGGGCAGACGGGCGCCTCGCGACGGAAGAGCCGCAAGCCGCCACACGTCTCACGGCTGAGCAAGAGCGTGCGGAAGAAGACGGAGCAGGTGCACTTCTGCCTGGGCGGCGACGGCGCAGGGCAGCACGACGCCCGCCGGTTCCCTCTCACCATCCTGGATATGGTGCTGGGCGGCAACATGAGCTCGCGCCTCTTCCAGGAGATCCGGGAGAAGCGCGGCCTGGCCTACTCCATCGGCTCGTACCTGACCGTGTTCCAGGATTGCGGCTACTTCACCGTCTATGGCGGCACCAGCCCCGAGACCTACGATGAGGTGCTGGAGCTGGTGCACGTGGAGCTGGCCAAGGTGCGGGAGCAGGGTCTGACGCCGGACGAGGTTCAGAAGGCCAAGAACCAGGTGCGCGGCTCGCTGATCCTCGGACTGGAGGGGATGAGCGCCCGCATGATGCGCCTGGGCAAGTCGATCCTCAGCTTCGGCTATGTGCCGCTGCTGGATGAGTACGCCGCGCACATCAACGCGGTGACCGTGGAGGACGTGCAGCAGGTCGCCGCCGCCGGCCTCGATCCGGACGGCCTTACCACCACCGCCATCGGGCCCTTCGCAAGGCTCGCGGCGGCCGAGGAGGCAGCATGAGCCAGGAGATTCGGGTCGCCGTATCGGGCGCCGCGGGCCGCATGGGCCTGGAGGTGGTGCGAGCTGTGCATGAGGCCGAGGGCCTGATGCTGGTTGCGGCCATCGACCCCGCAGGGCATGGGTCCGACATCGGGGAGCTGGCGGGCATCGGCTCGCTGGGCATCGCGGTGGCGGCATCGGTCGATGAGGCGCAGCTGGCGGGACGCGCCGAGGTGCTGGTGGAGTTCTCGCCGGCTCGGTCGGCGGTGGGCAATATCAAGGCTGCTCTCCGGCAGGGCTGCCATGCCGTGGTCGGCTCAACGGGCATCGATCCCTCCGAGCGCGACAGGCTGGGCGCCGTAGCCGAGGAAGCCGGGCTCGGTCTGCTTGTGGCCCCGAACTTCGCCATCGGAGCCGTGCTGATGATGCGCTTCGCCGAGGAGGCCGCCCGCTACATGCCCGACGTGGAGGTGATCGAGCTCCACCACGAGAAGAAGCTCGACTCGCCCTCCGGCACCGCCATGGAGACGGCCGCGCGCATCGCCCGGGTCCGCAGCGGCCAGTTGCCCATGCCCGAGGGGCAGATCGAGAAGTCGCCCGGCGCCCGAGGCGCGAGCCCCGACGGCGTGCCGGTACACAGCATCCGCCTGCCCGGGCTGGTGGCGCACCAGGAGGTCCTGTTCGGCGCGCTGGGGCAGACGCTCTCGATCCGGCACGACAGCATCGACCGGCGCTCGTTCATGCCCGGCGTCGTGCTGGCCATCCGGCGCATCGGCACGGTGCAGGGCCTTCGCGTGGGTCTGGAGCATGTTATGACGGCATCCGGGGCGCAGGGATAGGCCTGTTTCGTGCGACCGGGAACGGAGAGGCGCCCGTGCGCATCTAAGTAGTTGGCGCACGGAAGGCAACACCCCGGCGACCGTCAGGACCACCGACCATGGAACGCTGCAGGCACCAAGACCGCACTCTAGCCGCGCTCCTCTCTACGGCATCGTCCGCCGAGGAGGTGGCTGCCGCGCACCTGCACCTCGACCGGTGTGCACAGTGCAAGCAGGCACTCCAGATGGCCGTCCTGATGGCATCCAGCGACCAGGATGAGTGCGATGCGACCGCCCCCGCCGGCCTCCGAGACGCGATCATCGCCGCGACCATCGAGGGCCGACGCCGCAGGGCCCTACACCGCCGTCTGGCGATGGCCGGAGTATGCGGCGCCTGCGCCACGCTGCTTGTGGCGGCAGTCGTTCGGAAGCCCGGGTCGGTCTGGCTCGACGCGTCGTTCATCTCGCGGCCACATCCGATGATGGCCCTATGGAAGCAGCTGACACAACCGGCAGCGCCCGCAACCGTCACGGTCACTGAACCGCCGGCGCCGAACGCCGCGCGCCCGACCGCCGCCACAGTCTTCGCCGAGCAGCCGGTGCGGTCCGCCATCGTGCGCACCGAGCCTGCCGATATGCGCGAGGCGCCCACCCGCGCACGGCGCCCTGCCGTCTCCTACGCGGTCCTCCGGTGGCCCACGACGGCGACGCTGAGCGCTGATCCTGTGGAACCCACATCGCTGCGCGCCGTGGCCGTAGCGCCGCCCGGCGCCGAACGGCGGGCCGACGCGGAGCCGCAGCCCGCGCAGGCCGATGACGAGTGGCTCGAGGCAGACGAGACGCCCTCGGCGCCTGCGCTCGCATCCACCCCGGTGGTGGTGCTCTCCGCAGCGCCTTCCAGCGGCCTGGCAGACGGCGTGGTCGCCACGCTGGCGTCGATCCGATCCTCCCGAGCCGCCATGGAGCCCCTGCCCGACACGTGGGAGGCCGGGCGCGACGCTCGGCGCGAGGCCACGGTGTCCCTCGTCCGCAGCCGCTTCTAGCGCGGGCCGCCCGTGGCGCAGATCGAGGTCCGGGGCCTCCGCAAGAGCTTCCGCGTTCCGCTCAGGTCCTCCGGCCCCTTCGGCGCCCTGATGGACCTCGTCCACCGGCGCACCCGAACCGTTGAGGCCCTGAAGGGCATCACCTTCGAGATCGAAGCGGGCCAGATCGTCGGCTGCATCGGCCCCAACGGCGCCGGGAAGTCCACCGCCATCAAGATCATCGCGGGGATCATGAACCCCGACGGCGGCGAGGCCACCGTGCTGGGACGCACCCCCTGGGCCGACCGCAAGGCGCACGTGCGCCACATCGGCGTGGTCTTCGGGCAGCGAACGCAGCTCTGGTGGGACCTGCCCGTCATCGACTCGTTCGCCCTGCTCCGCGAGATCTACGATTTGCCCCGCCGCGACTACGACGAGACGCTGGCCGATGTTGTGGAGCGCTTCCACCTGGCCGAGGTACTCGACTCGCCGGTGCGGCAGCTGAGCCTGGGGCTGCGGATGCGCTGCGACCTGGCCGCGGCGCTGCTACACCGGCCGAGCATACTCTTCCTGGACGAGCCCACCATCGGCCTCGACGCCGTCTCCAAGCTCGCCCTGCGCGAGGCGATTCGTGACTGGTCGACCGAGCGCGGGGTCACCGTGCTGCTGACGACCCACGACATGGACGACATCGAGCGCCTCTGCCGTCGCGTGCTGCTCATCGCGGACGGCTCGCTGTTGCTCGACGGAGCCGTAGATGACCTCCGCCGCATGAGCAGCGCCCGGCGCACGTTGATGATCGACCTCGCGGCCGACGTGGCCGACGTCGACCTGGAGGGCGCCGAACTGGTGCGGCGCGAGGGAGACCGGCTCTGGCTGGAGTATGACCCCGAGCAGGTCGCCACGCACGAGCTGATCGCACGAGCCGCGGCGGCCTGCCCCATCCGCGACCTGACTGTGGCGGACCGGCCCATCGAGGAAGTGGTGGCGCAGGTCTACCGCGATACGCCCTGATGCGCCCCTACCTCGCCGTCCTGCGCACCCGGTGCCGACTGCTGCTGCAGTACCGCGCCGCGGCCGCCGCGGGCCTCGCGACCCAGGTGGCGTGGGGCTTCCTGCGCCTGATGATCCTGGAGGCATTCTACCGGGCCGGCGGGCCGGCGCCCATGACCCTCTCGCAGGTCTCCGCCTACGTCTGGCTGGGGCAGGCGTTCCTGGCCATGTTCCCGTGGAACGTGGACGCCGACGTCCGCGACCAGGTCCGCACGGGCTCCGTGGCGTATGAGCTGGCTCGGCCCATCGACCTCTACTCGCTCTGGTTCGCCCGTGCGCTGGCCATGCGGACCGCGCCGACGCTGCTCCGATCGGTGCCGCTCCTCACGGCCGCCCTGCTGCTCTTCGGGATGCCCGGCCCGGCGAGCGCGGCCTCGTTGATGTGGTTCGCCGCGTCGATGCTCCTCGCGCTGCTGCTGGCCTGCGCGTTGACGGTGATCCTCACGGCCTCGGCGCTCTGGACCATCTCCGGCGACGGCGCCTCGCGCCTGCTGGCGGCCGTGGCCCTCAGCCTCTCTGGCAACATCGCGCCCCTGGCCCTGCTGCCGGATTGGTTGGGCCGCGCGGTGGTCCTCCTGCCCTTCAGCGGCATCGTCGACCTCCCCTTCCGCCTCTACTCCGGCAACATCCCGCCCGAGAACGCCTGGCTCGTGCTGCTGCATCAGTCGCTCTGGACCGTGGCCCTGGTGGCCCTCGGTCGGGGCATGGTGAACCGCGGGATGCGGCGCCTCACCGTGATGGGCGGCTGATCCGCAGGAAACCACGCCGCCCGCGCCGAAGCCTATGTCGAACGCCGCATGTGAGGAGACGGACCCGATGCGATTCCGATCAACGCTCGCCGCCCTGCTGGCCGCCGCCGTCTGGATGGCCACGGGCCTCGCCGACGCACAGGAGAAGACGCCAGTGAAGCAAGACGTCCCGGAGAACGTGTACAAAGGCGAACTGGTCTCGTACCCCGGCGCCTGGAGCTTCCAGCTCGGACGCGCGTGCATCATCCTCGTCAGCGACAAGGAGTTCGAGGCGCTGGAGGATCCCGACAAGGTCCTGAACCTCACGCTCACCTTCCAGAAGGAGGAGGCCAGCCTTCGGCAGGTGTGCGAGCGTGCCAAGGCCGCGGGACAGCGGACGCTGATCATCGCCTTCGACCACTTCTTCAGCCAGTACCGGCCCGGCCAGTCCGGCCCGCGCAACCTGATGCCCGACATGGACGAGTATGTCCAGCGGATCGCAAAGATCGGCCGGTTCGCCGAGAAGTACGGGCTGGGACTGGAGCTGAGCCTGCTCACGCCGCTGGAGATCGGGAAGGCCTACACGCGGGCGACGGGCGAGCAGGGCCTCTGGATGCACTACCGCGAGGGCCGACGCGACCCGGCCACGGGCAAGTACAGCGTACAGCTCTGGCAGCAGCGCATCTGGGTCAACAACAAGGGGCCGTTCAAGATCGCCGACGCCGGCGTCCGCGTCTTCGCGTTCCACGAGGCGCCCATCAGCGGCACCCCCTACCGCGCCGTGGACCCCAAGGGCATCCGCGAGATCACCGATACCGCCTCGGTCGAACTGATGGAGAAGGAGGCCGAGGGCAAGTCGGCCGTGCAGATTCGCGTCTTCGGCAAGGGACGCACCGACGTGGGCGGCCTGGAGCGCGTGCTGGTGGTCCAGCAGTACAAGACGCCCGAGATGGACTACCTGAGCCCCAAGGCGCTGCCCTACCTGAAGAAGCTGATCGACAAGTACGCCGACGCCGGAGTGAAGCTCAACGCGCTCTACTCCGACGAGATGCACATCCAGCAGGACTGGAACTACTTCGGGCACCATGACCACGGCCAGTTCGCCATGCGCTATGTATCGCCGGGCCTCTCGCGGGCCTTCGCCCAGAAGTACGGCGCGGAGTACGTCGACCTGGCCAAGTACATGGTCTACTTCGCCTACGGGCAGGAGGACCAGGCCAACGACCTCTCCGCAGCCGAGCGCGTCTCGCACGTCATGGGCGCCGCGCCGGAGGACGCCCGCCGCACTGAGCTGTTCCGGTCGCGCTACTACCGCCTGCTGCAGGACGGCGTGGTGGAGCTCTTCGCGGCCGCCAAGCGCCATGCCGAGGCTCGCATGGGCCACACGCTGGAGTCGCGGGCCCACGCCACCTGGGCAGAGAGCCCGACCATCGACAACTGGCGGGCCTACGGCGAGAACATGTACAGCCAGGCCTACGAGTACACGCCGAACTTCGTCTGGTCCAACACGGTCCATCAGGCCGCCTCCGCGTGCCACGACTACTTCAAGTGGGGCGAGTTCCTCACCGGCAACGGCAACGACCACGCCGAGTGCGGATGGCTCGACCGCAACTATGTGGGACTGGCGCTGGCCTGCTCCACGGGCGTCATCAATGAGGTCCCCTACTCCTACGGCGCGCACTGGGGAATGCCCAACGCCATCAACGCGCGCCGCATGGACCTGGTCAACGTCTACGGCGCCGCGGGCTCTCCGCTCTTCGGCATGGTACAGGAAATGCAGCACCGCGACGTCTCCGTGCTCATGCTCTACCCACTGGACCTGGTGGCCACCGAGGAGCGCTTCGGTTCATGGATGACGCAGTACGGCTATGCCAACCTGATCACCCAGGCCAAGCTGGTGGAGCTCGGAAAGGTGGAGGGCGGCGCCATCGTGCTGGCAGGCCGCAGGTTCACCACGCTCATGGCGCAGTTCGAGCCGCTGCCCAGCGCCAAGCTGCTGGCCATGATGGGCGCACTGGCCCGGGCGGGCGGACGCGTGATCTGGTGCGGCCCGCCGCCCACGCTCACCGCCGAGGGCGAGCCTGCGTCGGCGATATGGTCGGAGCTGTTCGGCGCGACCACCAAGCCCGGCCACAACCTCGGCGTCATAGCGCCGGGACGGCAGGTGGCCTTCGAGGGCGCACTGAAGCAGGTGGCGCCGCAGACCATCCTGACCGACATGCTGGTGGACCGCATCTATCCGCTGGAGCCGGCGGCCGGCTCCGAGCCGGTGGCGCGGTGCAGGGGGCGCATCATCGGCGTCCGGCGCACCTTGCCGGGAGGCGGTCAGTGCGTTGCGCTGGGCTTCCGGCCCCGCGACGACCAGTCGGCCAGCCTGGGACGCGAAGAGCGAACGCTCTACGACATCCTATCGGCGCTGGGAGCCTATGACGGCAAGGGCAACACCGAGGCGCTGTCACGGACGACGCCCTACCTCTTCTGCCGCTTCCCCAATGGCGCGGTAGCCGCGGCCCCGCACCTGCGGACGGTGGAGGAGCAGTGGGAGGGCGGATTTGCCCGGAACGAGGAGCGCGACAAGGTTGCCATGGCAGGCATCACGCTGCCGGACGACACGCTGGAACTGAGCAACGCCGACGTCAACGGCCATACGGTGACCTACAAGGGAAAGGGCTCCATGTGCTTCCGCGTGGACGGCGCGGGCAACCTGATCGCCTTCGCCGGGAGCCTGGCCAACTCCATCACGGTCGACGGCAAGACCAGCGTCTACGCCGACGGCCCGACCGGGCAGTTGGCCTGGGCGCCGGTGCCCGAAGCGAGGCGAGTGCCGGGCGGCGCCGTTATGCAGGCCATGGTCTACTGGCAAGGCGTGGTTCGAATACCGGACATCGGCTTGCCGGCCAATGTGAAGGTCTACGCCGAAGGGACGGGTCCCGGTAGCCGCGGCGCCGAGGTCAAGTGCGATCGGAGCGCGGGCGCCCTGGCGATCACCGTGGGACCGGAGGCCGTGGGCCGCTGGCTCTACGTGACGCCGGCGCCGTAGGCCGGAACGTGATCGAGGCGAGGCCGGGATGATCCGATCGGTGCGGCGATACGCGCGCATCTACGGTCGCCTGGTCGCCGCCTCGGTGCGGTCGCAGTGGCAGTACCGGGCCTCATTCGCGCTCTACTCGGCCTCGCAACTAGTGGCAACACTGGCTGAGTTCGGCGCCATCTGGGCGCTCTTCGCGCGGTTCGGGTCGCTGCCGGGGTGGCGACTGCCGGAGGTCGCGGTGCTGTACGGCATCAGCAACGTGGCCTTCGCGCTGGCCGAGGCGGGGGCGCGGGGCTTTGACGTCTTCCCCGGCATGGTCCGCACCGGCGACTTCGACCGACTGCTGCTGCGCCCCCTGCCAACGGCATTCCAACTCGCCGCCCATGAGGTGCAGATCATGCGGGTGGGGCGGCTGGTGCAGGGCTCCGCGATCCTCGCGTGGGGCTGCATGGGTCTGGGCATCGAGTGGGACGCGACCCGCGTGTCGCTGGTCGGCCTTTGCGTCGTCGGCGGCGCCTGCATCTTCGCCGGGCTCTTCGTGCTGCAGGCGACGCTGGCGTTCTGGACCATTGAGTCGCTGGAGGTGGTGAACATCGTCACCTACGGCGGCAACCAGATGGCCCAGTACCCGCTGACGATCTACCGCCCCTGGTTCCGGCTCTTTTTCACGGTGGCCGTGCCGTTGGCGGCCATCAACACCGTGCCGATGGCCGCACTGCTGTCGCGCCCGGAACTCAGCGGGCTTCCCGCGCCGCTGACGTGGCTGGCGCCTTGCGTCGGCGGGCCATTCCTCGCGGCCTGCCTGCTTGTGTGGAAGCTCGGCGAGCGGCGCTACGCCTCGACAGGATCGTAGGGGCGCGGCCTACTCCTCCTGGCGGCCCAGATCGGCCGGCGGACGGGGACGGAGCGCCATCGCAGCCACGACGGTGGCGATATACGGGATGCTCCGCAGCAGTTCGCCCGGCAACGCGACGCTTCCCTGCAGGTGGAACTGTAGCGCATCGAGCGCGCCGAAGGCCAGCGAGGCGGCCGCCATGCCCAGCGGCGTCCACCTCCCGCAGACCACGGCCGCCAGGGCGATGAAGCCGCGGCCGCTGACCATGTCGTCACTGAAACGCCCCACCTGCGCCAGCGAGAGGTACGCCCCGGCCAGTCCCGCCAGCACGCCCGATGCCGCCAGGCCCAGCATCTTCACGCGGGCCGTGTCGACGCCGGCCATGCGGGTACTGGCCTCGCTCTCGCCCACCGCCCTGATGCGCAACCCCAGTGGAGTGTAGTAGAGCACGAGGTGGAAGACAAGCACCAGCGCCAGCGCCACGCCCGTGAAAAGCGACGTGGGGAGCATGGACTCGATGCGTGCCTCGACCGGCGGGTCCGCCTGGTTGAAGAGCCGACGAAGGAGGAAGGTGGTCGAGTGGAGGGCCAGGAGGTTGATCGCCACGCCGCTGACGATGTGGTTCAGCCGAAGCTTGCGGGTCGCCCAGAGGTGCGTCAGCCCGACCAGCATGCCCACCGTCACCGCCGCCAGGACGCCGACCAAGGGACCTGCCAGGCGGCCGGCCACGAGGCCGGTAAAGGCACCGGCCAGCATCATGCCCTCCAGCGCAATGTTGACGATCCCCACGCGCTCGGAGCAGATGCCGCCCAGGCCGGCCAGGACGAGCGGCGTAGCCTGCCGTAGCGCGGCGACGCCCAGCGGCAGTAGGAGGCCGGCCAGTTCGGGGCCGCTCATCGCCGGCGACCCTTCAGGTACCGGGCGCCCGCCGAGAAGATGACCACGCCCTGGACAATGCCCGCGATCTGCCGCGGCACGTGGGTCCAGGCCTCCATGTAGGTCGCGCCGGCGCTCAGGCCACCGAACAGAAGCGACGAGAGGGTCACACCCACAGGGCTGCCGCCGCCGAGCAGGGCCACCGCGATGCTGTCGAAGCCGTACCCCGGCGAGAAGGCATCGAGGTAGCGCCGGTGGACGCCCAACACCTCGATGGCGCCTGCCAGCCCGGCCAGCGCGCCGGAGAGAGCCATGGCCGAGACCATGGTCCGGCCCACGTTGACCCCGGCCACGCGGGCGGCATCCGCACCCAGTCCGACCGCCCGGATTTCGAAGCCCAGTGCGGTGCGCCGTAGCAACACAGCCACACCCACGGCGGCAAGAAGCGCCAATCCGAAGCCCGCCGAGAAGTTGCTGCCGTCCGCGGCCGCCCAGAGCCGCGCCGACGGCTCGACCATTGCTGTGGCCGGGGCCATACTGCCGGGATCCTTCATGACGCCGTTGACCAGGAAGTGCGCGAACTGGATGGCGAGGTAGTTCAGCATGATGGTCACGATGACCTCATGCGACCCTCGCCAGGCACGCAGGGCGCCGGGGATGGCCGCCCAGAGGCCACCCACGAGCACTCCGGCGGCCAGGCAGATCGGGATGTGGATCCATGCGGGCAGGCCTGTGAACGCATGGCCCGCCCACGCGGCCGCAAGGGCGCCCAGGATCAGCTGCCCCTCGGCTCCGATGTTGAAGAGGCCCGCCCGAAGCGCCACGGCCACCGCCAGGCCGCTCAGGAGCAGCGGCGTGGCCTTGGATAGCGTGCGCAAGAGGCCCGTAGAGGAACCGCAGGAGCCCTGCAAGAGGGCACTCAGCGCCTCGAACGGACTGCCGCCGCAGGCCCAGACCACGATGCCCGCGACGACGAAGGCGCCCAGAACCGAAAGCAGCGGCTGGACGACGGGAGCCAGGCGACGGAGGATCATGGCCGCCCCTCGGTCATCAGCTTGCCCAGCCGCTCGACGCCGGCCTCGTCGCGATCCAGGACACCGGCGATGCGGCCGTTGTACATGACGGCAATGCGATCGGACACCTCGCGCAACTCGTCCAGATCCAACGAGAAGAGCAGCACCCCCATGCCTGCGGCCGTATGTGCGCGAATGGCGTCATAGACCGCCGCAGAGGCTCCCACGTCGAGGCCGCGGGTGGGCTGCATGGCGACCAGGGCACGAGGGTTGCGGGCCAGCGCACGGGCCACGACGACCTTCTGCTGGTTCCCGCCCGAAAGCGATGATGCCGGCGACAGCGGACCCGCAGACGCCACGCCCGACTCGGTCAGCAGCCGCTCGGCGTCGGCCAGCACGCGGCGGCGCTGGAGGAACCTGCCACCGCCGGCGGACGCATCGCGATGCCTGCCGAGGAGGAGGTTCTCAGCGAGGTCGAAATCGAGGATCAGCCCCTCGCGGTGGCGGTCCTCGGGCACATAGGCGATGCCGGCCGCAGCCCGGAACGCCACGGAGCTGCCTGTCACATCCTCGCCGCACAGCAGTACGGAGCCGGAGACTGTGGGCCGAAGGCCTACAATAGCCTCAGCCAGCTCACGTTGGCCGCTTCCGTCGACGCCGGCCACGCCCAGCACCTCGCCGGTCCGCACCGTCAGGTCGGCGGAGTGGACGGCAGGCCTCCCGCCGCGCCCGCGCACGGTGAGCGCTCTCACCTGCAGGGAGACGTCGCTCGGTTCGGAACGATCGCGCTGTGGCTGCTCCAACCGCACGGCAGACCGATCCGCACCCAGCATCAGCGAAACCAATTCATCGGCGTTCGTCTCGGAGGTAACCCGGTCACCGGTCTTGGCGCCGCCGCGGAGGATGGTCACATGGCCGCTGTGCTCCAGCACCTCGCGCAACTTGTGTGTGATGAAGAGCACAGACGCTCCTGACGCCACGATGCCCTGCACCACCGCGAAGAGACGGTCGGCCTCGGCCGGGGCCAAGGTCGCTGTCGGCTCGTCCAGTATGAGGACCCGGGCGCCGCGATAGAGCGCCTTGACGATCTCGGCCTTCTGCAGCGCGGCGACAGAGAGCGTGTCCGCGGAGGCCAGCCAATCTACCTCGATGCCGGCCTGGGCGGAGAGTTCCTCCACGCGGCGGCGGCCGGTTCGCCGATCCAGCGTACCGAAACGGACTGGCTCGAAGCCCAGGAGGACGTTGTCAAGTGCTGTGAGGGCCGGGATCATGGTGGTGTGCTGCGTGACCAGGCCGATGCCGTGCCGAATCGCGTCGGCTGGGCGGCGCAACGTCACGGGCGCCCCATCGATCTCGATGGAGCCGGCATCGGGCCGGACGCTACCGTACAGCACCCCCATCAAGGTCGACTTGCCCGCGCCGTTCTCGCCGACGACGGCGTGCGCAGTCCCCGGAAGCACCGTCAAGGAGATAGCGTTGTTGGCCACCACGCCGCCGGGATACCGCTTGGTGATGTTCCGCATGTGCACGGCAGGGGGATTATCGGCGCGCATATCGCCTGCAGTATGGCGAACGAAGCGCCTGGGCGTCAACCGACGGCCCGATCCTGTAGAACGGTGCGGAAAACTGCGCCACGGCCTTCCGGATTCGGCTTCGGCGCGATAGTAACAGGGACAGCAGGGGACGAAGATGCACTCATGCAGCTACATCTGGAGCCGTTCCACATACCGTCCCCTGCGACCGACATGGCTGCTTTCGCGCCGATGCCGGTCATGCCGCCGCGAGCTATGGTACGCCCGCCGGAGACACTCCGGCGGGCGCCACTTAGTATTCGGGGCCGGGTGGGCTAGCCCTTCTTAACGAACCGGCTCTGTGTCCAGTCGATGCGGGCGTTCTCTGCCAGCATGTAGTCGCGCGCTTCCCGGTTGGGGCGGCCGCGGCGGTTGCATAGGATCGAGCCGCTGCCGTCCATCTTCGCGATGGGCACCGCATCGGTCATGCCGCGGTGGTACTCGGGCCTGATCGGGACGACGGGGGCCAGGCCGCCCAGGCGCACCACAACGTCCGAGCACTGACGTGCATGCTCGAGCACGGCGTTCCTGGGGTCATCATCCGTCAGCAACTTGGCCAGCGAGGCGAACTCGTCGGTCATCGTCACGGTGAACTGAAGCCGCCAGTTGGCCGCCTTCATCTCCTCAATGGAAAATCCTGACACGTGTATACCCTCCATTGCAGAATCGCCTTACGCGGTCAGTCTACCACGCATCCTTATTCGCGTCGAGATTGGCGCTCCCTGACAGCCGACTTCCCGCTACAATCGATAACCGCGCGCCGGGAATGCGTGCAGGGAGTATCCTATGGGCGACCCTCGTGAGGAGAACGCGACGATGCTGACCGGCGACCGCTTCCGGCTCTCACCCCGCCTGGCCACGCTGCGGAAGCGGCGGATGGAAACTCCGACGCAGCCGCTCCTGGCCGCATGGCGTGACTACCTCTTCCTCCGTGAATGGGTGCGCGCTGACGGCGCATCACTGCCGGAGCGCTTCGGGGTCTCCCTGGCAGCCGTGATCCGTGAGATTCCGCTGGGGCTGTGCGGCGACGCCTCGCTGGCCGGTGAGCATGGCGGGGACCACAGCTACATCGGCTTCCGCTCACATCTGGGCTCCGACGTGGTTGAGCGGGCTGTCGCGGCCGGACTGCCCGCCGAGGCCGTCGAGGAGATGCGCGACTGGGTGGCCTCGCAGCCGTTTGCGTGGCAGTCGCTGGCGCCGGTCGCTGGTTGGCCGCCGGAACTCCGCGAAGCCCAGGACCGAGCCATTGTGCAGGTCTGGGGCACCGACCTGAACCACAGCATCCGCGACTACAGCCGGGTCCTATCAGAAGGCTTCACGGGCATCCGCAACCGGATCGGGGAGGCCGTCGCCGCCCAAGCCCCGACCGATCCGCAGGCGCCGCAACGCCGGGCCGCCCTCTGGGCGTTCCACGCGGTGGCCGATGCGGCGCAAGGGCTGGGCCTCCGTCACGCCGAGGGGTTGCGCGCCAAGATGACCGAGGCGCCCGACGAGGCAACGCGCACACGCCTTCAGACCGTGGCCAATATCTGCGAGCGAGTGCCCGCAGAGCCGGCACGCACCTTCGCCGAGGCCGTGCAGTCGCTCTGGTTCGCCCATATGGTCACCGTGTGGGAGGACGGCGTCAACGCCAATGGGATCGGGCGCATCGACCAGATACTGTGGCCCTACCTCGAGGCCGACCTGGCCGCCGGGCGCACCACGCTCGCCGAGGCTTCCGAGCTACTGGCGGAGCTGTGGCTCAAGCTCTACATGCCCTACGACGTGCAGCAGATGATGGTAGGCGGGCAGCACCCCGATGGCTCCGACGCCGTGAACCCGCTGAGCTATCTCGTCCTCGACGTGACCGAGGCGATGGACTTCGTGCGGTGCCTCTCCGCTCGCCTGCACAACGGGTCGCCGAGGCCCTTCGTCACGCGATGCCTCGAGCTCGTGGCCCGCGGCGGCGGCATCCCCTTCTTCTTCAATGACGAGGCGCTCATCCCGGCGCTTGTGGACCATGGCGTCCCGATCGAGGATGCGCGGGGCTACGCCGCGATCGGCTGCATCGAGATCACGGTGCCGGGCAAGGCGTCGCCACACGCCGTAAGCCACTGGATCAACCTGGCCCGCGTGCTGGAGCTCACGCTGCATGGCGGCCGCGACCCGCGCGACGGCCGCCAGATCGGCCCCGAGGGCCCCGACCTGCGCCAATGCGCGTGCATGGACGACGTGGTGGCGGCGTTCAAGCAGCAGTTCGAGCACTTCGCGGCGTGGTCGGTCTACGGCTCGAACTCGGCCGAGACGGCGCACCAGGCCCAGTACCGGCTCCCCTACCTCTCGATCCTCACCGACGATTGCATCGGCCGAGGGATGGATATCATGGAAGGGGGCGCTCGGTACAACTACCACTCCAGCGCGGCCATGGGAGTGCCCAACGCGGCCGATAGCCTGGCGGCCTTGAACCAGGTGCTGTACGTCGATGGTTCGTCCACCGCCGACGAGGTCCTTCTGGCTCTGGGCGCGGACTTCGAGGGCCATGAAGCGCTGCGGGGCAGGCTGATGCGCTGCGCCCGGTACGGCAATGACGACGCCGCGCCGGACGCCATGGCGGCTCGGCTCGTGGATATGTACTGCGACGTACTGGACGGCCACCAGACGGTGCGGGGCGGCCGCTTCTTCACGCACCTCTTCACGTTCACGCTCATGCTGCCCATGGGCCGCGCCACCGGCGCCACACCCGACGGGCGCCGCGCCGGAGAGCCGCTCGCCTATAGCGTCTCGCCGGGCCAGGGACGGGACACGCACGGCCTCACCGCCGTGGTCCGCTCGCTGGCCGCGCTGCCGCACCATCGGGTGGCCGCCAGCAGTTCGGCGATCCTGGAGCTGGATCCGGTCCTCCTCGAGTCGGGCGGCATCGGCGCGTTCGCCGACCTGCTCATGGCGGCCGTGCGACTGCGCGTGGGCCAACTGCAGTTCAACGTCGTCAGCGCCGAAACGCTGCGGGCCGCGCAGGAGGATCCGAGCCGGTACGCGAACCTCTGTGTGCGGGTGTCGGGCTTCAGCCAGCAGTTCCGGCTTCTCGACCGCGAGATGCAGGAGCATATCGTCGCCCGGACCAAGCATGCGCGAGGCTGAACGGCAGCGCTGGAGCCTGTGAATGCATATCCCTGACGCGATGATCAGTCCCGCCACATGCGCCGTGGCCGGGGCGGCCATGGCCCCGGCGTGGTGGTACTCAGCCCGGCGGCTACGGCTGGATCTTGACACGCGTCAGGCGCCGTTCCTGGCGATGGCCTCGGCCTTCTGCTTCGTCCTCCAGATGTTCAACGTCCCGGTGATCGGCGGCACCACCGCACACCCGGTGGGCTCCGTCATGGTCGCGATCCTGCTGGGCCCGTGGGCGGCCATCATGGCGGCCAGCGTGGCGCTGCTCGTGCAGGCCCTGTTCTTCGGCGACGGCGGCGTGTTGGCATGGGGCGCAAACAGCTTCACGATGGCCTTGGGCATGCCGCTGGTGGGCTACGCAGCGTACCGCGCCGTCGCCGCGGGGCGGTGCTCCGCCCGACGCCGGGCCGTGGCGGCCTTCGTGGCGGGCTACCTGGGCGCCAACATCGCGGCCCTGCTGACGGCCATCATCTTGGGCATCCAACCCGCGGTGAGCCATGACGCGGCAGGCCGGGCGCTCTACTTCCCGTTCGACCTGCGGGTCACGGTTCCCGCACTGGTGATCCCCCATCTCGCCGTGGTGGGCCTGATCGAGGGCGCGATCACCGCGTTCGCGCTGCGCTTCGCCCATGCCGGAGGTCTGGTCGGAACCGAGGGATCGACGGACGCCGGCTCCCGCGTGAACCTGAAGCCGGGATGGGTGACTCTGGCGCTACTCGTCGCGATGGCGCCGCTCGGCCTGCTTGCTACGGGCGAGGCCTGGGGCGAGTGGGACCAGGCCACGTTGAGCAAGATGGCCGGCTACACGCCAAGCATGGGCGCCAGGGTGGAACAGCAAGGCTGGAAGGGCTTCAACCTGCTGCCAGACTACAACGCCGAGCGGGGCCCGGCGGCCTATATCGCATCCGGCCTTGCCGGCGGCGCAGTGGCCTTGCTGCTCGGGCTGGGCATAGCGGCGGCCGTGGGGCGCCGACGCGGTCCGCCCCCCGACGACGGCCCTACCCCGCCGAGCGGCGGCGGCGCCTCCGGCACCGGCAAGCTGCCGGAGTGGCTCCTTGCGGACCAGGGCAGCGACGACCCACCGGTTGCAGAGCGACGGCGAGGCGCCGACTTCTTGGAGCGGTCGCTAACCGGCATCTCCGGCGCGGCGGCGGACACCCTCCGTCTGGAGGAGTGGTCGCGGATTGCCGGCCCGGTACAGGCCCTGGACCCACGCGCCAAGGTGATCGGCCTAGGCGTCCTGCTGGTTGGCTGCGCCTGCGCCAGGTCATGGGCTTCGGTCGCCGCCATGGCGGCCCTGGTCGTGGCGCTGAGCCTCCTCTCCGGTGCTCCTCCGCTGCGGATCTGGGCGCGGGCCGGCCTTGGCACGGTGATGTTCAGCGCGGCCGGCATCCTCCCCGCAGCCTTCAGCCTCGACCGGACCGCACCGGCTCTCCTGGTCCTGCTCCACGACCCGTACCTGTCGATCACCGCTCACGGCTTGAGCTACGTGGCGCTTGCCGGCACGCGCGTCCTGCTCTGCCTCGTGGGCGTCTCGGTGGTGGTCTCCTGCACGCGCTGGCAACTCCTGCTTCGCGGCCTGGGAGCCCTGGGAGCCCCTCGCTCACTGACGGTAGTGCTGGAGATGACCTATCGGTACACCGCCGTGATCCTGGCCACGCTGCAAGAGATGCTCACGGCCCGCCGCAGCAGGACGCCGGGAACCACCCCGGCCGGCAGGGGCCGGCAGTATCTCGGAGCCGTGGCCGCGGTACTCATCTGGAAGTCCCTGCAGCTGACCGATGACATCCACGCGGCCATGGTCTCCCGCGGGTGGCGAGGCGAGTTCGTGACGGGGGAGCCGCTACGGCTGGCTCCGATGGACTGGGCTTGGCTCGCCGGGGTCGGCGGCGCCACGGCGGTTTCACTGCTGTTGGGAGCGCAGACATGACCCCGGCCGGCGAGCCTGCTTTCAGCCTGAGGGGCGTGTCGTATGCCTACGCTCAGGGACCCGCGGCGCTAAGCGAGGTCTCGTTCGAGATCGGCCGCGGCGAGACCGTCATGCTGCTGGGAGCCAATGGTGCGGGCAAGTCCACACTGCTGCGCCTGATGGACGTCTTGATGGCCCCGACGGCGGGCCGGATCTGCGCGTTCGGCCGCGAAGTCTCGCCGGACATCCTGCGCGACGCCGCCCTGTCGCGCTGGTTCCGCAGCCGCGTCGGCTTCGTATTCCAGGATGCCGACGCCCAGCTCTTCTCGCCCACCGTTGAGGAAGAACTGATGTTCGGCCCCTTGCACCTGGGCCTGGCCGCCGACCAAGCGCGCCGCCGGGCGCACGAACTGGCAGCATCATTCGACATCGAGCGGCTCATGGACCGCGCCCCGTTCCGCCTGTCGGGCGGTGAGAAGCGAAGAGTCGCCCTGGCCTGCACACTGGCCGTGAACCCTGGTGTCATACTGATGGACGAACCCACGACCGGGCTGGACCCGAAGAGCGAGAGCTGGCTCATCGATATGCTGCATCAGCTGGCGGCGGCGGGCAAGACCATCGTAGCCGCCACGCACAGCCTCCATCTGGCCGCCGAGGTGGCGGACCGAGCCATCGTGCTCGGGTCAGGCAGCGGCCTGGTCGCCGACGGGCCGGCAGGAGCCATACTTGACGACCTTGAACTGCTGGAGCGCGCGAACCTTATCCATACGCACGCGCACGCTCACGACGACGACAGCCATGCCCACCCGCATACCCATGCGGGCAGACACACCCATGGCGAGGATGGACGCTGATGGCAGGCTCCGGCACAGGCCGAACACAACAGACGCTGGGGGTGCTGGCGTTCGTGATCGGCATCGGGGTGATCGGCATCGTGCTGCGGATCGCCTTTGGGATGCTGGCTGACCCCAAGGCGGGCATACCGGACGCCGGCGGCGCCTCGGCGGCTTCGGCCATGGCGCTGGGCGCTTCATTTATGCGCCTGCTCACGCGGCTGGCGATCCTGCTGCTGGCCTGCCTCTGCGGCTCGATGGTGGCAGGCAAGGGCGTCCAACTGCTGCTCTCAGGCGACCGCACCGGCCGCACCGGGCCGACGCCCTAGCCCTCAGCCCTGGGCGGTCTCAACATCAGCTCCTCCACGGCGCGATCGACCGCCATGCCCTCGAACAGCAAGCCGTACATGGAGCGCGTGATCGGCATCTCGGCGCCCATACTGCCCGCCAGTCGCCACATGGCCCGCGTCGTCGGCACTCCCTCGGCGACCTGCCCGATGTCGGCCAACACCTCGGCCAGCGCCTGTCCCTTTCCGAGCCCCACACCCACGCGGTAGTTCCGAGAGAGCTTGCTTCCGCCGGTAGCGATCAGGTCGCCCACCCCGGCGAGGCCGAGGAAGGTGCTCTGCTTGGCCCCGAGCGCCAGGCCCAGCCGGGTGATCTCAGCCAACCCGCGCGTCATCAGGGCGGCCCGGGTGTTGTCGCCATACCCGCGCCCCTCGCATACGCCGCAGCCTATGGCGATCACGTTCTTCATGGCGCCTGCCAGTTCCACGCCCACGACATCGTCCGACGAGTAGACGCGGAATGCGGGACCCATGAAGAGCGCACGGCTCCTCTCGGCCAGGTCGGTCTCACCGCAGGCCGCCACCGTGGCCGACGGATGCCCCATGGCCACTTCCATGGCCAAGTTCGGACCGGAGATCACGGCCACACGGCGTGCCGCGCCCTCGATGCCCCAGGCGTCGTCGAGGGCGCGGCCGATCACCTGCGACATGCGCAGGCCACCCTCTTCGGTCAAGCCCTTGGAGGCGCTGACCAGGAGGGCAGTCCGCGGGATCAGGGGCGCGGCCAGACGGCTGGCGTCCTCCATCCCTGCGCTGGGGATGGCGAGGACCACGGCCTCGGCTCCGGCCAGCGCCGCGGCCAGGTCGGCCTGCACCGCCACGGAGGGACCGAGGTCGATGCCGGGCAGATAATGCGCGTTCTGGCGCTGAGCAACGATGGCCCGGGCCAGGTCGGCATCCCGAGACCAGAGCGTGACCGCATGGCGATGCTGTAGGATGGAGGACAGGGCGGTGCCCCAGCTACCCGCACCGAGGATCGTCACCCGGCTCATGGGCGCACGTCCAGGTCCATCAGCCCAGGTCCGCCTCGAAGCCGTAGCGCCCCTCGTGTGCGTGCCGCAGGTAGACGGTCAGCAGTTGGATGGCTGCCTCGATGTCCTTCAGGCTGGCCATCTCGTTCACTGTATGCACGTAGCGCGACGGGACGGAGAGTGTGATGCTCGGAACGGGCCCGCGTGACCGTTGGATCGCGCCGGCATCCGTGCCGCCCCGCGGCAGGATCTCCATCTGGTGGCTGATGTTGTTGGCTTCGGCCAGATCGCGGAAGTGGCGAACCAGCTGTGGGTTGCAGATCAGCGACGAGTCCAGTATCTTGATGCCTACTCCAGAGCCGAGCCGAGTGACTGCGTCGTAGTCGGCAGGACCGGGGTAGTCGTTGGCCAGCGTGGTGTCGATCGCCACGCCTACGGTGGGCTGCAGGTCGTGCGCGGCCACCAGCGCGCCGCGCGTGCCGACCTCTTCCTGCGTGGTGGCGACGGCGAGCACCTCGGCCTCGTGGTCGCCCACAACGCGAAGGGCCTCCAGCATGACGAAGACGGCGACGCGGGCGTCCAACGTCTTGCTCATCACGTTGCCGCCGACGATCTCGGCGGTCCGCGCCATGGTCACAGGGTCGCCGATCTCCAAGCGGGCCTTGACCTCATCGGCGGGCAGGCCCAGGTCTACAAAGAGCTCGTCAATGGTCGGCGGTTTGTTGGCATCCTCGGGCTTCTGCATGTGGATCGGCTTGACGCCGGGCATCACCGCACCGAGGAGGCTCTCACCAGACCGCGTGTGGACGTAGACGCGCTGGGAGACGACGTTGCGCGGGTCCCAGCCGCCCATGGGCAGGATGCGGACGAAGCCCTTGTCATCGATGTGCTTCACCATGAACCCGATCTCGTCCATGTGCGCAGCAAGCATGACGCGACAGGAGGAACGGCCCGGGCGTCGACCGATGACATTCCCCAGAGCATCGACGGCGACCTCGCCTACCAGCGGCCGCATGGCATCTGCGACCAAGCGGCGGATCGGTTCCTCGCGCCCGGGAATGCCGGGCGTCTCGCAGAGCTGCTTCAGCAGCCCGAAGTTGATATCGGCCATCGCCTCCCCCTCTCACAGTCATACGCCCCGCCGCAATGGGCGGGGCGCTCTTTCCGCATCAGTTGTGGCCAGGCCAGGATCACCTGGCGTGGTTCACCAGCAACTCGCTCAGGTTGGCCAAGCCAAGGGGCACACACGAGACCTTGCGCTTGATCCTGGCGAGGGCGTTATCTACGGACTTAGTCTTGCACTGAAGCTCGACCGCAATCTCCCGGTAGGACTTGCCGATCTGGTAGCCCGCGAGCACGCGCCACTCAAAGTCGCTGAGCATATGCTGGAGCATCTGATGGAGCCTGCGGGTATCTTCGACCTGGAGGACGATCCCCTCGGGATCAGGCGAACTGGTGGAACAGAGGACATCGGCGAGGGACCAGTCCGGGCCGCTGTCGTCGGACGAGGTCTCCAGCGGCAGCGACGTGTTCAGCGGCATCTGCTTCTGGCGGGTAGCGGTCTTGATCGCAGTGATGATATGCCGCTGGATGCAGACCTTGGCGAAAGCCGGAAAAGAGATGGCGCGCTCGCAACTGAAGTCGACCACCGCCTGCCAGAGCCCGATCATGCCGACCTGGAGGAGGTCCTCCTTCTCGGCGCCGACCAGGAAATAGGACTTGACCTTGGTCCGTACCAGGTTGCGGTACTTGTAGAGCAGGTACTCCGCAGCAAGCTCTTCGCCCCGCTGGGCCCGGGCGACGATCTCGCGATCCGACATGTCGAGGTAACGGGAGTGCGCGGGTCTGAGTTGCTGCTGCAGGTCAAGGTCCACACGGATCTCCGTACTCGCATTGTCGACCGGCAAGGGCTACGCACGGCCACCATCGGCCTGCCGCCCGGTTGTCGCCGGGTTGTCGTTGCGCGTCATTATACTTGAGCCGTGCATGGCTTCGCAACCATCGACACACCGGACTGATGCGACCGGACGCCGATCTGCCTGAAGCGAAAATGGCGCCGAGCCACGAAGGTGAACCGCCGGACCACGGCGAAATGTACCATGCATCGTGCTCACGGGCGCCACGGGGTAACCTGTTGGCAGCCTGGACGCGGACTCGCCCCGTTGGGCCGAGAGGCAGGGCTCGTGCGACGGTGCAAGCAGGTGTCGCCTGACGCACATCGAACCTGATGTAAGCAATCACAGTCCATCTCGGACGGAGAGGATCACGTATGGAAGCCTATTGCGTCAAGTGCAAGGCCAAGAAGGAAATGAAGGATCCCACGAGCATCACGATGAAGAACGGCAAGCCCGCGACCACCGGTACCTGCGCCACCTGCGGGACCAAGATGTTCAAGATCGGCAAGTAGTGCGGCCGCCTCGGGCGCCGCAGGTTGCCGGGCACTCGGAGCCTGGACGGCGCCTGAGGCATGGACATCCTGACCCAGGCGATCAGCCCCGAAGGTCGCGAAGTCAGGCATCGACGTTGTCCGGGCGGCCAACTGCGGCCGGGACCCCTCGTCGGTCCCCCAGCCTGGCACACACTGGAACGGGACGCCGATGGTCGGCGTCCCGTTCTGTTGCGCATCGGTTCGGCGCCTAGTCGGCGGCCTTCGCCGGAGCGGGCGACGCCGGCGTAGAGGCTGCCGGTGTCTCCGCCTTGGCGGGAGCGGCGGCGGCAGCCTTTTCCGGCTCGGACTTGCCGGCGGCGGTGCTGCTCTTGCGGGCATAGTCGTTCACGTGGAAACCTGAGCCCTTGAACGCGATGCCGACCGGAAACACGAGCTTCCGCAACTCACCGCCGCAATCATCGTGCTCCTTCAACGGAGCGTCCGACATGCGCTGCGTGACCTCGAACGTGGCCTTGCAGCGCGTACACTCGTACCCGTACACTGGCACGGTCATCACCTCACCAACTGGATTGCTCAATCACTTCATTATAGCAGACGACGCCTTGCCGGGGTTCCCGTTCGGCGCGGCAGGAGGGCTATGAGAGCATGGACGGCGACGCCCCAGTCCTGGCGATCGGCCTCATGTCCGGCACATCGGCCGACGGGATCGATGCCGCGTTGGTGAGGGTCCGGCTCCGTCCGGGCGCGGCACAGGAGGTCCTGGCCGCCTTGGCGGCGCCCCACAAGCCCGGGCTCCGCGCCGAGATCATCGCGGCATGCGCGCCGGGCGGCGCCGGCGCCGACAGCCTCTGCGCCCTGCATCAGGCGCTCGGCCACGCCTTCGCCCGGGCGGCGGTCGACCTGTGCAACGCCGCGGGCGTCCCGCTGAGCAAGGTGCAGGTCATCGGTAGCCACGGCCAGACGATCTGGCACCAACCTGAGCCCATTGCATTCGGCGGGCACACCTGCCGCGGCACGCTTCAACTCGGGAACCCGGCGCTCATCGCCGCCGCCACGGGCTGCACCGTGGTCTCCGACTTCCGTTCGGCGGATATGGCGCTTGGTGGACAGGGGGCGCCCCTGGTGCCCATAGCGGACTGGCTTGCGCTGAGCGCAGACCACGTCGATCGAGCCGTCCAGAACATCGGCGGGATTGCTAACGTCACGTGGCTTCGGCGGCGCGGTGCGGTCAGCGACATCGTGGCCTTCGACACAGGGCCCGGCAACATGCTGATCGACGCCGCCGCGCAGATGGTCACCAGCGGCTGTCGAGCGATGGATGTCGATGGACTGCTGGCCCGCGCCGGACGTGCGAGCGAGGCCATGGTGCGCACGCTTATTGACGAAACACCGTTCTTTGGGCTGGCGCCGCCGAAGAGCACAGGGCGCGAGGCCTTCGGAGCGGCGACCTTCCGCGAGGTCGTGCTTCCGCTAAGCCAGTCGCTGGGCGTCCACGGGGTCGACCTCCTGGCGACACTCACGGAGCTGACGGCCCGCACGATCGCCGACGCGTACCGGCGATGGCTACCCGGCTTCGGCGCGGGGGCGCAAGTGGTGGCGTGCGGTGGCGGCGCTCGGAACCCGGCCCTCATGGCGCGCCTGCGCAGGAACCTCCGTGCCTGCGTCGTGACCACGTCAGACGAACTGGGGGTTGACGCCTCCATGAAAGAGGCCGTGGCATTTGCCGTGCTGGCGGCACTGACCCTTCGCGGCCTGCCGGGCAATGTGCCCAGCGCCACCGGCGCGTCGCGGCCCGCCGTCCTGGGCAGCATCACGCCCGGCGCACGCCGGCCCATCTGGTAGACTTCCCAAGGAATGAGCGAGACCACCGAGGCAGCAACCCAGCAGAGCCGCAACGATACCAGCAGGCGCATGGCGGGCGCCGCCGCCGTGATGATGGCTTCCATGTTCGCAAGCCGCGTGCTCGGTTTCGTGCGCGACGCCATCATCTCCGGTAAGTTCGGCCAGGGCGCGGGCTCCGACGTCTACTACGCGGCGTTCAACGTGCCCGACCTGCTCTTCTACCTCATCGCCGGCGGCGCGCTCTCCTCGGCCTTCATCCCTGTCTTCACAGAGAAGATCACGCTGGGCCGGCGGCAGGAGGCGTGGCGCATCTTCAGCACGGTCGCCTGCGTCATGTCCCTGGTGGTTTCCGGGGTGGTCGTCGCCGGCGAGCTACTGGCGCACCAGTTGGTTCGCCTCACAAGCTACGGGTTCGCGCCGGAGCTTATCCCGGAGACAGTGCGCCTGACACGCATCGTGCTGCCGGCACAGCTCTGCTTCTTCCTCGGCGGCCTCATGATGGGCGCCCAGCAGGCCCACGGCAAGTTCCTGGTGCCGTCGCTGGGTCCAAACATCTACAACGTCGGCATCATCGTCGGCGGGATGGCGCTTGGATCGACGCTGGGCCCCGAGGGGCTCTGCTGGGGCGCGCTTGGCGGAGCCATCATCGGTAACTTCGTGATCCAGCTGATCGGCGTGCGGAAGCTCGGCATGCGCTTCACACCGTCGCTGGCCTGGCGCGACCCGGATGTCATGCGGGTCTGGAAGCTCATGCTCCCGGTGATCTTCGGCATCGCCCTGCCGCAGGTGAGCATGCTGTTCAACAAGATATTCGCTTCCTCGCTGGGGCAAGGTCCGGTCTCGGCCCTTCAGCGCGGCGCCCTGCTGATGCAGGCTCCCCTGGGCATCTTCGGGCAGGCGCTGGCGATCGCGATCTTCCCCACCATGGCTGCGCAGGCCGCGCGCAAGGACTTCGGCGGCATGCGCAACACGGTGAACCAGGGCATGCGGTTCGTGTTGTTCCTGACGATCCCCAGTTCGGTGGGCCTCGTGTTGCTGGGCCATCCAGCCATCGCCCTCTGGCTGCAGCACGGCGTCTTCCGCCAGGCCGACACCGACATGGTGGTCGTCGCGCTGACCTACTACTCCATCGGCCTCTTCGCCTGGGCCGCTCAGGGAGTGCTGAGCCGCGGGTTCTACGCACTGCAGGAC
The DNA here is from genome assembly GCA_903885605.1 of uncultured Chthonomonas sp. Taxonomy (GTDB): domain Bacteria; phylum Armatimonadota; class Chthonomonadetes; order Chthonomonadales; family CAJBBX01; genus CAJBBX01. The sequence goes on along the minus strand of CAISJD010000001.1, from coordinate 24,087 downwards.
ACCGTGACGCCGGTGGTCGTGGGCACGGTGGTAACGCTGATCTTCATTCCGACGAACCTCTTTTTCATGAACGGCCTCCACCTCGGCATCGTCGGCCTGCCGCTGGCCACCACCGTTGCCGCCACGCTGCATATGCTGGCCATGGGAACGGTCCTCTCGCGCCGGCTGTCGGGCATAGGCGCTGCGGGCATCGTCCGCTCGGCGGCGCTGATCTGCGCGGCCAGCGCCATAGCCGGCGCTGCCGGATGGGCGGCGCTGCGGCTCATCGACCTCGCACCCGCCATAGGCAACGGACTTGCCGCCGTGAAGCTTGGAGCCCTGCTCAGGCTATTGGCCGGAGGGGGCGTTTTCGTCGGCGTCTACTTCGGCGCGGCCTTCGCCCTGAGGATGGACGAGACAAGCCAGATCGTAGGGATGCTCCGCCGTGGTCGATCCCGGAGCGGAGCGGCGCCCACGGCCTGAGGCCCCGGTCCGGGTCGGCCTGGCTGCGGTATACTCCTGACCTGCAGGCCGCGGGATCGCACGGTCCCGTGGCAGTCTGGATTCGTCCCGGCAACAGCGATACCGCGCACCACAAGGAGTCTTGAGTTGATCGCTCCCGAAACGTACAGAGAGATGGGCCTGAACGACCTGGAGTATCAGCAGATCGAGGGCATCCTGGGCCGCGAGCCGACCGGGACCGAACTGGGCATGTTTGCGGTGATGTGGTCTGAGCACTGCGGCTACAAGTTCTCGCGGCCGATCCTGGCGCTCTTCAAGACGTACCGGAAGGCGCAGGAAGAGGGTTCGCTGGAGAACGCGGGCGTCGTGCCGCTCGATGATCGGCTGGGCATCGTCTTCAAGATGGAGAGCCACAACCACCCGTCGGCCGTCGAACCCTTCCAGGGAGCGGCCACAGGGGTCGGCGGCATCCTTCGCGACATCTTCACCATGGGCGCGCGGCCCATCGCCAACCTCAACAGCCTCCGATTCGGCACGATCACGGGCAAGTCGCGTGAGGCGGCCCGGAACAGGTTCCTCTTCGAGGGTGTCGTTGAAGGCATCGCGCACTACGGCAACTGCGTCGGTGTGCCCACGGTCGGCGGCGAGGTAGTCTTCTCCCACTGCTACAGTGGGAACCCGCTGGTCAACGCCATGGCCGTCGGCGTAGTCGATATGGACTCCATCGCCAGCGCCCGTGCGGAGGGCGTGGGCAACCCCGTGCTCTACGTCGGTTCCGCGACCGGCCGCGACGGCATCCACGGCGCCACGTTCGCCTCCGTCGAACTGGGACCGGATTCCGAAAGCCGCCGCCCCAACGTGCAGATGGGCGACCCCTTCATGGAGAAGCTCCTTATCGAAGCCACGCTCGAGGCCCTGGCCACCGGCGACGTGGTGGGCATCCAGGACATGGGCGCCGCCGGCCTCACCTGCTCCACCAGCGAGACGGCCAGCAAGGGCGGGCTCGGAATGACGGTGGACATCAGCAAGGTTCCGCGCCGCGAAACGGGCATGACGCCCTACGAGGTCATGCTCTCCGAATCGCAGGAGCGCATGCTCGCCGTATGCCGCAAGGGCACCGAGGAGCGCGTGGCGGGCGTCTTCCGTAAGTGGGGCCTCAACGCGGTCGTAGTGGGCCACGTCACTGACGGCGGGTTGCTGCGTATCTTCGACGGCGACACGCTGGCCGCCGAGGTTCCCGCCGACGCCCTCACCGACCGATGCCCGACCTATCACCTTGAGACCCGCGATCCCGAGTACCTGGCCCGCGTGCAGGCGGTCGATCCGTTGCTCTTGCCCGAGCCGACCTCCTACAGCGAAGTCCTTCTGCAGCTGCTGGCATCCCCCACCATCGCGTCCAAGGTGTGGGTCACCGATCAGTATGACTCGATGGTGCAGACGCAGACAGTCCTCGGATGCGGTGCGGCCGATGCCGCCGTCTTGCGCGTGCGGGGTTCGGCCAAGGGCATCGCCGTGAAGACCGACGGCAACGGGCGGTATTGCATGCTCGACCCGTTCGTCGGGGGCCAGATCGCCGTGGCCGAAGCGGCCAGGAACGTGGCATGCACGGGGGCCCGGCCGGCGGCTGTGACCGACTGCCTCAACTTCGGCAACCCGGAGAAGCCCGACGTCTTCTGGCAGTTCCGGAAAGCCGTGGAGGGCATCGCCGAGGCCACCGAGGCGTTCGATACACCGGTCGTCTCCGGCAACGTCTCCTTCTACAACGAAACGCCCGAGGGAGCCATCTTCCCCACGCCGGTGATCGGTATGCTGGGCATCCTGGACGACGTCACCAAGTGCTGCGGCATGGCCTTCGCCGAGGAGGGCCGTCCCGTCTTCCTGCTCCGCGCCGACAACGACGCCACCGGCGGGCTCGGCGGTAGCGAGTACCTTGCGGTAGTCCACAAGCTCGAGGCGGGCCGCCCGCCCTCAATCGACCTGGAGGCCGAGAAGCGGCTGCAGGCCTGCCTGATCGCCGCGATCCGGTCGAGCCTGGTCGCCTCGGCGCACGACTGCTCCGACGGCGGCCTTGCAGTCGCCCTGGCCGAGAGCTGCATGACCGGCGGGCTCGGGGTCTCCGTGCTGATGAGGTACGACCAGTTCGCGCAGCTGCCGCCCAGCGCCGTGCTCTTCGGCGAGGCGCAGTCCCGCGTGGTCGTCTCGCTCTCCAGTGAGCGAGCCATGGGCCAGTTCGAGAAGATGGCCGAGCAGTTCGGCGTCACCGCGCAGTGGATCGGCACGGTGGGCGGCGACAGGCTCCGCGTCACGATCGACGGCCAGTTACTGCTCGACGAGGCTGTTGAGGAGATGAAGGCCAAACATGAGGGTTCGATCACCTCTCTGATGACCGCGAAAGGCGCCTGAGCATGGATCCGTGGCGACAGGACGGCGTGCACGATGAGTGCGGCGTCTTCGGCGTGTTTGGCCGCGGCGAGGACGTCGCCCGCACCACGTACTTCGGTCTTTTCGCCCTGCAGCACCGCGGACAGGAGAGCGCCGGCATCGCTGTGGCCGATGACGCCACCGTGCGCGTCCACAAAGAGATGGGCCTCGTCACGCAGGTCTTCGACGAGCGGCGCCTGAAGCGCTTCCGGCCGTGCCACATCGCCATCGGGCATACGCGCTACTCCACCATGGGCTCCGCGGTGGTGCGGAACGCCCAGCCGATCCTGCTGACGGCGCCCGCCGGGCAGATCGCGGTGGCCCATAACGGCAACCTGGTAAACACACAGGCCCTCCGCGACAAGATGACCAATGAGGGCACGCAGTTCGACACGACCAACGACAGCGAGGTCATCGCGCGCATCCTCGCCGAGTGCTGGACCGGCTCCATCGAGGATGCGATCCGGACCATGATGGGCCGCGTCTCGGGCGCCTACTCGCTGGTCGTGCTGACCAAGGACCGGCTCATCGCCGTCCGCGATCCCCACGGCATCCGGCCCCTCTCCCTCGGCAGGATCGGCCCATCGGCGTACGCGGTCGCATCGGAGACCTGCGCGCTGAATGTCACCGGCGCCCAGTTCGTCCGGGACATTGAACCGGGCGAGATGGTCACCATCGACGACAAAGGCGTCGTCGAATCGCAGGTCGTGCCCACGGCCCGCCACGCCACCTGCATCTTCGAGTTCATCTACTTCGCCAGGCCGGACAGCCGCATCTTCGACCGCACGCTCCATCAGGCGCGCCGCCGCATGGGCCAGGAACTGGCGCGCGAGCACCCCGCGCCGGGTGCGCAGATCGTCATGCCCATCCCCGACTCGGCCATTCCCGCTGCCCTGGGTTACGCCGAGGCGGCCCGGTTGCCGTACAGCGAGGGCGTGGTCAAGAACCGCTACATCCAGCGCACCTTCATCCAGCCAGACCAGCGCATGCGCGAACTGGGCGCCAAGCTCAAGTACACGCCGCTACGCGATGTGCTTGACGGCCGGCGCGTGGTGATGGTGGACGATTCCATCGTGCGCGGCAACACCACCGGTAAGCTGGTTCGCATGCTCTTCGAGGCCGGAGCCAAGGAAGTCCATGTGCGCATCAGCTCGCCGCCCGTGAAGTACCCCTGCTACTACGGGATCGATATGGCCGATCAGGATGAACTCGTCGCGCACAGGCACTCCGTCGAGGACATCCGGCGGATGATCGGCGCAACGTCGTTGGGTTACCTCTCCCTCGAACGGGTCGTCAGAGGAATCGGCATGCACAAGAACAGCTTCTGCCGAGCCTGCTTTGACGGCAAGTACCCGATCGACATACCGGAGCACGTCCGCATCAGCAAGATGATGCTGGAGGACGTGTGTGAACCCTCACCGGAAGGCGGCGACCCGATCGACGACCTTCCCGCGCTCCCTGCCTGAAAAGCGAGGCGGCCCACGTGGCACTCCTTCAGACGAGCAACCTGACGAAGATCTACAATAATCGATTAATTGCAGTTAACGGCGTTAACCTTGCGGTCGAGCCCGGATGGGTTTTCGGCTTGCTCGGACCGAACGGCGCCGGCAAGACGACCATGCTGAAGCTGGTGATGGGCCTCCAGTCGCCCACGGCCGGCTCGGTGACCCTCTTTGGCGAGAAGGTCAGCGCCAACGCCTCCAACGTCAGGCAGCGGATCGGGTACCTTCCCACCAACCCCAAGTTCCCGCCGACGCTCACGCCCATCGGCTACCTGGACCTTGTCGGGCAGCTCTTCGGCATGGACGCCGACCTCCGCAAGCCGCGGTTGGCGGCCCTGCTCCGCGCTGTGGACCTCCTCGGCGCGGCCGCCCAGCCCATCAAGACCCTCTCCACCGGCATGACCACGCGACTCGGAATTGCCGCCGCGCTCATGAACGATCCGGAGCTGCTGATCTGGGACGAGCCCACTGCGGGCCTGGACCCTGCAGCGAGGAAGTACACGCTGGACCTTATCCGCGAGCTCGGGCAGGAGAAGACGATCATCGTCTCGTCGCACATCCTATCGGACATCGACCGGGTCTGCGACCATGTGGGCATCATGCACGACGGCAAGGTGATCTACTGCGGCTCGGTAGCGGACCTGAAGCGCACCATCGGCCGCAACACGATTGAGGTCGAGCTCGATGGACCCGAGGCGCGCCTTGCCTCATGGGAGGCCGAGGCCCGAGTGCTGGCCCCCGTGCGGGCCGTGCAGCGCACGGGGGCCTGGGTCTCCGTGGCGCTGGATCCTGACGCGACGCTCGCAGGGCCGCTGGCGACCATCCTGGCACTGGCCACGCAACACGAGCTTGAGGTTCTGTCCGTGACGTCCGCCCGGGCGCAGACGGAGGATGCCTTCCTACAGCTACTGGAGGCTGACCAAGCCAATGGTTTCTCAAGGGCCTACAGCGAGATGGCGCCGTCAGGTGATGGCGCTGTCGGCGCTGTGCAAAGCTGACCTCAACTCGCTCGGACGTACCTGGGTCTTTCGGGGCTGGCTCATCGCCCTGGCGATCAGCGAACTGCTGACGCTGTCGGGCGCCCTCGCCAGCGGCCGTAGCGGCGCCATACCCGCCTCCCTGGTGCTGTCCATGAGCCTCCAGGGCTTCCTGTTCGTCTGGAGCACCTTCGTCATCTTCCTCAGCGCCGGTTCCGTCTCAGCCGAGTCGGACATGGTGACGGACGGCATCCTGAGCCGCGCTTGCACACGGACGCAGTACATCGGCGCCAAGCTCATCTCGCGCATGGGGACGGTGCTGGCTGTCTACGCGCTCTTCGGCGGCACCTCGGCGCTGGTCTGCTGGCGGTATGCGGCCAACGACATGACGCCCGCGACGATCCTCACAGGGCTCGGAGTAGTGGCCCTGGCGCTGGTGCTGCTGGTCGCGCTGGGGGTCGCCTTCAGCGTGGCTTCCAACAACACCGTCTTCGCCGTCATCGGCGTCTTCCTGCTCTGGTATGTCGCGTCGCCGATCTTCGCCTTCCTCGGCGCGGACTACCTGGCGCCCGCCAGCCTCGCGCGCAACCTGCCACTGATGCTGAAGGACCTCAACGCGCCCCAGGTCGTGCAGGTAACAGCCGACACGAAGTCGATGACGGTCTACTTCTCGAAGAAGATGGATTCTGCCGTCGTTGAGGCGCCGGAGTGCTATGCGATCGAAGCGGCCGACGGCCAGACGGCATCTGTCGCCGCCGTCACCTACGACGCCGCCGCCAACTCGGCGATCTTGGGCGGACTCACGCTCAAGGAGGGCGCCAACCTGACGCTTACCCTGCGCGGGCTACGCGACAAGGGCGGATCGCCGCTTAGCGCCGCTTCGGAGGTAAGCCGCGTCGTGGTCCAGGGCTCCGAGCCGTCGGCAAAGCCCGCCGGCGCGAAGCCGCAGCGCAAGGGACCCGCACCCGCCATACTCTCCTGTAGCCTCACCGACACGAGCATCCGGCTTGAGATGAACACTGAACTCGACCCTGATGAGGCCGATATCACGGCCAACTACCTTGTCGAGTCGCCTCCGGGAAAGACACTGGACGTTCGACAAGCGATCTACCGGCCCAGGACGCGGCAGGTCCTGCTGGCTGGACTGGCGCTGGACCGCGAGTCACCGGTGCGCGTTACGATGACCAAGGTCCGTAGCGCGACGGGCGTCGAGATGCGGCCCAAGGGTAGCACGCTCACCCAGGCGCAGGTCGCGGTCTGGAGGTACCTGCTGGGCTTCGGCGGTCCGGCGGTGCTGGCGGCGCTCCTGGCCATGGCCTGGTTTCGGAGGCGCGACCTGTAGCCACCCGCGAGCAGGGGAAACCGATGGTGGGTCCTGTCCGTCTATCGCATACGTTTCGGTGACGGACATGGAGGCATCACAATGGCAGCGATACTGGGAAGCGTTCTCAGGCGTCTGGCGGTGGCAGCGGTGGCAGCCGGCGGCGCCGCGGTGGCGACGGCGGGCGCCCGATATGTGGGCAGCAAGAGGATCAACGCGGCGGAGCGGCTGGGCGAGGCCTTGCTGGACAGTCAGCAGTTGAACGTTGCGGCCGGTTACACCGAGGATGAGAGCGAGGCCGCGCTCGCCGCGTGCACGGCTTACCTGATCAACGTGGCGCACCAATCGGCAGCCGGCATCGCAGGTCCTCCGGCGGTCGACAGCGTGGGTTTCGAGCGCAAAGTGAAGGCCCGCAAGGGCGCGGGCCAGGCTAGCGTCATCACAACGGCTCCCGAGCCCGAACCTCGCTGGCAGTTTGAGATGGACGCGCCCGGCGTAGCCCGCGTCAGCGGCAGCCGCCGCCTGCTCTCGTCGAAGTTCTCAGGGCCGAGAGTGAATATGCGCACGCCCGACACGGTTTCGATTCGGTTCGAGAACGGATACGTGGCGAGCATCGAGTCCGACCTTGAGTTCACCTCGAACCTGATCCAAGTGACGGGGCCGCGCACCCAGGTGCACGGTACGGCCAATGTCTCGGACAACCGGGGCAACGTCGGCCGCCTACGCATCGACGCCGGCGGCGGCGTTACTGGTACAGTAACGCGGGGTGCGAACATCGTGGGCCGCTTCGAGGGTAACCTTGGTGCCGGCATCACATTTCGCCAGTACTCGCCCGGAGCGGCCTAGCTGGAGCATCCGCATAGCCGCCCGACGCCACGAAGGGACAAACCCATTATGCCAGATGAGTCCATCACATACCGTGACGCCGGTGTCGATATCGACGCTATGAACAGCGCCGTCCTGCGTATGCGTGAGCATGTACGCACGACATTCACGCCGGGCGTCCTGACGGATGTGGGCTCCTTCGGGGGCGTCTTCGCGCCGCCCTGGACGGCGTACAAGGACCCTGTACTCGTCTCCAGCATTGACGGCGTCGGCACGAAGGTGAAGGTGGCGCAGTCCATGGCGCGACACCACACAGTCGGCGCCGACCTCGTCTCGCACTGCGCCAACGACATCCTGGTTCAGGGCGCACGCCCGCTCTTCTTCCTGGACTACTTCGCCACCGGCAAGCTGCAGCCCGACGTCGTCGTGGATGTTGTTCGCGGTCTGTCCGACGGCTGCCGCGCCGCCGGTTGCGCGCTGCTGGGCGGAGAGACGGCAGAGATGCCCGGTGTCTACAACGACGGCGAGTACGATCTGGCCGGATGCATCGTCGGCATGGTCGACCGCAACAGCGTCGTCGATGGTTCGCGCGTGGAGCCGGGCGACGCAGTCATAGGGCTGGCGTCGTCAGGCCTCCACACAAACGGCTACTCCTTGGCGCGCCACATCCTGTTCACCTGCGCCGGCCTGGTGCCGGACAGCACGCCCGCGCAACTCGCCGGACGCTCGGTGGGTGATGTACTGCTGGACCCGCACCGATGCTACGCGGCGCCCGTACTCCCGCTACTTGAGAGGTTCGACATCCGCGGCATGGCGCACATCACGGGGGGAGGCTTCTACGACAATATCCCGCGCATCCTGCCGAGCGACTGCTCCGTAACGCTGGACCGCCGCCTCTGGGTGGTTCCGCCCATATTCCAGTTGATCCAGGAGTTGGGCGCAGTACCGGACCCGGAGATGTACCGCACCTTCAACATGGGGATCGGCTACATCATCATCGCTGACAGGCTACAGGCGTCTGAGATCGTGACGGAGTTGACCAGCGCGGGCGAGACGGCGGGGATTATCGGCGATGTCTTCCGCGGCGTCCACGAGGTGGACATCCTGTAGGGGCGGCTGACGCCCCTACGGCTGGATCAGCGAGACAAGAAGGTAGCCCAGGGCAAAGATGCTGAGTGGGACGGCCAGGATGATAGCCGCCGTTACGAGCTTCCGTTGCTGCGCGCTGAATGCCCCGGCAGTGCCGCAGAGCGGGCAACGCCGCCAGCGGCGATCAATCAGGCGCCCACAACTGGTGCATGGGGCCAAGCCGCGACGATGGTCGCCATGGTGATGATGGCGCCTATGGGACGAAGTCCCTCTCCCCTCTTCCACGTTGGCAGGCCTCCGAAGGGTGCAATGCACCAGAAGCTATCAGCAGTGGATCACATGGAGAGAACCGGCGACCGGCCGTAGCCGGCCAACGCCGTTCCAACTGGAGTGGTGGGCAGTACTGGATTTGAACCAGTGACCTCTTCGGTGTCAACGAAGCGCTCTACCCCTGAGCTAACCGCCCGCGCCCGTAGATTATAGCCCAAAGCCGCCGCGAACACAAACGCTCCGCGCACCATTCCGGCGCCTATCAGGGCCATATCGTCGCCGGCGCCGCCGTTCGGCAGGGCGGCGGCGGATCGGGTACAACACTGCATACCAACGCCCCACGGACTTGCCCCTTGCCCGCACCCAGCACCGAACCTGTAGTCGTGGCAGATGTCGCCGTGATCACGGACGCCCAGGGGTTGTTGCCCACCTACACGTACCGCGTGCCCTCCGGACTGACGGCTGACGTCATCGTGGGCGCGTGCGTCCACATCCCGTTCAACCGACGGGAGAGCGTGGGGTATGTCCTCGGCGTCCGCGGCATCGGCCCGGGGGATCCGCCGGCTGAGCGTCTCTCCGGCATCCTGGCCACGTCACCTGACTCCTGCGCGCTGACCGCGGATCGAATCGCGCTGGCGCGGGAGATATCGCACAGGTGGCTCACTGACCTCGGCTCGGCCATCCGTTGCGTAGCGCCGCCACTGGTCGTCGGAGCCACCCGGCGCGTCTACCGGCTGGCCTGGGACCGCGGCGACATGCGGCTACTGGGTGCCGCACGGCGGCAGGATGCCTCCATCCTCGATGCCCGTGAGCGCCTGCTGGATGCGCTCGACGCGGCGAAGGGACCCCTCACCGATGCCGAACTGAAGCGGTCTGCCCCTGCTGCTTCCTATGACGCTGCACTCTCCTCGCTGCTCCACCTGGGCGCTGTGGCCCGCGAGTACCGACTGGTCGGCCCTGCCGCCAAAGCCAAAACGCTGGACAGGTTCGCGATCGCGGCCGACTGGGAGCCGGGCGCCACACGCCTGGGCTCTGCGATGCGACGGGTGCTTGACGCCGCACGCCGGGCGGACCAGGACGGCGACGCATGGCTCGATGCCCGATCACTGGCGGAGCTTGCCGGATCCACCCCCGCCGTGGTCCGCGCCCTGGCTGAGCGCGGCGCCCTGCTCTGCACCACCGTCTCCGTGCGGCGCGCTCCCGGTGGAGCCTCCGAGCGCCGCAATGTGGCGCCCACCCTCACGCCGTCGCAGGCAGACGCCTGTCGCGCCCTGGCCTGCTCCGACGGCGGCGGGCGCTTCCTCCTGCACGGCGTCACGGCGAGCGGCAAGACCGAGGTCTACCTGGACGCCATCGCCCGCGGCCTGGAGCGGGGCCGCGGCTCGGTGGTGTTGCTGCCAGAGATCGCGCTGACCGCACAGGCGCTGCACGTCTTCACAGCCCGCTTCGGCGATGAGGTAGCCATCCTCCATAGCGCCTTGACGCCCGGCGAGTGGCATGACGAATGGCGCCGACTGGAGGGCGGCGAGGCGCGGATCGCCGTCGGCGCCCGGTCGGCCATCTTCGCGCCGGTCCGCGACCTGGGTCTGGTGATCGTAGACGAGGAGCACGAGAGCTCCTACAAGCAGGACAAGTCGCCGCGGTACCACGCACGGGACGTGGCCGAGGTCCGCGCCGTCGAGGCGAACGCCCAACTGATCCTGGGCAGCGCCACCCCTAGCGTGGAGACCTACCATGCTGCCCAGGGCGGACGAATATGCCTGCTCGAGATGCACACCCGCGTCGGTGATCGGCCGATGCCCAATGTGCGCGTGGTCGATATGCGCTCGGCCCTGCGCGCCCAGCGGAGCCTCTTCTCTCCGGACCTCTCGGATGCCATCGGAGATCGCCTCTCCCGCGGCGAGCAGACGATCCTATTCCTGAACCGCCGCGGCTACTCGCCGTTCCTGCTCTGCCGGGATTGCGGGCATGTGCCGGGCTGCCCAAACTGCGCCGTGGCCATGACGTACCATGCAGGCGCGCAACGGCTCAGGTGCCATCACTGCGACCATGGCGAGCGTCTGCCCGTGCTCTGCCCCGAGTGCCGCGGAGCATCGCTGAAGGGCTTCGGCGTCGGCACCGAGCGCGTGGAAGAGGAGATCCAGCGCCTCTTCCCAGACGCCTCCGTCGCACGCATGGACCGCGACACCACAGGCCGGAAGGGGGCGCATGCCGAGATACTGGGCCGGTTCCGCTCGAGAGAGGCGGACATCCTGATCGGCACACAGATGGTCGCCAAGGGCCTCGACTTCCCGGGCGTCACGCTCGTAGGCGTCATCAACGCAGACACTACGTTGCATGTGCCGGACTTCCGCGCCTCGGAGCGGTCGTTCCAGCTCCTTGCGCAGGTGGCAGGCCGCGCGGGAAGGGGCACGACCTCGGGCGAGGTGCTGATCCAAACCTTCGCGCCGGAGCACACCGCCGTTCAAGCCGCCGCACGGCACGACTACGCGTCGTTCTACGCCGACGAGATTGAGGCGCGGCGTGAGCTGCTCTATCCGCCCTTCAGCCGCCTCGCCAACCTGGTGTGCCAGGACAAGGGCGACGCCGCCGCTCGATCCGGCGCCGAGGCAGTCGCAGGTGCGCTCCGCGGCGCCGCTCCGCCGGAGGCCGAGGTGCTTGGGCCCGCGCCTGCTCCCCTGGCAAAACTGAATACTCTGTACCGTTGGCATGCCCTGCTTCGTACGCGGCCGGAGCACGACATTGCCGCATCTGTCGCCCGGGCACTGGCCACACTGCCCTCGTCGCTACGTCGTGCCTTGATCGTCGATATCGACCCCCAGAACCTGGCCTGAGGCAGGAGTTCCGGTCGCCCATAGCGAACCGTCAGGCCAACCATCCCAGCGCGGAGGACGCCACCATGAGCCTGATCCCCATCACAACGCTACGCCCGGTTAAGCCCGACTGGGAGGCGCTTCGGCGCTGCATCATGCGGCAGGGCACGCCGGATCGGGTTCACCTTATCGAGCTGTTCCTTGACCCCGAGGTGAAGGAGGCCGTTGCCGACCGGCTCGGCCTGTGCGACGGCCTCGACACGGCGGCACCGGACTACGGCTACCAGCGCGAGGTGGCGATCCAGCGCGGGCTGGGATACGACTTCGTGCGCTGCGGCGTCGAGGGCCTCGACTGGCCCATGAACCGCGGCACCACCGACGACACGGCCTCGCTGGGTCGGGCGGGCGGACGCTCCTACATTGACGAGCATACCGGCCCGATCACCAACTGGGACGAGTTCGAAGCCTACCCATGGCCCGACGCGAACCATGCCACCACCAGGGCGCTGGAGTGGTGCGAAAAGAACCTGCCGGACGGCATGTGCGTCATCGCCGGCGGCGGCTTCGCGCACTTCGCCGAGCACCTGACGTGGCTCATGGGCTACGAGACGCTCTGCTACGCCCTCTTCGACCAGCGCGACCTGGTGCAGGCTATCTCCGACCGCATGAACGACATCTATCGCGTCGCGCTGGAGCGGATACTGCAGTTCGACTGCGTGAAGATGGCATGGGGTAGCGATGACTTCGGCTTCCGCTCGGGGCTCTTGATCTCGCCGGCGGACATGCGCCGCTTCGTCTTGCCCGGCCACAAGCTGATGGCAGAGATGTCCCACGCCGCCGGGCGCCCCTACCTGCTCCATTCCTGCGGCAACCTGCGCGACATCATGGACGACCTGATCGACGACGTGAAGATCGATGCCAAGCATAGCTTCGAGGACACCATCGAGGATGTGGTGGAGGTTAAGTCCGGCTACGGGTCTCGGATCGCCCTCCTGGGCGGCATCGACGTGGACTTCCTCTGCGTCGCCGACCAGCAGATGATCCGCAAGCGCGTGCGGCGCACACTGGAGCACTGCATGTTGGGCGGCGGCTACTGCATGGGTACCGGCAACAGCGTGGCCAACTACATCCCTGTAGACGCCTACCTGACGATGCTCGACGAGAGCCGCAACTGGGCTGGTCGCTAGGACCGCGTGAGCATCTACAAGGCTTGCGACATACGAGGCAGGTTCGGTACCGAGATCATGCCCGAGCATGCCTCGGCCCTCGGGCACGCGCTGGCCGTCATCTTGCCCCAGGGTTCCGCGGTTCTTGTGGGCGGCGATGGACGCCGTTCGACGCCCGAGCTTCAGGCCGGCCTCATGACCGCCATGGCTCAGGGCGGGCTCCGGGTCCTGGACCTCGGAACGCTGCCTACCCCGGCGTTCTATTTCGCCCGCGGCCGACTGGGGGTCATGCCCGGCGTCATGGTGACGGCATCGCACAACCCGCCTGACGACAACGGCTTCAAGGTCGTGCTCGGGGAAATGCCGCTCACGGAAGCCGGGATGGGCCTGTTGCGGCAGGCCATGGAGTCGGGCGCCACCAATGCGCGGCCGGGCGGCAGCGTAACAGCTGCAGAGGTCATATCCGGGTACGTCGAGGCGCGAGCTGCCATGGAGCCGCCGTGCCGCCCGATCCGCGTGGTGGTCGACGCCGGCAACGGTGTGATGGGTGCACCGGCGGTCGCGGCGCTACGGGCCATCGGCCACCGGGTCGATGCCCTCTTCCCTGAGGTGGACGCCGACTTTCCGGGGCGCGGACCCAACCCCGGCATGCCAGGGGCGCTGGAGCCGCTCTCACGGGCTGTGATAACCGACGGCGCCGACCTGGGCATCGCCTTCGACGGCGACGGTGACCGAGCCGCCTTCGTGGACGAGCGCGGAACGCCGCTCACGCCCGACCAGACCGTCGCGATCCTCGCGGCGGATGCGCTGACGGCACACCCCGGCGCCTTGATCGTCTACGACCAGAAGTGCTCGCGCCTCGTGCCCGATGAGATCCGTCGGTGCGGCGGCGAGCCGATAGCGCAGCGGTCGGGATACGCGTTCATCAGGACGGCACTCATCAAGCTTCAGGCGCCCTACGCCGGCGAGCTGTCAGGCCACCACTTCTTCCGCGAGATCCAGGGCGATGACGGATTGCTCGCCGGCGCCCGGATGGCCAGGCTTGTGGCCGCCAACGGCCCGCTCTCCGCCATGGTTGCACACCTGCCGACCTACGCCACCGGACCTGAGCTCCGGGTGCCCGTCGCCTCGGCAGGCGATGCGCAGGAGGTGCTGGACAGGCTCGCGGAGCACCTCGCCGCTGATTACCGGGTTTCGCGGGCCGACGGGGTCAGGGCCGAGGCGGAGCACGGTTGGGGCCTTGTGCGCATGTCGGTCACAGAGCCGATGCTCACGGCTCGCTTTGAGGGCCACACCCGTGACGACCTGCACCGGGTGCAGGCCGACTTCGCCGAGGCATGGACCGGCCTGAGGAGCTATCTTTGAAGCGCGACCAGCTGGTCCTGGGCATCGATGTCGGCACTCAGGGCGTGCGCGTTGTTGCCGCATCGCTCACAGGCAGTGTGGCGGCCCGCGTCGGGAAGTCGTTCACCGACACGGAGACGCGGCCCGGACCCGACGGACGCTTCGAGCAGGAGTGCGAACGCTGGTTTGAGGCCCTTACCGCGGCGCTGGGCGATCTCTGGGCGCAACTGAGCCTCCAGGGCCACGGACCGGCCGACGTCGTCGCTGCGGCGGCTGACTCGACCTCCGGCACCATCGTCCCGGTTGACGTCCACGGACGCCCCCTGGCCCCGGCGATCATGTACAGCGACCAGCGCTCCCGCTCCGAAGCCGAGGCGCTGAATGAGGCTGGAGTCGACTTCTGCCGACGGACCGGCGTGCGGTTCGGCGCTTCGTACGGGTTGCCCAAGGCCGCCTGGTTGGCTCGGAACGAACCCGAAAACTGGGCACGCACGGCTCACATGGCCCACGCTGCCGACGTCATCGTGGCGTGGCTGACCGGCGTGGCGGGGATCACAGACGCCAACAACGCACTCAAGACGGGCTACGATGCCGCGGCAGGCGCCTGGCCTGACTTCATTTCGGCCGCCGGCATCGATCAGGACAAGCTCCCCAGGGTCTACCGAGCCGGTGCGCCGGTGGGCGCCGTCAGCGCGGCGGCAGCGGCCGTCACGGGCCTCAGCACGGCCACACAGGTTCTCCTCGGCACCACAGACGGTTGCGCCGAGCAGTTTTCCTCCGGCGCCGCGGAACCCGGCCAGTGGAACAGCGTCCTGGGAAGCACGCTGGTGCTGAAGGGGCTCTCCAGCGAGTTCATCCGCGATCCCGACGGCGTGGTCTACTGCCACCCCCACCCGGACGGCCTCTGGATGCCCGGCGGGGCGGCCAACACGGGCTGCAGGGCCCTCGACGCCAAGTTTCCCGGCATCGACCGTGACGCATGGAGCCGCGAGGCACTGCTCCGGGCGCCGACGCGCCTCAGCGCCTACGTACTCGACGCGCCGGGAGAGCGTTTCCCGTTCTGCGCGCCGGACGCGGCCGCCTTCATTGACGGTGTCGCCGACGACGTGCGGGACATGTACTCCGCTACGCTGACCGCCATCGGCTTCACCGAGCGGCTTGCCCTGGAACGGCTGCGCGGGCTAGGTTGCTCATCGGCGGACTGCGTCTTCACCACGGGTGGCGGGGCCGCCTCCGATGAGTGGGCGCAGATCCGCGCTGACGCCCTGGGATTGCCGGTGCTGCGCACCCAGTCGCCCGGAGCGGCCATGGGATGCGCCGTCCTCGCCGCGGCACACGTGCTGGGCGTTCCAGTACGGGAAGTAGCGCGGCGAATGACAGTGGTCGAAAGGCAGTGGCAGCCGAGGCCCGAGGTCAGCTCCCTGTTTGGCACGGCCTACGACCGGTGGCTTACGGCCCTGACGGACCGCGGCTGGATCGCAACCTAGCCCGGAGCGAGCGAAGGAGACAACGTTGGTCTATCAAAAGGACATCACGGTGGCCACTCGCGGCCATGGCGATATGTTGGACATCACCGAAGCCCTGCGCGAAGCCGTGCGGCAGTCCGGCATCCGTGCGGGCATCGCCCACGTCTTCAACGTGGGCAGCACCGCGTCCGTGGGCCTCATCGAGTTTGAGCCCGGCCTGGCACGCGACCTTCCCGTGGCGCTCGACCGGCTCTTCCCGCCCGGGCTCGACTATGCCCATGAACAGGCCTGGCAGGACGGCAACGGCCACTCGCACGTGCAGGCCACGATGCTCGGCAGCAGCGCCACCGTCCCGGTCAGGGGCGGAGAGCCGGTGCTGGGCGCGTGGCAACAGCTCTTCCTTGCCGAGTGCGACGTGCACTCCCGTACGCGCACATTGGTGATCACGGTGATGGGCGAGTAGCGCACCCGTCGCGCGGCCGCGCACGCAAACGCCCGCCGTCGGCTCCGCGAGGAGGCCGACGGCGGGCGTTGCGGTCTGCCGGAAGGCCGGCGCTACTTGGCGGCGTGGACGGGCTCAGGCCTGCCCGAGTTGATCCGCATGCAGTAGAACGAGCGGTAGACGAACACCACCATCACCGCGAAGAGGACGGCGGCGGCCATGTACCGGTTGGTGGTCGTCATCTGCTGCGCCAGCTCGACGGCCAGGAGGCCGAACAGCGTGGTGAACTTGATGATCGGGTTCATGGCCACCGAGGAGGTGTCCTTGAACGGATCGCCAACCGTGTCGCCCACGACCGTAGCCGCGTGCAGCTCTGAGCCCTTCTCCTTCAGTTCGACTTCGACGATCTTCTTGGCATTGTCCCAAGCGCCGCCGGCGTTGGCCATGAAGAGCGCCTGGAAGAGGCCGAAGAGGGCGATGGCGATCAGGTAGCCGATGAAGAAGAACGAGTCGAGGCACGCAAAGGCCAGGGTGCCGAAGAAGACCACGAGGAAGATGTTGAACATGCCCTTCTGCGCATACTGCGTGCAGATCTCAACAACCTTCTTGGAGTCCTCGACGCTCGCCTTTTCGGCGCCGTCGTCGAGCTTGATGTTGGCCTTGATGAACTCAACCGCGCGGTAGGCGCCCGTTGTGACCGCCTGGCAGGAGGCGCCGGTGAACCAGTAGATCACCGCGCCGCCGGCGATGAGGCCGAAGAGGAAGAGCGGATTGAGGATCGAGAGCTTGTCGACGTTGATCGTCAGGCCGGCGGTGAGGGCCACGATGATCGAGAAGATCATGGTGGTCGCGCCGACGACCGCAGTGCCGATCAGCACCGGCTTCGCTGTCGCCTTGAAGGTGTTGCCCGCGCCGTCGTTGGCCTCGAGGTTGTACTTGGCCTTCTCGAAGTCGACGTCGAAGCCGAAGTCCTTCTTGAGCTCTGCCTCGATACCGGGGACGGTCTCGATCATCGACAACTCGTAGACGGACTGCGCGTTGTCGGTGACGGGGCCGTAGGAGTCGACGGCGATGGTGACCGGGCCCATGCCCAGGAAGCCGAACGCCACGAGACCGAAGGCGAAGACCGTCGAGACATCAATCAGCGGCCTGCCGTCGGGGCCGAGGGGGCCGAGCGGCATCAGTGCGCCGAGGCCGTGCTGGCTGATCAGGTAGGCGGTGCCCATGAGGGTGATCGTGATGATCCCCATCCAGAAGGCGCTGAAGTTGCCCGCGATGAAGCCGGACAGGATGTTCAGCGACGGGCCGCCCTCGCGGGAGGAGGTCACGACTTCCTTGACGTGCGCGGATTCCGTGGACGTAAAGATCTTGATCAGTTCAGGGATGACCGCACCGGCCAGCGTACCGCAGGTGATGATGCCGGAGAGCTTCCACCAGAGGGTGGGGTTGTCGCCGATGTTCGGGATCATCAGGTAGGAGACCACGAAGGTCAGGGCGATGGAGATTGCAGAGGTGATCCAGACCAGCGAGGTCAGGGGCTTCTCTGCGTTGAACGCGTCGGAGTCGCCGTACTTCGCCTTGGCCGCGCCCTCGTTGAGGAAGTAGGCCAGGCCGCTGGCGACCACCATGACGATGCGCATGACAAAGATCCAGACAAGCAGCTGGACCTGGACCGAGGGCTCCTTGACGGCGAGGAGGATGAAGGAGATCAGCGCGACGCCGGTAACGCCGTAGGTCTCGAACCCATCGGCGCTGGGGCCGACCGAGTCGCCGGCATTGTCGCCCGTGCAGTCGGCGATGACGCCCGGGTTGCGCGCGTCGTCTTCCTTGATCTTAAAGACGATCTTCATCAGGTCGGAGCCGATGTCGGCGATCTTGGTGAAGATGCCTCCAGCAATGCGGAGGGCGGAAGCGCCCAGCGACTCGCCGATGGCGAAGCCGATGAAGCAGGAGCCGGCCAGGTTGGGCGGAAGGAAGAGCAGGATCGCGAGCATGATCAGCAGCTCAACGGAGATGAGCAGCATGCCGATGCTCATGCCGGCCTTCAGCGGGATGGCGTAACCGGAAAACGCCTTGCCGTTGAGCGCCGCGAACGAGGTGCGGGAGTTCGCGTAGGTGTTGACACGTATACCAAACCACGCGACGGCGGTGGATCCAATGATACCTACGAGCGAGAAGGCCAGGATGACGAAGACCTCGTACGGCGCGTGGTGCGGGTTGCCGGTGAAGTACTTCTGGAGGAACCCGAAGTAGACCAGGATCACTGTGCCGATGAAGGCCCAGAGGATGCCGATGAACTTGATCTGGGTCAGCAGGTAGGTCTTGCAGGTCTCGTAGATCAGCTCGCTGACCTCGAGCATGGAGCGGTGGACCGGCGCGTTCTTCAGGTCGTTGGAGACCTTCAGGCCGAAGAGCATCGCCAGAGCACAGACCACAAGCCCGACCATGAGAAGGTGGGAGCCCGCGATACCCATGAACTTCTCGCCGCTCAGTGGCGGAACGATCAGGTCAGCCTCGCTGCGGTGCGTGGGCTGTCCGCCGCCCTGCGCGAGCGCTGCAGTCGCTGCAACGACAAGCAGGATGGTGAGTACCGAAGGTAGCAGTGTGCGCCACTGATGGCCGCTGCAAAAAGACCGCAGACGTGCCAAAGCAGCGCAGCCGCCGTTCGACGGAGGGATGCGCATGGCTCGGGTAGTCCTCCTTATGGATCAGCGCCGGTAGGCGCTCGTGGTGATCGAAAACGGATCGTCGATTCCTATTATGTGCGTTCGCTCGCTCCGAAGTCAACCAGCGGACCGGGCCGGCGTCAGCGTGCCGGAGGCGGGGCCGTCAGGATCAGGTAGTCCGCGATGCCCGCGTTGGCCGGCGACCAGACGCTGTACGCGGCATCAGGACGGATCGAGACGACCGCCACCTTAAGCCTCGGAGCCTGGCGGCGGATGCGGTCCACGATGCCGTAGCGGCTGTCGCTGTGCGTCGCCCCGTTGACGTGGACCACGACGCCGCGGCCCTGGGCGCGCTTGGCCGCCACGATCGAGGCGCCCATACCCACATCCCAGAGCGCCTGCGCCTCCTTCATGTTGGCCGGCGACGGCATCCCAGGCGTCGGCGCGGCGCCGTGCGAACCGCCGAACAGCTCGTCCAGCTGCTTGGCGTAGCCTTCGGGCAGGTCCATGGCCAACGGCAAGCGCGGAAGCAGGCGGCGCGATGCGCGCGGCAGGGCCTTCAGCGCCTCCTGCCCCTTGCGGCTCACCAGATTGACATACCGGCGCGGCACATTCGATGCCACGACGCGCAGTCCATTGGCTTTGCAGTACTCGACCATGGGCTTGTAGTCGGTGGCATACCGAGGCCAGGGACGCGACGAAGACTCGAACGAGCTGCCGGTCAGATGGCCGGCCAGGTACTCATCGATCACGAGTTGGGTATCACTCTCGAACATCTCCATGGCCAGCGTCAGACGTCCGGCTCGTTTGTGGAGGGCCTCCACGAGGCGCCGCTCCATCTCGTGGCCGGCCGCATGGTCATGTTGCTCACCGACCATCACCACATCAGCCTTGGCGAGGGCCTCGACCATGGCGCCGAACTCGACCCTGGAGCCGTTCGCCCAGATCGCCGATGCCGCCTCCTGCGCGCCCGCGGTCGCCGCCAACGCCAGAAGACCCAGACATGCCACGAGACGCAGACGCATACCCAACTCCTCCGGGTCCGGCCACCTCTAGGGCAGCTCCACCCACGCCAGGTCGTTCACATACCGCCGCGCATACGAGACCGGCACGGCACGGGCGCAGCCGCCGGCCGCGGAATCCTTCAGCCACCAGAGGCGGCCGGCCGGGTCCGCGGGGTCGGGCCCGACGCCCGTCACCAGCACGCTGTGGCCGTCGTAGACCTCGGCGTCGTCCGGCGCCCGTAGGATGCCGTCGCGCCACGGGGCCTGCCTGGGCCAGCGCATTCCGGCGCAGACCGGCCATCCAGAGAGCAGGCAGGCCTCAACGGCGGCCACATGCTCGTCGGTGAGCCCCGTCTCCACGTCCCACTCCTTGATCCAGTGGAACGCGAACGGCTTGTTCGTGAGAGCCGCGGCCTGCGCGATGGCCTCGGCGCCCGGCCTGTACCCGGGGTCGAACGTCTCGCTGTAGGGCGCCAGCGCCACGGCGCATGTCCCGGAGGCCCGGAAGCCCGCCCAGATGTCGCTGAAGAAGCCGCCGTCCCCTGCCTCACCGGACGCCTCATGCGTGGCCCAGTTCAGGAACTGCTCGCTGAGGGTGGTGCCACAGGCATTGCGGCGGGCCAGGGCGTACTCAACGGCGGCGACAATCGCGAAGACGGAGCATGTGCCGCGCGGGCCCTGTGCTTTGAGCGGAAGGCCCCAGGCGCGCATTCGCGGCGCCAGGTCGACGCCCACATGCGCCTCCGGGCCGTCGCTCACTCCCCTGCCGCCGCCAGCGCCAGGACCAGACCCGCCACAAGCCGGTCGACGCGGGTAGCGTCGCGATCCTGGACCATCACGCGAACAAGCGGCTCGGTGCCTGAAGCGCGTACGGAGACCCACTCCGGATGCCCGACCTCGGCCTTTGCCTGGCCGATCAGCGCGGATACCGTAGCGTCGCTCTTCCATGCCTCGCGATCACGCAGGCGCACATTGCGCAGCACCTGCGGCAGCGTCTCCATGCCGTCTGCCAGCGTAGCCAGCGGCTTGCCCGTGGCGCGGCACTCGGCCAGCACCCTCAAACCGGTGAGCATACCGTCGCCGGTGGGCGTGTACCGAGGCATGAGCACGTGGCCCGACTGCTCGCCGCCCAACACCGCGCCCATGGCATCCATGGCCTCAGCGACGTACCGGTCGCCCACGTCGGTCCGCACGAGGCGCATGCCGCGGTCCTCCAGGGCAGTCTCGAAGCCGGCGTTGCTCATGATGGTCGCCACCACCGTATCGTGGGCCAGTTCACCCCGGCGGCGCATGCCTTCGGCGAGGATGAGCATCATCCGGTCGCCGTCGACGACGCGTCCGCCGGCATCGACCATGATGACGCGGTCTCCGTCGCCGTCGAACGCGAGGCCTGCATCGGCGCCGTTCTTCCTGACCCGTTGGGCGAGGCCGCCGGGGTGTGTCGAGCCGCATCCGTGGTTGATGTTGGCCCCATCCGGCGCGGCGTGCATGACATCGACGCGAGCGCCAAGATTGGCGAACAGCTTGGGTGCGATGGCCCATGTCGCTCCATTGGCGCAGTCGAGGACCAACGACAGGCCATCGAGCGTCACCGCCGACGAGGCAGTCAGGTGTGCGACGTACTCCGCAACGAGTTCGCGAGAGGAGACGATGCGGCCAATCTCGGCGCCGGTGGGCCGGGGCAGCGTCTCCCAGACATCCAGCGCGGCCTCGATCTCACACTCCAGAGCATCGGAGAGCTTGCGTCCGTTGGGTCCCAGCAGCTTGATGCCGTTATCCTCGAACGGATTGTGGCTTGCAGAGATCACGACCCCCATGGCGGCCCCGGCCAGCACCACCATGCGCGATACGGCCGGAGTGGGCATCACGCCCACGTTGGTCACGCGGCATCCTGTGGCGGCCAGACCGGCGTTCAGGGCGGCCTCGAGCATATCACCCGACAGGCGCGTGTCGCGGCCAACGACGACATGCCGGTCCACACCGTGGCGACTCAGGACATGCGCGGCGGCGATGCCGAGCTTCAGGGCAAGGTGCGCGGTCAGTCCGCGGTTGGCGACGCCGCGGATGCCGTCGGTGCCGAAGCGAGGCTCGGGGCCGGTCACGGCTGAACGGAGACCTTGACCTTGGATGCGCGAAGCACACGACCGTGGAGCGTGTACCCGCGCTGAAGGTCCTCAATAACGGTGTTCTCGGGCACATCGTCGGCCTCGGCGGTCAGGATCGCCTCATGCAGGTTGGGATCGAACGGCAGGCCGGCGGCCTCGATCGGCTCAAGGCCGTTGCGCTTCAGCACGTCGGAGAGCTGCTTCTGCGTCAGTGCGACGCCGCTCATGAGGGCCTCGAAGCTCTGGGCCTTCACAGCGGAGGCCAGTGCCCGGTCGAAGTTGTCCAGAACCGGCAGCAGGCCCTCGGCGAAGTCGCTGATGGCGAACTGCGCGGCGTCGCGCTTCTGCTCCTCGGCCCGGCGACGGTAGTTCTGCATATCGGCGAGAACACGAAGCCTGGCATTGCGCTCCTGATCCAGCTCCCTGGCGCACTCGTCCAGCTTAGCCGCGAGTTCGGCGCAGGGCGACTCGGGGGCGGCCTCAGCCTGCTCCTGCTGATCCACGGCCTCCTGCGGGGTCTCCGGAGGTGGCGCTTCTGCGGGTCCATTGCGAGGCTTGTGCGAACGTCGGTTCATATGGGGACGCCTTTCGGACGATAGTAAGCGACGGGAGGCCGTAAACGAGGATACCGCCGCCGGCGCACGCCGCAAGCGCACACTGCAAGCCCTTGCGGGGCTAGCAGAGGCTTGAGCGCGTGAGTACGATTGAGAGTTCCCGGGCTACCATCGATACATGGGCGACCACCGCGCCATACGGCATGCGGGTCGGTCCAAGCACGCCGATGAACCCGCCGGCCTGATCGCCGATCATGTACGGGGTCGAGACGACGCTGCAGAAGGACATGGCCTCATGCCCGGATTCCGGTCCGATGGAGACCATGACGCCCTCCTCGTTCAGCGAGCGGCTGAAGACCTCGCTGAGCAGGTCGTGTTCGGCAAGCACCTGCAGGAGGCGCTCAAGCGCGGCGACATCGCGGAACTC
Organism: uncultured Chthonomonas sp.; assembly: GCA_903885605.1. Lineage (GTDB taxonomy): Bacteria > Armatimonadota > Chthonomonadetes > Chthonomonadales > CAJBBX01 > CAJBBX01. The sequence goes on along the minus strand of CAISJD010000001.1, from coordinate 1,254 downwards.
GCGCTGGCGCAGCATATGCTCGGTCCCCTCAAGGAAGACGCGCCCCTGGAAGATCGACCGCGCCGAAGCCACCACCTCACGTCCGACGGTGTCGATCAGCCCGCGCCAGGCCTCCATCTGCCCCGACGGCCGAAGCGAGACACCTGCCGCGAGGTGGGCGACATCGGCGCCCGCCAACTCGGCGTCGAGGAAGCCGGTGACCCTCTCAAGGACGGCCGGCGACGGAGCCGGGTCGAACTCCACGACGCGATGCTCAACCTGGCCGGTGGAGAAGAGGAGCACCACCAGGATGTGGCGGGAGCTGGCCGGGGCGACGAAGACGCGGACCAGATGGGCAGCGTGCGCCACCGGAGGAGACGCCACGCACGGGTACCTCGTCAGTTCCGACAGGAGGCGGCATGCGGCCTGGACCAGGTCCTCCACATCGGGACGGTCCCGCCATGGCGCGGCTCCGTGGAACGACGCCTGCGGGGATTGCTCAGGCACCGTCATGAGGCGGTTCACATAGTAGCGATAGCCCTGGGGCGTGGGTATGCGGCCCGATGACGTATGCGGTTGAACCAGAAAGCCCAGGGTCGACATCTCGGACATGTCGTTGCGCAACGTCGCGCCGCGGCAACCGAAGTCGTAGTTCCGGGCAAGGTACTCGGAACCGACCGGCTCGGCGGTGGCTACGTAGTCATCAACGATGACCTGAAGGATGCGCCCCTGACGTTGCTCCAGGTTCACGCACCCACCTCATCGAACGGGCTCAGGCTCGGGGACATAGCATAGTATAGAACACGGGCATTGCCGGGAGTCAAGCTGAAGGGGCCGGGCGCACGAACGGCCGGCAGCTTGGGGCCGCCGGCCGTTCGACCTCTGCGGAGACGCCCGGCCAGCCGGGCGAAGCAGATGGCTAGACGATCTCGACGCTCGCGCCCTCGGCCTCGAGCTTGGCCTTGGCGGCCTCGGCATCGTCCTTGTTCAGGCCCTGCTTCACGGGCTGCGGTGCGCCCTCGACCAGGTCCTTCGCTTCCTTCAGGCCCAGCGCGGTCAGCTCGCGGACGACCTTGATCACCTGGATCTTCTTGTCGCCGGCGCCCTTCAGGATGACGTCGAAGGAGGTCTTCTCCTCGACCTCGGCGGCGGCCTCAGCGGGCGCGGCCGCGGCGGCTGCGACGGCGACGGGGGCCGCGGAGACGCCCCACTTGTCCTGGATGGCCTTGGTAAGCTCTACGAGCTCGAGCACGCTCAGCTTCTCTAGAGAAGCGA